>CAJBSZ010000429.1 GCA_903958395.1 uncultured bacterium | reverse complement strand
TCCAACGCCCACTGCTCCTTGGATGACTCGATCTGACGCAGGTTGTTGATGCAGGCATTCTGCTGGGACTGTGTTCTCGCCTTCATAAACGAGGGAATGGCAATAGAGGCCAACAATCCAATGATCGCGACTACGATCATGATCTCTACCAGTGTAAATCCTTGCTGACCCGTTTTCATTTTGCTGCTCCTTATGAGAATCACTTTCACACTTGTTTCTCGCATGGCACTTGAATAAGCAACGTTTGTGCCAACTAGTAATTTACGCCGATTTTCTGACTTTCAGCGCAATTTATTAAACCTATCCCCATTGTGAGTCTATTTTTCTTTAATAATTCTCATTTCTGACATGCCTAAATTGGAAAACGTCATTTCGAACCGATTGGACCGGATTCTTCGGGTAATTTCCGGTACAGAGTGGCCAAACTGATTTTCAGAGACTTTGCAGCCTTTTCCTTATCGCCTTTGGTCAATGACAACACCTGTTCCAAATATTCCTTTTCCCGCTCCCGAAGAAAGGCCTTAAGCGATTTATTCCGGAGATCATCAGAGCCCTCTTGCCCTGAATGCGGGTGTGGCTCCGTAACCTTGACTTGGTTCAGGATCCGGGGCGGAAGCACATCGGGAGTGATCTTGTTATCCTGGGCAAAGGTGATGGCATGTTTAACGGCATTCTCAAGCTCCCGAACGTTCCCCGGCCAGGTATAACGCTCGAACATCTCCTTGATTTCCGGGGTGATCTTAGGAAGATCGCGCCCTTCCCCGATTTCGCGGCGAAGCACATGATACACCAGCGGGAGGATATCTTCCTGACGATCTCGCAACGGCTTGACTTCAATCGGAATGACGCTCAGCCGGTAATAAAGATCCTCGCGAAAGGTCCCCAGCTTGATCATGGCCTCAAGACTGGTATTCGTAGCGGCAATAACCCTCACATCCACCGGAATCGTATCATTCCCCCCCACCCGCCTGATTTCCCGTTCCTGCAGTACCCGCAGGAGTTTTCCCTGAATACTCAACGGCATGGATGAAATTTCATCCAAAAACAAGGTCCCCCCGCTGGCACTCTCAAAAAGCCCGTCTTTATTACAGGAGGCTCCCGTAAAGGCGCCTTTGACATGGCCGAACATTTCGGACTCCAACAGCGCCTCCGGCAACGCGGCACAATTGACCGCCAGGAATCGCTTGTCCTTCCGCTTGCTGTGCAAGTGTATCGCCTTGGCTACCAACTCCTTGCCCGTACCGCTTTCGCCGGTGATCAGGACCGTTGTATCCGCCGGCGCAACGCGCTTGATCATCTCGCACACATTCCGCATCGCCGGGCTCTCGGCCACAATATTTTCAAACTTGTACCGGCCAACCAGTTCTTCCTTGAGCTCCACATTTTCCGAAAGAGCCCGACTGTACTCCAGCGCCCGCTGGATCGTGATCAACAACTCGTCCATCTTGAAGGGCTTGGTGACATAGTCAAATGACCCCAATTTCATGGCTTCAATGGCAGTCTCTACAGAACCAAAGGCGGTCAGGATGATGACAGGCATGGCAGGCCGAACCTGACGCGCTATTTTCAGCAGCTCCAACCCGTTGATCGGAGTCATCCGAATGTCCGTGATCATCAGGTCATAGGTCTCGGTGTTCAGCAAATCCAACACTTTCGTGCCGTCCTGAATCGAGGTAACCCCATATCCTTCCCCCTTGAGAATGGTATTGAGAAGGCTCAGCATCCTCGGTTCATCATCAATCAGAAGTATTTGCGGCATAGATTAGACATCCTCCCCCGAACCAATAAACTCAATTCGCAAGTATGAGTATAGGAGGGAACCGACCAAAAACAACACATTTTCTTATTTTTGAAAATGGTTATACCGTCAGGACGTCCAGGATTTCAGAGGCGCTTTGGGATTGCAGAATGCGTTCCCGTTTTTCGGGGTCATTTAAAACCTGACTGATTTCCGACAGAAACTGAATATGTGGCCCCGTACGACTGATGGATGAAATCGTCATAATAAAAATCGTTGAGGGCTTACCATCCATGGACCCGAAGTCCACGCCCTCTTTTTTCAACCCCATAGCCGTCACCAACTTATCAACGGAATCAGTCTTACCATGCGGAATCGCAATCCCATGCTGCATGCCGGTTGACATTTTCTGCTCACGATCCAGAACCGCTTTCAGTGCCGCATCACGATCCTTGATCCGTCCGCGCGCAACAAGGAGATCAATCATCTCCTGAATGATCTCCTCCTTGGTCGTGCCCTTGAGGTTGAAAATGATGGTATCTTCCGACAGCAGTTTCTTCAAATTCATACCGAAATCCCCTAAAAAACTGGTCGCAATAAGTATCACATCGCGGGTCTATTGCGAGTTATTTTTATCCTTTTCAAGACGACTGTGCCCGGGCCCCTTCCCGATGGTTCGCCCCAGGCGCGCTACCCGCCCCATCACACAAACCGAACATTGCCCGCTGTCCTCATCCACACAGGGCTTGTTCGGATATAACTGGTAGAGTGCCCTGTATTTCCGGGGCGTCACATTCGGCATGAAGACATTGGCGCCACGGGTCAGAACCAGATCGCGTCCGCCCTCAAACAAGGCATCAAAGGCCGTCGTCGCCGGAATATGCGCACGGGGATTGAGCAACCGGAGAATCGCAAGGGTCTTGAAATACATCTCCCGATCCTCCAGGAGCGGCCCCTGCGCCAAAGGCGTCTCGGGATGGGAGAGGTACGGCCCGCACCCGATCATGTCGAGTTCCAGTGCGGTTGCGAAAAGAATGTCGCGCGAAATCGTTCCCACCGTCCCGCCCGGCAATCCGATCATAAACCCGCTTCCCACCTGGATTCCGGCCCGCTTCAGGTCATGAAGACACTGCACCCGCTCGTCAAAATTATCGTCCGGATGAATCCGTCCAAACAAGTCGCGATCCGATGTTTCAAACCGAAGCAGGTAGCGATCACATCCAGCCGCCTTGAATCGCACCAGTTCATCATAAGGGCGCTCCCCGATGGACAGGGTAATCGCCACACCGGTCTTCCGCCTGATCCCCTGAATCACCTCGCAAATGCGATCCCCCGTAAACCAATCATCCTCACCGGACTGAAGCACCACGGTCGTATTCCCAAGCCGTTCCGCTTCACCCGCAATTTCCACGATCTCATCAATCCCCATACGATATCGCGTCACCGTGCGGTTAGGCCCCCGAATCCCGCAGTAATCACAACTTTTCCTGCAATAGTTCGAAAACTCGATGATTCCACGCAGATAGATTTCATCACCAACCTGCTCATGTCGAACCCGGTCGGCTGCCGCATACAGTGCCTTGAGGTCATCCCCGCCGCACCGCAACAACTCCTCAACCTCCCTCTCCGTGGCCTCGCCATCATCGGCAATTCGCCTGATCAGATCCGCCTTCATTCCCCGCCCAGCCTTCGGACTTCGGCCTTCGGACTTCTATCTACTTCCTCCCTATACATTTCCCGCGCATACGGGAATGGGCTCAAGGCCCGTTCCAAAATTCCGAGACTGTGCGCAATGGTCAGGCCATAATTGGTAATCGCCACACCACTGGCACGGGCCTGCTCAATCCGGGACAGCATCTGCCGCCGGTTCCAGACACAGGCCCCGCAATGCACGATCAGCTTAAAGCCGGCAATATCGTCCGGATAATCACATCCCGCTTTCACGACTACATCCAGCTTCCCGCCGACAAACTGTTCCAGCCAACGGGGAATCTTGACCCGCCCGATATCCTCCCCGGTCGGGTGGTGCGCACACGCTTCCGCCACCAGAACCCGATCCCCGGGGCGCAACCGGTCAATGGCCGCTGCCCCGCGAACCAATTCCCCAAGATCTCCCTTGAACCGCGCAAACAGGATGGAAAAACCGGTAACCGGAATGGACGCGGGCACTTCCGCCACCACTTTCATGAATTCCTGACTATCGGTAATCACAAGGGCGGGCGGACGACTCAACCGGGAAAGCGCATCGGCCAGTTCACGCTCCTTGACCACCATGGCATAGGCATTTTGATCCAGAATATTCCGCAACGTCTGAACCTGGGGCAGGATCAACCGCCCTTTGGGCGCCTCGATATCAATGGGAACCACCAGGATTGCCATCTCCCCGGCGGCGATGAGGTCGCCCATCAGGCTGGGAGCATTCAGATACTCATCGGGCGCCGCGGCAATGATTCCCTGCCGGAGGTCATCCAACCCGGCTCGTGTCAGGGCGCTAACGCCCACCACCCGGTTCGCACCGGCCAACCGGGCCTTCGCCTCAACCGACCCGGGCACCCGGGCGTCGCTCTTGTTAGCCGCCACAATCACCGGCGTCTTTCGCCCGGCGAAAAGCTCCAGAAGGCGGGACTCATAGTCCTGCCAGTCATCCGTCACCAAAATCGCAAGATCCGTCCGCTCAACCACTTTCATGGTTTTCGCCACGCGCAATTCACCCAACGCCCCCACATCATCCACACCGGCCGTATCCACAAAAAGAACCGGACCAAGCGGCTGCAACTCCATGGCTTTTTCAACCGGATCCGTCGTGGTTCCTGCCGTCTCAGACACAATGGAAACCGCCTGGCGCGTCACGGCATTCAGAAGCGAGGATTTTCCGACATTCCGCCGTCCGAATATCCCGATCTGCAATCGTAATCCTTTAGGAGTTCCCAACATTTATCATCTCCAGGGATTCAAGGAAGGGAGGAAGAAAAGACACAAGCCGTCAAACCCCCAACTGCAACCGGACGGCCAGGCGTTCGGGCAATTTTGCGTCAATAATCTTTTTCTGAGCAGCCTCAATATCGTAATCCACCCGACGCAACTCAATCAATCGAGCCGTGGTGTCGTAGATCCCATACGAGGCCCGTTTATCGCCGTCACGGGGCTGCCCGACACTGCCCACATTCACGAAATACTTCTTTCCCAGCGTAATGGGGATTTTCCCGCCCCCGTTGATCCGCCGGACATACCCCGATTTCTCAAACACCACAGGCTGATGGGTGTGGCCATAGAAACACACGGTGGTGGACTGGTAATTGAAATTGGACTCGGCTTCCAGTTCGTCGAACACATAGCCCCATTTTTCAGGCATATCCAGGGTGCTGTGAACCAGCGTGAAACTGCTGACCACTCGAACCAGTTTGAGATGCTTCAGGTAGGCCAGTTCCTCATCCGTCAACTGGTTCCGGGTCCAATCCACGACATTGGCCGCCAGGGGATGAAAATCACGGATACATTCGTCATGGGAACAATAATGGTCGTGATTTCCCCTGACACAGATCGCATTCAATTCCCGGATCTTGCGCAGACATTCCCCGGGATTCGCATTGTACCCGACCATGTCCCCCACACAGGTATAGTTCGTGACACCCTGGGCCTGGGCATCCTCGAGAACCGCCGACAAGGCCTCCCAATTCCCGTGAATATCACCCATTACGGCATATCGGACATTCGCCATACCACCCCTACGCCTTCAAAATCATCGCGGCAAGAGCCAGGTCCGCCGGTGTTGTAATTTTCATGTTCAGCACCGGGGCAGGCACCAGATGAACAGCTTCCCCGCTGGCCTCGACCGCCGCCGCTTCATCCGTTACAAGCATTCTTTTCTTCCCAGCCTGCGCAAGTGCTTTTTTCAACCAATCGACACGAAACGTCTGGGGAGTCTGCACTGCCCACAACTTGCTTCGATCCACGGTCCGGCTGACCAATGTTCCGCGATCCACTTCCTTGATGGTATCGGTGACCTTGACCGCCGCCACCCCGGAACCATGCCGTTTGGCGAATTTGATCGTTTCCTCAATGAGCGTGGGCGTCACACAGGGCCTCGCCCCGTCATGAACCGCCACAATCTTGACGTCATCCCCCAGCTTTTCAAGGCCATTCATCACGGAACTCTGACGTGTGGCCCCCCCGGCGACAACCGCCCGGACCTTGGAACACCCGAACATCTGAACCAGCCCCCGGGCCGAGTCCACACGATCCTTGCGCACCACCAGAATAACCCCGTCAATCATCGGGCACTGCTCAAAGGCGAGCAGTGAATACGCCAGAACCGGCCGCGTCCCCAGCGACAGGAACGCCTTGTCAACATCAGCCCCCATCCGTTCGCTCTTACCCGCTGCGACAATGATGCCGAAAATCATAAGTTACCAGCCTTTCAGGAATACCGCATAATACTCTCCGCTGAAGTTGATGTCAAAGCCTGATAATGTGTAATTATTCAGAGTTGTCTACCCCTCCAAAATTGATATCATCCGCCGCTTCATGAATGCACCCAGTCCATTTGATTTTTGGTATGCCATCAACAACACCCGCGTTGCGCTGGCACCCACCCAACGCCTTGAAACCTTTGGCGCCACCATTATCCATTACCATCTGATAAGTGAACTGATGGATTCCGCGGATAAAATCCGGATTCGGGAGGGCCGCATCCAGGCTCACCGCCCCACCATCATCACCCCGACCTCCATCGATGAAAAACTCCTCGAGGGGTTCGGCGAGGAGGCGCAACACTATGTCGACTGGCTCCGGGAACATTCACGGGATCTGCGCATCCTGCAATACGGCTTTGTCATCCGAAAACAGGAAATCCGCGATGAAACGGTCACGGACACCCTTGACGCAGTCGTGGAACGTGTCAGCAAGGCGGTGCGTAGCAAGGAAGACCCTCTCGCCGCCGTCGTGGTCGGCGTGGATTCACCCTGGGAAGTCTCGCTCCTGAAAATGATGGTGGAAGTGACCAACAACTCCTACCTCAGCAACGTCCACGAAATGGAGCGACACCGCATGTTTACTCCAAATGCCGGAATCCGGCAGGAAATCGAAACGGACTTCCAGTTGGCCGGACGCCACCCGGAGCGAATCAACGATTTGGGGAAAAAGTTGCAAAAGGCGGGTGTTTTTTCGGACTATGAAGACCGGTTCTTTGCGCTGGTGCAATCCGGGCAAAAGCGATCGTCAAAAAGGACATGACCATGGCAATGACTCTGACTGAAAAAATTCTGGCACGCGCCGCAGGCAAGCGTGTCGTGGGCCCGGGCGACAATGTCTGGGTCGAGGTGGATATCCTGCTCACCCACGATGTCTGCGGCCCGGGCACGATCGGTGTGTTTCAGCGGGAATTCGGGAACATGGCGAAAGTCTGGGATCCCTCCAAAGTCGTCATTATCCCTGATCATTACATCTTCACGGCGGATGAAAAGGCCCATCGCAATGTGGATACGCTCAGGGATTTCGCCCAGTATCAAAAACTGGCCTACTTCTACGATCCGGGCACCCCAACCTACAAGGGAGTCTGCCATGTCGCCCTGCCCCAAACCGGCCATGTCCGGCCCGGCGAGGTGATTTTCGGAACCGATTCACACACCTGCACCCACGGGGCGCTGGGCGCCTTCGCCACCGGTATCGGCAATACCGATGCTGGCTTCATCATGGGCGCCGGCAAGCTTCTGATCAAGGTCCCGAAAACCATGCGGTTCACCGTGAACGGAACGGTTCCTCCCTACCTCATGGGTAAGGACATCATCCTGAAGATCATCGGGGACATCGGGTTCGATGGCGCCAGTTATTGCGCCATGGAATTTAACGGCACCGCAATCCGCCAGCTCTCCATCGAGGAGCGGATGACGATCTGCAACATGGCCATCGAGGCGGGTGCAAAAAACGGCATCATCGAGCCTGATGAAAAAACATTCGAGTATGTCAAAGCCCACACCAACAAGCCTTTCGAGGCGGTTTATGGGGATGCCGATGCCCCGGTTGACAGCGAACGCACCTATGATGCCTCCACCCTGGAGCCCTGCGTGGCCGAACCGCATGTGCCCAGCAACTATGCCCTGGCACGGGAACGGAATGATGTCAAACTGGACCGATCCTATATTGGATCCTGCACAGGCGGCAAAATCACGGATTTCCTGGCCGCCGCACGCATCCTTAAGGGTCACAAGGTCGCCATCCCGACTTTCCTGGTGCCAGCCACCGTGGAAGTCGCCGAGGACATCATCAAGTCGGAGATTGATGGAAAATCGCTCATCGAAATCTTTGCCGAGGCGGGCTGCGAAGATATCGCGCCTCCCTCGTGCGCCGCCTGTCTCGGCGGCCCCGAAGATACCTTCGGGCGCACCTCCGGAACCGAGACGGTGATCAGCACCACCAACCGGAATTTCCCGGGCCGGATGGGCTCAAAACAGTCCCGCATCTATCTGGCATCGCCCTTGACGGCGGCCGCCTCGGCAATCCGGGGCCGTATTACCGACCCCCGTGAATTCATGTAACACCCGGAGAACGATGAAAACAATTCAAGGCACTGTTTACGTGGTCAGGGACGATATTGATACCGATCAGATCATTCCCGCCCAATATCTCAACCTGGTTCCTACCATCCCGGAGGAATACGCCAAGTTGGGCTCCTACGCGCTCTGTGGACTCCCGGACGGGTATCCCCCATTCGTGAAGCCGGGCGCGTCAACGGCCGACTACCCGATTCTCATTGCGGGACGGAATTTCGGTTGCGGATCATCGCGGGAACATGCGCCCGTCTGCCTGGGCGCTGCAGGCGTCAAGGCGGTCGTGGCCGAATCCTACGCACGGATTTTTTTCCGCAATTGCGTATCCACCGGCGAACTCTATCCCTTTGAAACCCCCATCCGGCTCTGCGAAGTGTTCAAAACCGGTGACAGGGCGGAGATCGATGTCGGGGGCGCACACCTGACGAACTGCACCACCGGAAAGACCTATTCCATCAAGGAACTGGGTGCCGTGGCACCGGTTGTCGAGGCAGGCGGTATTTTCGCCTACGCCCGGAAATCCGGCATCATCAAGTAATCATGCCCGCTCATGTCATAGCACTCGCGAACCAGAAGGGCGGGGTCGGAAAAACCACCACCGCCATCAACCTGGCCGCCTGCCTGGCTGAACGCAAGCACCGGGTCTTGCTGATTGACCTCGATCCCCAGGCCAATTCCACCAGCGGACTCGGGCTTCAACCTCAGCCCGGCTGCAGCATTTATGAAGTTCTGCTGGGGCACCAGTCCATCGCCGGAAAAATCCAGGATACCCGGATGCCCGGCCTCTCCATGATTCCCTCTGAAGTTGACCTGGCGGGTGCCGAAATTGATATCGCCCGGATGGAACGTTACCTGCACCGGTTCAAGGAGGCGCTGGAACCCCTCATCCACGATGAACGCTATGACATCATCCTGGTGGATTGTCCCCCGTCCCTTGGCATCCTCACCATGAATGCCTTGACGGCCGTGGATTCTGTGCTGATCCCGCTCCAGTGCGAATACTATGCGCTCGAAGGGCTGAGCGTGATTACACGGCTAATCAGCCAAATCCGGGACTCAGGCGCCAACCCCGGTCTTCAACTCGAGGGAATCGTCCTGACGATGTTTGACGGACGGACCAATCTTGCGCAACAGGTCATGAATGAAGTCATGACCCATTTTGGAGACAAGGTTTACCGCACGGTGATTCCCCGGAATATCAGGATCAGCGAGGCCCCCAGCCATGGGTTGCCCGTCATCCTCTACGATGACAAATCGACAGGGGCCGAAGCCTACCGTCTTCTGGCAAAGGAATTCATCAAACGGCGAAAATCCGAAGGGCTCCAGGCTACAGTTGCTGCACCCGCTGAGCCGGCACCGTCTTCTTCTCCTGAATCCGTTCCTCCGTCTCCTCCCGCAGTCGTTTGAGCTTTCCCGCCATGCTGATTTTCTTCACCGGCGACATCCGGTCCACCAGCAAAACCCCATCCAGATGATCCAACTCATGCTGAACCGCACGGGCCAGTAATCCGCGGCAACGAAGGGTCTTGAGCTCGCCTTTCCAGTCCACAAAAGCCACCTCAACCTCAACCGCCCGTTGCACGGCACTGTGAATGCCGGGAAAGCTGAGGCATCCCTCGTCGCGGCGCGTCATCGCCCCACCCTTCGATAGGATTTTTGGATTGAACATCACCAGAGGCATCGGAATGCCGGGATTCAGCGGAAGGCCGCCTTCCTCCTCAACATCAAGTTCGGCGGGGATATCAATGACACACACCGACACCGTTCGCGCCACCTGCTGGGCAGCCAACCCGATTCCCTCGGCGGCATGCATCGCCTCCATCATGCCATCCACCAAGTGTTTATATTCGGGGGTTACCCGGACAACCGGCTTCGCCCTTGCACGCAGGATGGGATCGCCAAAAGTGACGATCTCAAAGCTCATATCCGTTGTCTTTCAGCCAGCCCGCAAGATGGAGCTTGGTCTGCTCCAGCAACTCCTCATCGGCAATCGCCGTGGTTCGCCCGGCATCATACTGGGTCATCATCCACTCAAGAATTTTCAGGACACCGGGATCATTTTTACTGACCGGCTCCTTGGCCTTCTTGAAGTACTTCTTGATCCACAGGGCAATCCCGGCCTGCCCGCTCTTGTCGGTAACCGCCAGCTCCACCGGCCGGTTCAACAACTTTTCGGTATTGAAGACGTTGTAGATCTCCTCATTCTTCAGCAATCCGTCCGCATGGATTCCGGCACGCGTCACATTGAAACTCTTTCCTATCAACGGCTGATTTACGGGAATCTGCACCTTGAGCTCATGCTCAAAATACTCGGCAATCTCGGTAATGATGGTGGTATCCACATTGCAGTCGTTTCCGCGCAATTGCAGGTAATTCATCACCAACCCTTCCACAGGGGGGTTCCCGGTACGTTCCCCAATCCCCAGCAAGGTTCCATTCGCGGCGGAACAGCCATACAGCCAGGCGGCAACCGCATTGGCGGTAACCATATACAGATCATTGTGCCCGTGCCATTCCAGCCATTCGCTCGGGAATCCGGCATAATATTGGAGACCATAGATCAGACCCGCCACCGAACGAGGCATCGCCACACCGGGATACGGCACGCCAAGCCCCATGGTGTCACAAATCCGGATCTTGATGACCTTCTTGGTTTCCTCTGAAATTTTCATCAGTTCATGGGCAAACGGCACCACAAACCCATAATAGTCGGCACGGGTCACATCCTCAAAATGACAGCGCGGAATAATGCCGACATCGATGGCTTCATGCACGATCTTCAGATACTCACGCAGCGCCTGTCGGCGGGTCATCTTCAGCTTGAGATAAATGTGGTAATCCGAACACGAGGTCAGGATGCCGGTTTCCTTGAGTCCCATCTTCTTGGCCAGCTCAAGATCTTTTTTCCGCGCCCGGACCCACCCTGTTACTTCCGGATACTTGTAACCCAGCGATTGGATCTCCTCGACCGCCTGCCGGTCTTTCTTGGTATAAAGAAAAAACTCGCACTGACGGATCAATCCCTTGGGACCTCCAAGCCGGTGCATCAATTTGTAGATATCCAGAACCTGCTTGACGGTATAAGGCGGCATCGCCTGCTGACCATCCCGGAATGTGGTATCCGTCACCCAGATATCCTTCGGCATCCGCATCGGCACCAGCCGGTGGTTAAACCCAAGCCGGGGAACCTCATCATAAGGGAAGGTGTGACGAAACAACTCAGGCTCCTTCGGATTCTCCAGGTGAACCGTATAGGAGTCCGAATCAAATGTGTTGTACCCCGGATTATATTTCAACTGGAACATACCCCCACCTCATCCATTGTTACGGATATTATATTACATCGCCATCAACCGAATTGCGGCGGGATGTTAAAGGAAATGAAGTCAAATATCAACAACGATAAAATCAAAAAAAGTCACTCAGGCCAACGTCCCGGCCCGCTCGCGAGGAGGCCCCCCCACTCCTGAACCGCCCGCGCAAGGGCCACGGCACGATGAGATAGGCCATTCTTGATGTCAGCGGGAATTTCAGCAAAGGTCAAATCATGCCCGCAGGGCACAAAAAGGGGATCATACCCGAAGCCTCCTTCGCCCCGAAGCTGATTCCGCAAGGTGCCTTCACACGTGCCCGACACCGTTCGGGCAACCCCGTTCGGATCCGACACCGCGATCACACATCGGAACCGGGCTCTGCGATCAACCACACCCATCATCTTCCGGAGAAGCTTGTCATTGTTGGCCGCATCATTCGAGGGCTCTCCCGCATATCGCGCGGACCAGACTCCCGGCTCACCACCCAGGGCATCCACTTCAAGCCCCGAATCATCCGCCAGTGTCCAGAGCCCGCTGAACCGGGCCAGCGTGACAGCCTTCTTGATGGCATTGGCCTCAAAAGTAGCGCCATCCTCCACAACCTCGGGCACGTCGCCCCACTCCTTCAAACTGATCATAACCAGGCGGGTCGATTTCAGGATGGCTGAAATCTCCCTGAATTTATGACGATTACCGGTGGCGATGAGGAGGTTCATGGAAATTTTAAAGGGATATGCTCGGGGGGGGACTTGAACCCCCACGACCTTGCGGTCACCAGCCCCTCAAACTGGTGTGTCTGCCATTTCACCACCCGAGCAAAAAACTGTGGAAATCTAGCGGGTGCAGTTTCAGATGGCAAGCACATTACTTCTGATTTTCTTGCCGACCCTTTCCGGAAGTCTTATAGTGGCTCTGTCAGGAGGTGTTGCTATGCATGAGGTTATTGCCAGGGTCGTGGAGGCCGAAACCGGGGCCAGACGGATCGTGGAGGCCGCCAGGGCAGAGGCGGATCACATCCTCTCCACCGCCCGGGATGACGCCCGGGAACTCTCCACCCGGATCCGACACGATACCCGGGCCGAGACGGAACGAATCGTGGAGGACAGCGTGCGGGCGTCCCAACAGGACAAGCAGGCACGGCTCGCCCAATACGCCGCCGAACTTGAAACCCGCCTCCCCCTGGGTCCAGCGACCCAACAACAGGCCGTCACCGCCGCACTGGAGATCGTATGCAATCCGGAATAACACTGTCCAAGGATCTGGATTACCTTGCCGCCCGCCTCCATGGACGGCGAAGCCGACTGGCTGATGGTGACCGGTTGCAATCCTTTTCAAGCCTGAAATCGGTTCCCGATCTCGCCAACCTGCTCTTCCCGAAAATAATGTTCGAAACCCCCTCAGACCTGCAACGCCGGATGGTCCGTGACCTGGCCCTGGAAATGGACGGCATCCTTCATCACCTGACAGGAACCGAGGCCCGCCTGATGGAATGGTTTATCCTGCGTTTCCACGTCGAGAATCTCAAGACCCTGCTCCGGGGAATCCTCGCAAAAATCCCGCCCGCGACTCTTGAACGCCATCTCATTACGTTCCCCGATAAACGGCCGCTTGACTGGGCAACCCGGGCGAAATCGGCGAAGTCCATGGATGCCCTTGCCAGACTGATACCCGACGAATCCCTCAGGCGGATGTTGAGCGAGGCACGCGCCGTCTTTCCGGACAGAACAGAACCCTTCTTCATCGAAACGGCGCTGGACGAATCGTATTTCGCCGAAGGCCTTGCCCGGGCCAAAGCCCTGCCCTCGACCGACCGCGAACTCATCACCGCCCTTGTCTCACAGGAATCCAAAATCTTTCACCTGATGCTCACCCGCAGGGGGAAGCTCGAGGGGGACTCACCCGATGCCGCCGCCCTTGAGCGGCTCGCCTGGCAACACTATCTCAGACTCGCCAACCGCGCCTTCCGTCGGAGTTTAACCCCCTTTGGAACCATCACCGGATATATCGGACTGCGCCGGATGGAAACCGCCAACATCATCACCCTCTCGGAGGGCATCAGGCTCCAGATGACGGATGACTCCATCCAGCGGCGCATGATTTCCCCACTTCCCCCGGAGGCGCCCCATGTTTAAGCCCGTGTCGATGCTGCACATGCGCGCCATCCTGCTCGAGGAGGACGAACGGGCCGTGCTGTTGAGTCTGGGCCGGCAGGGCGTTGTGCATTTGACCCGAACACCCGCGGGACCGGATACCGCCCCGCTTCAACCGTATGGCGGTACGCTTGAACTCGACCGGTGTGGTGCGCTTCTGGACCGATGCAATAAACTGATGCCTGCCGAACACGGACCGCCCGTCCCGCATGAACTATCCCTCGACGAAATCGACGCCTCCCTACGCCAACTTGAAGAGAACTCCACCACGCTCCTCGCGGAACGCCAACGCCTGCTGTCACAAAAACAGGAATTGGACTCCCTGTGCAGCCGGGTGTCGGATTGCCGTGAACTGGGCATCCCGCTGGAACAGCTCGACCGGTTTTCCTTCCTCCACTTCATCCTCGGCAGCGTACCGGAGGAACGCCTCGAAACTCTCTCCGAAACCCTGGGCGGCAATGCCGTCATCCTTCCGCTTCCCTTGCGCGGGGGACGGAATCCCGTCCTGATCATGATCACCCCGAAAGACCGGCAACGGACGGAAGACCGGTTACAGCAGGTCGAATTCCAGTACACGGAACTACCGGCGATGGAGGGACTGACGCCGACCGCCCTTCTGGAAGCAAAGAATGGGGAACAAGCCAAACTGGCTGGGGCGCTCCGGCAGGCGGACGAGCGGCTGCAATCGTTCGCCGTGGAAGCGGCGCAGGCCGCCGCAGCCATCCGGGAGCGGGTGGTCATGGAGCAGCGCCTCATCGAAGCACGACAGAATTTTCCACGTACGGAAACCGCCCTGCTTCTGTCCGGCTGGGTGCCGGCGGAACAGGCTCCCTCCCTCCGGGACCACATCACGTCCGTCACCCGCGGCAAGTGTGTGATCGACGTCACCGAACCCCGGGTCTCCGACGGCGTTGCGGTTCCCGTGGCGCTACGGCATTCCGGCTGGCTCCATCCTTTTCAGCGGATGGTGACGGCGTACGGACTCCCCTTCTATCAGGATTTGGAACCGACATTCTTTGTGGCGGTCAGTTATGTGTTGATGTTTGGGATGATGTTCGGCGATGCCGGACAGGGCGCCATCCTGGCCCTCGCCGGCTGGATCGCCTTACGTTCCGGTCGGAAGCCGATGATGAGGGACGCCGGACACGTCCTGCTGTTGGGTGGCCTGTCGAGCATCGGCTTCGGCCTTGTGTACGGAAGTTATTTCGGCATTCCACGACTCAAAGCCTATGCACTTTGGCGCGATCCGCTGGAGGGAGACCCCCTCGCCCTGATGCTGACTGCCATCGGAATGGGCATCGCGCTGATCAGCATCGGGCTGATATTAAACATTCTAAACCGGTTTAGACGTAAAGAAATGGCCGAGGGCTGGCTCGGGCGGTTTGGGATCATGGGCGTGCTTTTCTACTGGGGAAGTCTGGCCCTTCTGGCCAAATTCACCGTCCTCCAATCGCAGGGTCTCGCGGGTACGGCAGCCATCCTGTTCCTGGCCTTACCCCTGCTCGGCTGGATGCTGAAGGAGCCGGTACAAGCCGCATGGCGGCGGCGGGCGGGAAAACCGGCAGAGTCCGGGATGACCGTGATACTGGCAGAATCCTTTATCGGAATACTGGAGGGGGTTACGGCCTATCTGGCCAACACCACCAGTTTTGTCCGTTTGGCGGCGTATGCGATGAGCCACGCCGCCCTGCTGATGGCTGTGTTCACGGTGGCGGATCAAGTCAGGCTGATCATCCCCCATGGCGGCGGCGCCTGGGCCTTGCTGGTGATCATCCTCGGGAATGGCATCGCCATTGTTTTGGAAGGCATCATCGCCGCCGTCCAAGCCCTGCGCCTCGAATACTACGAGTTTTTCGGCAAATTTCTTTCCGGCGCCGGCCTCCCTTTTTCCCCGTTCAACCTCACATCAAATGATGCTTGTTTTGTCGAAAGGTTGCAGTACGATCACCATCAGAAGGTGCGTAACAACAGCCTCGAGAGGAGGATGGTTTCATGACAACGCGAAACCGTTTTGTGCTGGAAACCTTGATCGCGGGCGTGGGATTGATGGCGGTTATGGCAACCGCACAAGACACCCAGGTCTCCGCGGGGACGGGTGATGGTTCCGCCTACCGGTCGATCGGATTGGGCCTCTCCGCCGCCCTCACCATGGGCCTGAGCGTCATCGGAGCGTCTTACGCCGTAGGCCGGATCGGATCGGCGGCTATGGGCGCGGCGGCCGAAAAACCCGAGCTACTGACCCGGAGCATCCTCTTCGTGGCCCTGGCGGAAGGATTGGCGGTCCTGGGCTTCGCGATTTCCATGATGCTGATCCAGAAAATCTAACGGGAGTCATCCCATGAAAGTCACCTGTATCGCCGATGAGGATACGGTGCGGGGCTTCAGTCTGGCCGGCATCGCCGGACACAAGGCGGCCTCCCCCGGCGAGGCTGCGGAGGCCCTGAACCAAGCCCTTGCCCAGCCCGACATCGGGCTCATCATTCTCACCAAGCCGGTTGCGGCCGGTATCCGCACGGAGATCGAAAGCATCAGGCTCGGAAAGGATTTCCCCATGATCGTGGAAATCCCCGGGCCGGCCGGCGCCATGCCCGGGCTCAAAAGCCTCCGCCAGTCAGTCGAAGAGGCCATCGGTATCCACTTTGATTTAAAAGAAGAGGGACCCGAGTGAACCGCGCCAGCCAGAATGAAGGCGAAAGCCTGTGTAGAGAAATCCTCGCGAATGCCCGCACCGAGGCAGAACGCCTCATCCGGAAAGCCCGTGACGATGCCGGAAGGCTCCTGGCCACCACCACGGCTGAGGAAGAAGCGACCCGGAAGCAAAACCTGGAAAAGGCGAATCGGGAGGCCTGTCATCACAAGGAGCGGATCCTGGCCACCCTTCCCGTTGAATCCCAGCGGCTTGAGGCGACCCGTATGGAGGCCCTGCTCCAGTCAATCCATGACGAAGTGCAACGACGCCTCCGGGCCGGGGAGGGCTTTGATCCCGGCGAAACCCTGATGGCCTCAGCCGCCTACGCCATCAACCGCATGTCCGGAAACACTTTCATCGTTACAGTAGCCCCCGCCGACCACGTTGCCTTGGGATCCGCCATCGCCGGTGAAATCAGCCGCCGCACGAAGAACCCCGATCTGCAGATCACGGTTGCGGAGAATCCCACCCTGCAAACAGGCGACATCATGATCCGCGATGGGGAAGGCCGGCAGGAGTGGGATAACCGCCTGACCGTCCGCCTCGAGCGAATGTGGCCGGCCTTGCGCCTGAGATTGGCGGAGAAAGGCGGCCCCGGATGAACCCTCCTCCCGGTCGCAAGGCATCGGTCACCCGCATCAACGGGCCTGTCGTAACAGCCACTGGCCTCGCCGGTGCCCGCATGTACGAAGTCGTCCATGTCGGCGAACTGGGACTGGTCGGCGAAATTGTCCGCTTGAACGGCGACCAGGCCACGATCCAGGTCTACGAAAACACGACCATGCTCAAGCCCGGCGCACCGGTCCGCTGCACAGGCGCCCCGCTTTCGGTGTGGCTGGGACCGGGGCTCATCGGAAACATCTATGACGGCATCCAGCGGCCCCTCCCGGCCATCAAGGCCCTGCATGGATCCTGGCTCGGGCGTGGCGAGAAAATTGATCCTTTGGATCCCGCAAGCCGCTGGACGTTCGAGCCCGTCGTCACCGCCGGCGAAACGGTCTCGCCCGGCCAGACACTCGGTCTTGTCACCGAAACTCCCCTGGTCCGGCATAAGATCATGGTTCCCCCGGACATCCCGGCGGCGGCCGTGCGCCGGATCGCCGGAAAGGGCCTGCACGGACTCACCGAGACCGTGGCCATTCTCGACACCGCTACCGGCCCGCGGGAAATTACCCTGGTCCAGAAATGGCCTGTGCGGGTCCCGCGCCCCATCAGGGAACGGCGACCGGTCTCCCAACCGCTACTGACCGGGCAGCGGATCATTGATACATTCTTTCCGATCGGCAAGGGTGGCTGTGCCGCAATCCCCGGTGGGTTCGGCACGGGGAAAACGATCACCCAACATCAACTGGCCAAGTGGTCCGATGCCGATATCATTGTCTTCATCGGCTGCGGGGAACGCGGAAATGAGATGACCGAGGTGTTGCGCGAATTCCCTAAAATTCTGGATCCCCGTTCAGGACGCCCCCTGATGGAACGTACGATTCTGATTGCCAATACCTCCAACATGCCCGTTGCCGCCCGTGAGGCCTCAATCTACACCGGCATCGCCCTGGCCGAATACTATCGCGACATGGGACTGGATGTGGCGGTCTTCGCCGACTCCACCAGCCGCTGGGCCGAAGCGCTCCGGGAACTGGCAGCGCGATTGGAGGAAATGCCCGCCGAGGAAGGCTTCCCGGCCACCCTCCCCACCCGCCTCGCCCAGTTCTATGAGCGCGGCGGCGCGGTCACCACCCTGGCCGGGGAACCTGGCTCCATCAGCATTGTGGGCGCCGTCAGCCCGCCCGGCGGTGATTTTTCAGAGCCCGTCACCCAACATACCCAGCGGTTCATCCGTTGCTTCTGGGCGCTCGACACCGAGTTGGCTAATGCCCGTCACTATCCCTCAATCCATTGGATCCGCTCTTATTCCGATTATGTCGGCGCGATCAGCGGTTGGTGGAAAAAACAGAATCCCGACTGGACTGAACTGCGAACCGAAGCGCTTACCCTGCTCCAGCGCGAGGACCGGCTCCAGCAAATCGTCAAGTTGATCGGGGCGGATGCCCTGCCCGACGCGCAACAGTTGATCCTGTTTATCGCCGAACTGCTGAAGGACGGCTTTCTCGCCCAGAACGCTTTTGACGAAAAGGACCAGTTTTGTTCCCCCGCCCGGCAGGCGGCACTTCTCCAAGTCATCAGCCAAGTATACCGGAAAAGCCGGAGCCTGATCGAAGCGGGTGTGGCGCTCGGACGAATCCGCGAATTACCCGCTCTGCGGAGGCTCATCCACGTCAAAACGATATACGGCAATGAGGAGATTGCACAGATCACCGCCTTGTCACAGCAAATTCAGGCGGAGTTGGACGGGCTGGTGGCGGAAAGAGGCGCCCCATGAATGCCAGTCCCCGAATCTCCATACCTGACAAAGGACTCGCTTACGTCGGGGCCGCCCGGATTGAAGGGCCGCTGGTGGTGGTAGAACGTGTCCGGGACGCGGGTTACGACGAAATGGTGGAAATCACAGACCCATCCGGCCGCCCGCGGCTTGGCCGTGTCCTGGACATATCCGAGACGCGGGCCATCGTGCAGATTCTGGAGGGAACCAGCGGGCTGTCGCATGAAACCCTGCGCGCCCGCTTCCTGGGCGAAAGCTTCCGGCTTCCTGTTTCACGCCACATGCTGGGCCGCACCTTCGACGGACTCGGGCGTCCGCTCGACGGCAATCCACCGCCACTCTCCTCAGACCTCCGCGACGTGAATGGACTGCCCATCAACCCCCACGCCCGTGAGTATCCGCGGGAATTCATCCAAACCGGTCTGTCGGCAATTGACGGAATGAATTCCCTGGTGCGCGGACAGAAACTGCCCATCTTCTCCGGCAATGGCCTGCCGCATGACCGGGTCTGCGCCCAGATCATCCGGCAGGCGCGACTGCTTGAGGGCGGCGAGGAGTTTTCCATCGTGTTCGCGGCCATGGGGGTCAAGCACGACGTCGCCGAGTTCTTCATCCGCAACTGCGAGGAATCGGGCGCGTTGTCCCGCGTCGCCGCCTTTCTTTCTCTGGCCGATGCGCCGAGCGTGGAACGCCTGCTCACGCCGCGCCTCGCCCTGACGCTCGCCGAACACCTGGCCTTTGATTGCGGACAGCATGTCCTCGTTTTACTGACCGACATGACTAACTATTGCGAGAGCCTGCGGGAAGTGGGAACCATCCGGGGCGAAATCCCCGGCCGCAAGGGCTATCCCGGCTACCTGTATTCCGACCTGGCCAGCCTATATGAAAGGGCCGGCCGGATCGAGGGCTCGCCGGGCTCGATCACCCAGATGGCCATTCTGACCATGCCCTCCGACGACATCAGCCACCCCGTCCCGGACCTGACCGGCTACATCACCGAAGGCCAGATCGTCCTCGACCGCGACCTCTTCCAGCGCGGCATCTATCCGCCTATCGCGGGACTGCCGAGCCTGTCGCGTCTCATGAAGGACGGCATCGGGAAAGGCTATACCCGTGAGGATCATCCTGCTTTAGCAAGCCAGTTGTTCGCCTGCTATGCCCGGGTCAAACGGATCCGCGCCCTGGCGGATGTGATTGGCGAGGAGGCCCTGGGGCCACTTGACCGGCAGGTCCTGAAATTCGGCGAAACCTTCGAGCACCGCTTCCTGGCACAAGGCGAGACTGAAAACCGTCCCATCGCCACCACACTCGACCTGGGGTGGGAAATCCTCTCCACACTCCCGCGGGAAGAACTGCACCGCGTCAGCGCCGAACTTCTTTCGCAGCATTATCAAACAGGCAAATGAGAGACCATGGCCATTCTGAACATAGCACCGACGAAATCAGGACTACTCACGTTGAAGCGGCAGCTCGCTGTTGCCGAGGAAGGGTACGACCTGCTTGAACAAAAACGTCAGATCCTGGTGTTTGAGCTGATGAAGCGGCTCAAACAAGCCCGGATTGTGGAACGGCAAGTTGGCCGGATACTTTCCCCCGCCTTCGCGTCGCTGAAAGAAGCAACGATGGACACAGGCGCAGCCGCGCTCGACCGGGCGGCACTGGCGGCCGACCTGAATCACGAGGTAACCATCGGATCCGTTCACCTCATGGGACTGCGCCTACCCCGCGTGACGGCAAAGATCATGCCGCCCGGCCTGCCATTCGGCGTGGGGGGGACCTCGGCCAACACCGATATGGCTATGAAGCGGTTTGGAGAGTTGCTCCCACTTCTGGCGGAACTGGCGGAACTGGAGACGGCCATTCTGCGTCTGGCGATCGAACTCCGGAGAACCCAGCGGCGCTGCAACGCCCTCAGCAAGATCCTCATCCCCAACACCCGCCAAACGATCACCTTCATCGCCTCCACTCTGGAAGAGCGCGAACGGGAATCATTCGTTATTGTCCGAATGATCCGTGACCGTCTGACGAGTCCTGAATAGTGGTGCCGTGAAGGTCGGTTGTAGCAAAAACCAATGCTAAATGGGTTGTCGGGATGCATCCACCCTGACGGACGTACTATTTCTTCCGGATGACCGTTACCGAGTCGGCCCCCTTGATCGCGGTGTCATCCAGAAGCTTGCCGGCAAGCTCCAGCGGCACCACTTCTCCATTGGCCTTGCCCGCCAGGACGCTTGCAATATCCTGATCCCGAAAATGGAACACGAGGTCAGGATATCCATCGCCCTGGATGTCGGCAATCGCGTACCGGACCGGGACAATGCCAGCCAGCTTGACCGAGGATGAAACAATCTTGGAGACCTGTAGATCCACCGACCCGGAAATGGCGACCGGTAGGATCCCCTCGGACTTGACGTTGAACGGATTCTTCACCGACCCCGGCTTGATATCCACGTCAACCGTTTTGACAGGGGGCACATCCGGATCATCCTCCGCAGGCAGCAACAGCATTTCGCCCACGTAATACGTTCCATTCAGAAACACGGCAAGGGTGTAGTTCTCGGAAAAGAAATCGAGACTGACCTGCCCGGAAGGATCAGGCGGAAAAAAGGGTGAAAAAGGAACCGTGAGATCCGCATGGGTGATCATGCCTCCGAAGATGGTTTGTCCCGCGGCGTTCCGGCACTTGACTGCAATGATCCGCCCGGTACCTGCCATCATCCCGCTCATTGACTGGGAGGCCAGGTCCTCCCACACCCATGGCCCGCCGGTCGCCAGCAGCTGGCTGGAGGCCTCGTCAATCACCACGGCCTCATAGGTGGTGATATCCGTCAAGAGCGGTTCCGCCAAAAGCCTCATTGCCAATCCCGTTACCAGTGCCACCATCGCCAGCGTCTTCATGAGATACTCCTTTTCAGATTTCCATGCTTAAGATCGTCATGAAATAACAAAGCATACTCCGTGCCTGATCCCTCAAATCACCGGAAACACGAAGGTATTGCAAACCGAAAAACCCGGAGGCTTCTCGAAATTGAGAGCAGCCCGGACGAGGCAGAGGCTGCCATTTGCGCCCTACCGGACCCTGATCGAGACGACATTGGAGAAGGGCGAAAGCGTTATGCCATTGCTCCCGTTCTGATAGGCCTGTACGCGGTAGTTGTAGGTGTTTGCGGACACCACCGCATCGCTACAGGTTTTTGCGTCAGCGGGCGCCGTGCCCACCTGCGTGTAGGTGATGGTGGCCTTGGTTTTCACGCCTCGCTGGATGATGAAACCGGTTTCCGCGCTGGAGTTGTCCGTCCACTTCAACGTGACGGTTCGGCCGGAAACAGAGGCCGTCAGGCCTGAAGGGGCGTTGAGCGGGGGCGGGGGCGGGGGCGGGGACTTGGTGGTGCCATAGGCCTTTGCCACGGCGGCATCGGCCTGGATAAGGCCAAACCCGAAGACGCCATCCTCGCCGACAGAACCGAGATCCTTGCAGGTGGATTCGATGCAGCCCTCAACGGCCTGGGGCGTCAGCGAGGGATTGACGGAAAAGATCAGCGCCGCCAGTCCTGCCGTGATGGGCGATGAGAACGAGGTGCCGCTCCCGTAGCCATACCCACCGCCCATTATGGTTGACCAGACGTTCACGCCGGGCGCCACAACATCAATGGGTGTGCCGTAATTCGAGAAACTGGCGCGCGTATCCGCAGTTGTTGTCGCGCCAACCAGGACGATACTGGCGGGATCCGGCGAGCCGGTCAGATCAACCCCGTCATTCGCCGCGGCGATTACCACCAGCGTGCCCTTCCCCTGGGCGTAGTCGGCCGCCGAGATGATGGTCGAGCTGGAGTAGCCGGAGAAGCTCACATTGACGACCTTGGCTCCGTGGTCGGCGCCATAGGTGATCGCCTCGCCGATATCGCTGACATAGGCCGATCCGCCGCCGTCGGCGAAGGTTATGCGGATGGGCAGGATGCGCACGTTCCAGGCCACGCCGGCGACGCCGATGCCATTATTCCCCGCGGCGGCCGCAAACCCGGCCACCATGGTCCCGTGCCCGTGTGTATCCATGCAGTTCGTGTTGTTCAGATAGGTGTTCCAACCGGGCAGGACCAGGCGCGATGCCAGGTCAGGATGCCCGAGGTCCACTCCGGTGTCGCAAACGGCGACGATGACCTGGGTACTGCCCGTCGTGATATCCCAGGCTCCGGCGGAGCGGATATTCACATGCTGCCACTGGTTCGCATAATAAGGATCGTTGGGCGTGGCGACGGCCTGCTCCACATAGTCGGGCTCAGCCCACTCCACGGCGCCGCTGAGTTCCAAGTCGGCCGCCATGGCTTCCTCGTCACGGCCCGCAGGGCGGTTGGCTTTCACACGCAGTACCGTGCCATCCACCAGTTTCCTGTCGAGCCGCATGTCGTAGGCCGACAGGAGCGCCGCCAGGGCGGTCCGCTGCTCGGGAGACATATCCGCCTTCCACTTGTACAACACCACACCGGGGCGCCGGCCTTTGGGCATCCCGTTTTCCGTCTTCGCCGCCCAACACGCCAGGGGACCAACCTCCACAAGCAAGACAACCAGCACCACGCACATCAAGTTCCTGTTCATAGTCATACTCCTTTATCTTGATGAGAATAGGGTGCCACCCGACAAGGGCGATGTCACGCAAAAATAAGTCATCCCCGCCCGGCAACCGGAATCAGGGTAGGTGGGTGGGTGGGAAGAGATACGCCACTATCAAAGTGGAGCTCAAATTGTGATTCTGAATGTCGCGGGTTCGAGTCCCGTCATTCGCCCCATTCTCCGGATTTTCCGTCCAAGCTCTCTTCCCAGATCTTCTTTTCGCGATCCACGACCCGGCGCGCATCCTGATGGGAAACGGGATCGATCTCCACCCATTTCAGGGATTGCTCCGCCAGATCAAACTCACCTGCCCGCGCATACAGTTCCGCGAGGGTCGCATGGTTGCCGGGCTCCCAGAACTGCCAGTCGGTATAGGCCTTCCAATAGTCGATCGCCTTCAGAGGGGAATCCTCCCACAGGAACCGGGTTTTCAACCGGCGCAACTGGCTTTTGTATCCATTCTGATAAAGTCCCCGATCACACCAGAAGCGGGCCTGTCTGAGCCGTTCCGCCCGCGCCTCACCTGTAACGTCAGCGGCACGGTAGTAAGCCATCTCTGCCGTAAAGGTCGTGAAGTAGTAATTCCAGGGGTACAGTGAAGAGGCTTTCCGGCAGGCGTCCAGGACCTGCTCGACTGACGCCGCAGGCTGACCGTACTGGGCTTTGCAGGCAAGACGTGCGGCGAGAGAAGCTCGTGCGGAATGAACCATGCCGGCCGCCGCGAGCGTGAATACCAGGGCTCCCAACGCGGCGAGAAACCATTGATCGACACTGATACGGTCGTAGGCCTTCATAAATCAAAAAAAAAGCCCCTTCCACGTGAAAGGGGCTTTGCCTTCAATCAACCTGACGACTTACCGGAGCCCGGGAGGGGTGGGCGACGGTTTCGTGGTGCTGGTTGTGGTTGTGGGAATCGTCAACCCGGTGATTTCAAGGCGCGGACGGGGCTTCATAATCTCATCGATGGCCTTGAGGATCCGGCCCGACTTTGCCGCCTGAATTTCGGCCATGGCCGCAGCCGCCTTCGCCTCTTCAGGGGTCTTGGCCTGGGCTACCTTTTGAGCCGCCTCTTTGGCCTTTTCAAGAATCACTTTCAGGCGAGCCACCATATCGGTGACCTGGGTGACCCTGCGAGCGGCCTGATTGGCCAGCCATTTTGCATTCTGCAAGGCAGTGGTCGCCGCTTTAATTTTCTCCTTGTCGCCGGACGCCTCCGCCAGTCTCAGGTCTGCCTTGGCCTTGTCGAGATTAGCCACCGCCTCATCGGAACCCTTCTGGGCTTTGGCCAAAGTCTCCAGTCCACTCTGCACCGCGGCTTCAGTACGTGCCACTGCTGCGGAAGCGATTTCCGCAGGAGTCGACGTTGCTCCAGCCGTCATGCCCACCACCGGAATCAGAACCAAACCCGCCAATATCATTGCCGTCATCAATTTTCTCATGCTCATGCCTCCTGTTTAGAAACCTTGACCACTTCGAACCATCTGAAAAAACTATCAAAAGTATCCATCAACCCCTGAACGCCGTCAAGTCTTTCGGTTGTGAATTATCACCAGGCGGAACGGGGCACTTCAATCACATCGCCGGGGATGATCACAATATCACGCCGCCGCCCCTGCCGGATGTCATCCAACTTGATTTCGACCCGGTCATTGCTGCGGGTCAGGAATATTTTAGTCTTATCGGCATACTCGGTGTACCGCCCGGCTCGTGCCAGAGCCTGAAGCAAGGTCTGATCGCGCGTCAGGGGATAGGGCCCCGGCCGGATCACTTCACCGGCCACGGCATATTCGCCTTCCGGCGGCACAATGATGACTGTAACATTTTTATAGATTTTTTGGTCAATGTACGCCTTTTCGACAAACCGCTGGGCTTCCCCGCAGGATTTTCCAGCGACAACCATCGGCCCGATCAGCGGGAAATTGATCCGTCCGTCCTCATCCACCACATTCGGGCAGGAAAACGGTTCGGGCGGGGCATAAATGGCTACCTGGACACGATCCCCCTTGCGAAGCATCCGTTCCGTCGTCTCCATTACCACCTCAGCCACCCGATTGGTCATAATCAGTCCAGCCGGGACGCTGGGAGCCGCAGCACGGCTTTCCACCTTCACCCGTGATGGCATCATGGGCACTTCTGACTTCTTGACTGGCGCTAGTGCCGTCATACGTTCCAGCACCGGCCGATAAGGATTGACCGAAACCGGGGCACGGGGCCCGGAAACGCATCCCGTCACGGCCACACCTGCGGCGGCCAGAACCGTCATGATCACACACAATTTCCTCATACGGTAGCGCCTGTCCCCTGCTTGGTGTTAACCTTGCCATCCGCCACGGGGACCGCCGCCGGAATCTCTTTTTCCTGCCGCCGGCCCTTGGTATTTCCGTAGGAATAATTGTAATACGAGTTGTAGTAATAGTAATAATCGCGGGTCACATTCAAGTTATTGAGAACCACCCCGATCAGATTTCCGCCGGCGTTATCCACCATGGTCTTGGCTCGGCCGGACACGGCGCGCGGATAGGTGCGGTGCTGAATCACCAGCAACACTCCGTCCACCTCGCTGCACAAAATGGCCGCATCACTCACCCCCATGATCGGCGGGGAATCGAAAAAGACATAATCATACCGCGTTTTCACATGGTCGATCAGGGAGCGCAACCGCTGGGAATTCAGGGCCCCGTGCGCCACGGACGGCAATTTTCCGCTCGGCATAAAGTCGATGGTGGACACCACCGAGGGCATGATCGCCTCGCCAATCTGAACCTTGTCCAGAAGTACGTCGGCCAGGCCGATGCGATTGGGAACCTTGAACATCTTGTGCTGGGTCGGCCGGCGCATGTCGGAGTCGATCACCAGGACCTTTTTCCCGGACTGCGCGCAGATGTACGCCAGGTTGAAAAGGGTCAGCGACTTCCCTTCCCCCGCGCCACCGCTGGTCATGCACATGGTATTGCCACCACCCAGCTTCTTTGACAATTCAATGTTCATGCGGAGCACCCGATAGGCCTCGGCATGGGGACTCTCGGCCCCCTCATCCGGCAATGGCCTCACTTTTTGAGGGATAATGCCAATGATGGTTGAGCCAATGAATTTTTCGATATCCTCGACCGTCTTGACCGAGGTATCCACATACTCGATAAAGAACACCAGCCCGATTCCGCAGGCCAACCCCATGACAATGCTCAGGATGACATTCAGGAGAATCTTCGGGCTGACGGGATCATTTTCAGAAGGCACTTCGGCCGGGTCCACCACTTCCACGGGCGTCCGGGGCAGATCAATGCCGATATTCTCCTGCAACAGGCGGGTTTCCAGTGTGTCGCGCATCTGGCGCTGCCGGACGACCTCGCTCTCCGCTTTGGCAAAGGGCAGATACCGTTCCCCGCGGGCTGTAATCTCGCTCTTCTTAGCCTCCTCAAGATCCTTTTCCGTCTCCTCGAAATCACGCTTGGCGATCTCAAAACTGGTATTAAGCCCGAGAATCTGCCCCTTAAGCGTATCCTCAATCTTCTTCTTCAAGTCCAAGACCACCGCCGCTGCGCCGGTCACATCGGGATGCCGTTCGCCGAACATTTCCTGTTTGCGCTTAAGAATGGTCTCCGCCTCCGTCAACTGCTGGCGCAGTGTGATCAACGTGGGATCCTGAATAACATAGGAAGAGGAATAAAGCAGGTCACTGCCGGTTAGATTTTTTAACTGCTTCAGGCGTGTTTCCCGGTCCAGCATCTCCTTGCGGGCCGTGATCCGGTTGATCTCCAGTCGCTCCAACTTGGCATTATCGAGTGACGCCACGGAACTGCCGCTCTGTGCACCACTGAAGACGCTGACCTTGAGATCCTTGCGGATCGACTCAAGATTCTGTTCGGCTTCCTCGACCTTCCGTTGCTGGGCCTTGTAAGCCTCCTTGAGCGCCGCAACCCCCTGCTCCGACACATCACGGGTCTGCTTCATCCGGGAATCACGGTACACCGAGGCGATTTCATTGGCGATACGGGCGGCATCGCGACGCGCCGTTTCCTTGTTGCTCCGACGGGTACTGCGAAGAATCCGGACTTCAATCAGATTGGTGTCGCGGTACTGCTGAACCTTCATGCTGTCAACCAGCATCCGGTAGGCTTCCGGCAGGGTCAGCGGCGCGCCGTCATCCGAATGCATCCGCCCGAACTCCTCCTGCAAGCGTAGGTTCCGGATGACTTCGTAGAGAATCGGACGGGACTGGATGACCTCGAATTCGGTTCGCAGGAAATACATGTCGTACACCGTCATGACCTGCTGCTGCTGGGAGGCGGTGTAGAAAGGTGTGATATTCGGCGTATCCTGCCGGACCTTGATCCGGGTGGAAGCCATGTAGACTTTGGGGAGGGTGAGGGTAATGACAATACCAGCGGTGACGACCAGGAGGAAGACGGCGATGACCACCTCAATGCGGGACTTGACCATCCGCCAGTAATCCATGAAATGCGCAGCTTCCTGAGGATTTTCAGCCATTGTCTGTCCTGCTCCCAAAAAATGGGTGAGGCTCAGGGAGCCTCACCAATTATACACCCATCCCATCAGGCCAGCCCTTGCTGCCGAATCCCGAGGGTTCGCTTGTCTGATTACATCTCGGCTTTTACGCTGAAACTAACGATATGGCGATCGAACGATTCACGCACATCGGAATCCCAGTTTTCGTAATCATATCCACCCGAAAGCGACCAGGTCCGGTTCACGCGATAGGTGGCGCTGACGCCCACCATCACCATATCATCAGTTCCGCCCGGCAAGGTGGCGCCCTCTTCCTTATAATCACCGCTCCCGTACTGGGCGTCCAGGGTCAGGGTCAGACGATTGGGAAGGACATCGTGGTCAACCGCTCCCGAAAAGGCCGTGAGGGTCTGAATTGAGTAAGGCCGCACATACGGGGCATACAAGCCATAGCTGGCGCCGACACGGAACCGCGTCGCGGAAGCCGCACGGAGGGTCAATTCCGCCGACCCGTTCGGGGTATCGATGGAGTCCAAGTCAGCATTGTCATACTCACCATGCTGGTAGCCGCCCCGGATCTTGCCGATATAGTCGGGATTGAAAACCTTGTCAACGCCGACTCCGGCTGAAATCACCTGCGAACCGCGCTTGCGCTCTGTGGATTTGTTCTTGAAATCAGAGGCGCCCACAAGGCCCAGCAGATTATAGCCGGAACCCATCTTGTACTTCAAATAGGCTTCGCCGGTGAGAATATCCTCATCCTCATCCGCCGCCACCAGGGATTCCGTATACCGCTTGAGGGCATACGAGGCCTTCACACCGGTCGCCAGAGTCTCGCTCAGGTCGGCATCCACGCCCCCATGAGCGGTGTTCCAGATGTGACTATAGCTGGACCGGACATTGGCACCACCGTTGTTTATCTGGGGGTCATCATTGTAGGTGATCGCATCGCCCAGGTTCAGGGAGACACGGGGAGAGAGCTGATGCATCAATTCCATCGCCGCCGTCCCGAAAAGCTCGGTATCATTCTGGGCGCCGCCCTCCGCGTTCGTGCGGGGATTGCTATGCCACTTCAGCATGGGAAGAACAGACAGGTCAAGCATCGTTCGGTCGCCGTTGCGTAAACGATAATCCACGCGCGGCTCAATGAATAGATCCAGATTGCTTTCCTTATTGCTCTTCAGACCATCCCGATTGTCGGTCCATACACCACCCGACCGCACCGAGAACAGCCAGGGTCCTTCGGGCCCCTGCTCTGCGTCCTGCCCGAAGACATTCGCACTCATCACAAGGGGAAACGCCAACACCGCCCACATCACCTTCGTCCATGTTTTCATATCGTTATCCTCCAGTTATACCGGTAAAACAACAAACCCACACCACAACTCTAAATGTGAGATAGAGTTTTGCCGACTTGCCCCCATCAAGTCAACCCTAATCCTTACCCCATCCATCGATATTTCTCTCTGCGCTTTCTTTTGTGACGGCGGCCGCTACAATACGCCGGCATGCAATGGGGATGGAATTGGAATCCGGTGACGGTTAAACGATGGCGGCTGTTCCGCCACATGAGACGTGCCTGGTGGTCGCTCTGGATCTTAATTGCCCTCTATGCCGTCAGCCTGGGATCGGAACTGCTGTGCAATAACACCCCGCTTTGGGTTCGTTTTGAGGGACAGGCTTACTTCCCCATCCTGCGATTCCATCCGGAGGATACTTTCCTGAAGTCAGGCCGGCATACCCGGCCCGATTACAAGAAAATCGCACAAACCCCGGCTTTCACCTCAAACCCGAAGAATTTCATGGTATTCCCGCCCATCCCCTTCGGCCCCCTTGAAACAACCGATCCGTCCTCAATTACGCTTCCTGATGCCGTCATCCTGACGTTTAAACCCGAACCCCGCCTGGCTACCGTCAACCTCTCCCGTGACGGCATCATCATGAAGGCCGTCGATACCGAATTTTTCTTTGGAGCCCCGCCGGAAACCCTGCTGGGGCAGTCTTTCTCAAGAACCTGGCCCCTACCCCCGCAACTGCGGAACGCCCTGGACTCCCGCTGGAGAAACGAGGCGGCCCCCTCCTTCAGTCTTGTGGTTTCTTCATCCCAACCCGTCCCGCGCGAGGCTGAACTCACTCTTTCTGAATTCACTCCGCGCAGCAGTCCCCCCTCCACGGTGCGCGTCACCTTGCGGGAACGGAACGGGCTCCCCGGCGCGGCACGGGGAAAAGTGGCCCTGAATGAGCACCTCGAGGTGGTTTCTTCAACTTTCCCCTTGTGGGACTCTCTTTCCCCTGAAACCCGAACCGCCCTGATTGCCCTCGCACAAGCCCGCCTCGCCGGCCCGACCGAAGACCGCTCCATCACCCTGAATCACACACCCTACACCGTTGCCGCCTCCCGTTCAGAAGTCAGCTGGCCGTATAAACCCGGCTCCGGCCACTGGATGGGAACCGACAGTGCGGGGCGGGACGTACTGGCCCGGATCCTCTATGGGCTGCGCACCTCGATGACCTTTGGATTCCTACTGGTGGCGATGGCAATGGCCCTCGGCACGCTACTGGGCGCTCTCCAGGGCTACTTCGGAAAAAATGTAGACATCATCGGGCAGCGCTTCACCGAAATCTGGAGCGCCGTTCCCTTTCTATACGTCATGATCCTGCTCGGAGCCGTCTATGGCCGCGGGTTTCTGATGCTGCTCCTCTGTTATGGCCTCTTCAACTGGATCGGCATCTCCTACTATATACGGGCCGAGTTCCTCCGTCTTCGCCATCTCCCCTTTGTGGAATCCGCCCGCGCACTCGGGCTTCCGCACCGCACCATCATCTTCCGCCACATCCTGCCCAACGCCCTTGTCCCCCTGATCACCTTCTTTCCCTTCTATCTGGTGGGGGCCATCGGTTCGCTGGCCGCATTGGATTACCTCGGCTTCGGCCTCCCCCCGCCCACACCGAGCTGGGGCGAGCTGCTAGCGCAGGCCCAGCAATTCCGCTGGGCCTGGTGGCTAATCCTCTACCCCGCACTCGCTCTATTCGTGGTTATGCTGCTCGGCGTATTTGTCGGGGAAGGCATCCGGAACGCGTATGATCCACGTCCCCGGACAAAATTTGAATAATGAACACTTTATTAGACATTCGAAACCTGGGCATCACATTCGACACCGATGAGGGGCCCCTCAAAGCGGTGGACAATGTGTCGTTCTCTATCCGTCAGGGCGAGGTGGTCGGGCTGGTCGGCGAATCCGGATGCGGGAAATCAGTAACCGCCCTGGGCCTGCTCCGGCTGATTCCCATGCCACCCGGCCGCCTGACGTCAGGCGAGGTGATCTTTGAAGGACGCGATTTACTCCGCCTGCCAACTGATGAATTACGATCCATCCGCGGCCGGCGCATCAGTGTCATCTTCCAGGAACCCATGTCAGCCCTCTCCCCGCTCCATCGCGTCGGCGCACAACTGGTGGAAACGTTGCAATTGCATCTCCCCATCGACAAACACACCGCCTGGAATACCAGTGCGGACTGGCTCAAACGGGTTGGCCTTCCCGATCCCGTGGCGCAGATGCGGGCGTATCCCTACCAGTTATCCGGCGGCATGTTGCAACGGGTCATGATTGCCATGGCCCTCATGTTGGAACCGGCGCTCATCATTGCCGACGAGCCGACCACCGCCTTGGACGTGACCATTCAGGCGCAGGTTCTGGAACTTCTCCGGGAGATGAAAAGCAAAGACACCTCGCTGTTGCTGATCACCCATGATCTCGGCGTGGTCTGGGAACTTTGCGACCGTGTCGTCGTGATGTACGCCTCCCGCGTGGTCGAGGAAGGCCCGCGCCGGGAATTGTTTGAAAACCCCGCCCATCCCTATACCCGCGCCCTGCTCGACTCGGTGCTCAGTCTGACCGGGCGCGCTGCCCGGCTTTCCACCATTGAAGGACAAGTCCCCTCCCCGCTCGCCTATCCTGCTGGTTGCCGGTTTGCCCCCCGCTGTCCACACGCCTTCGCCCGCTGCCGCCAGGAACAGCCCCCTCTCTATACTTTTTCAACAGACCGTCACTCCGCCTGCTTCCTCTGCGACAAAAATCCCATAGCTCAACCTTCATAATTCATACTTCATACTTCATACTTCATAATTACTCTTATGCCCCCTCTCCTTCAAATACGCGACATCAAGACCTGGTTCCCCATTACGCGCGGGATCTTCTCCCGAACCATTGGCCATGTACGTGCGGTGGATGGCGTCTCGTTTGACATCGCGCCGGGCGAGACCGTTGGATTAGTCGGAGAATCCGGATGCGGCAAGACAACGCTCGGCCGAACCGTGCTGGGCCTCGAACCCCGGAAATCCGGCGAGATTCTGCTCGGGGGCACCCCACTGTGGCCAACCCGCCACCAACAAACCCTGCCCTTGCGGCGCCGGGTTCAGATGGTTTTCCAGGATCCCTACTCCTCGCTCAATCCCCGCATGACGATTCAGGAGATTGTGACTGAGGGATTGCTTCAACAACGTCTGATCCGGCCCCGCGAGCGGGCTGATGCGGCGGCCCGCCTGCTTCAGGAAGTGGGCATGGAACCGAGCGTCCTCCACCGGTACCCCCACGAATTCTCAGGCGGCCAGCGCCAGCGGATCAGCATCGCCCGCGCCATCGCCGTCCGGCCGGAGCTGGTTATCTGCGACGAGGCGGTCAGCGCTCTGGATGTATCGGTACGAGCCCAGGTATTAAACCTGCTCATCGACCTGCGCGCCTCCCACAACCTGGCGTACCTGTTTATTTCCCATGACCTCGGGGTCATTCGTCATATTGCCAGCCGGGTGGTGGTGATGTATCTGGGCGTCGTGGTCGAGACTGGATCGTCATCAGAGGTTCTGGATTCGCCAGCGCACCCCTATTCCCGCGCCCTGATTTCCGCTGTGCCCGTCCCCTTCGGCGAGAGCCGGAAACGGACAATCCTGAAAGGCGATGTCCCCTCTTCTTCTAATCCACCATCCGGCTGCCGCTTCCGGTCCCGCTGCCCCCTCGCCCTCCCCGAATGCGCCGCCCGGGTTCCAGTTCTGGAGCCGGTTACCCTCGGCTCAGCACGCCAGGTTGCCTGCATCCGGAAGGATGAAATTTTAGCCAGATAAACCTTTGCAAAAACGCTTTTGCAATGGGCTTTTCAATAAATTCACTTCACCTTGAGATCCTGTTTGACGTCAATCGTGGACCCCGGAATCGAAGGGAGCCCGAGAAGGGAAAGCGCCAGATTGCCGACATCGCCATTCCGTATAGGCGGGTTCAGCTCCGAATAATCAGGCCGGCCTGTTCCGGGTTCTTTTCGGGTGCCAGTATTCAGCGCATACAGGTCGCCCCGGGTAATACCTGTGCCCCACACATAGAAAGGGATCGTGTAATCAATGGGCTTGGTGGCATCCGAGTGATCCTTCCCCGCCCCACCATGATCAGCCGTGACAATCAAGTCGGTTCTTCCCTTCAAGACGGGGTTGGTGGCGATCAGATCCATAATACGGCCAAGATAGCCGTCTATCGTGATCAGAGCCGCGTTGTACGGTTCGCTCCCCCATCCATGGGTGTGACCTGCGGCATCCCCATCGCCAAAATGCACGAAGGCGAAGTGGCAGGGCTGGGTCGTCATCATGCTGATCACACTGTCCGTCAGCACGGGGGATTTCGCACACACAAAGTAATCCACTTTATTGCGACCGTTATCGGGGCCGGTCTTGTCCGGTGCACCGTGAAGGTCGTCATAGGAAACCTTAAACAAAGCAAACTTGGTTTTGGTGGCCCACACTCCGGTGCGCAGGCCGTGATCATGAACGACATCAAAAACACTGGGAACATAAACTCCCTTGTTGGAATGAATCGTCACCCCCTTGGCTGGATCTGTATTACTGGACCAGTTATGACCCTCGGGCTCCGTGATCCGGCGGCTGGTAATCATGCTGGTATGATTCGGAAGCGTAACGGTGATGTTGAAATCGGCTCGGGCATTGGTTGTCCCCGCAGATTCCACTTCCAATTGCTTGAAATGAGGAAGCCGCCCGGCGTCGACCAGCGTTTGCAGATACGTCGAGCCCAGGCCGTCAACACTCACGGCGATGACATACTCCGCACCTCTGGCGATAAGGCAGCCATAAACCCAGAAAGCAACTATAAGGGTAATTCTCATGCGTGGCATCGTAGGGGATTAAGATTATGATTACGATTAAGATTATGATAAAAACCGGCCGATATGAAAACAGACACCCCAATCAAAGCGCTTGTCATGATGTCCGGCGGACTGGACAGCATGCTGGCGGCCTGCGTTCTCAAGGCGCAGGGAATCCATGTGACCGGCCTCTGTTTTGAATCGCCGTTCTTCAGTGCCGAGAAAGCCCGTATCGCCGCTGCGCATATCGGCATTCCACTGATTGTGGAGGATTTCTCCGACGACCTGATCGCCCTGGTCGAGCATCCGAAACATGGGTTTGGCGCCAACATCAATCCCTGTATTGACTGCCATGCCGGAATGATCCGCCGAGCGGGCCTTATCCTGCAGCGCGACGGGTTTCACTTCGTTGCCACAGGGGAAGTGCTCAACCAGCGCCCGATGTCGCAAACCCGAAAGAATCTGGATGTTGTGGCGGAGGAATCCGGGCTTAAGGACCGGCTGCTGCGTCCCCTCAGCGCCAAGCTCCTGCCGGAAACCGAACCTGAACGACTCGGCTGGGTGGATCGCGCACGGCTTCTGGAGCTGAATGGCCGGGGCCGTAAACCCCAGCAAAAAATCGCCGAGGATTTCAACCTGACCCATGTTCCACCCTCTGCCGGTGGTTGTAAATTAACCGAACCCCATTACGCCGAAAAGTTGTGGGATTTGCGCCGGAACGGGCAACTTAAGGATCGTCACGCTATTACCCTTCTTCGTATCGGCCGCCATTTCAGGCTCTCGTCGAAGGTAAAGGCCATTGTCGGACGGGATTCCGCTGAGAACAGCGCTCTGACATCCAACACGGAAGCCGGCGACACGCTACTCAACACCGCTCCCGCCATCCCCGGCCCCACCGTCCTGGTTACCGGGCCCGCCAACGAAAAGGAACTCCTCACGGCCGCCCAACTTTGCGCCCGCTACAGCGATGTGCGAACCGACCCCCACGTGGAGATCATCGCCACAGGATTCGTCGTCAACCGCACCCTCATCGTAGCTCCCGCCACCGACCTGGACATCGACCGCCTCAAGATCTAGCGGCGAAGTAGAGGACTTCGAAGGTGGCCTTGACGCCGCCGGAAGGATCCCGGCAGGTTTCCTCATAAGCCTTGCGAAGCTGAGTCAATTCCGTGCGGGATAGAGGACTCGCCGCGCGCGATACGGGGCCGGCGGTTAGCCCCTGGGCATGGATCGTATCAAAGAAATCATCCGCCGAGTGATACCGCGCCTGGATCGTCTCCGCCTTCCGTGAGACAAGGCAGAACCCGGCCTGCTCCACAGCCGAGATCACTTCATCACGGGTGGGTAGCCGACCAACCGGCGTTTTCCCGGGGGCAATTTGACGGCGCAGTCCATGGAGTTCTGCCAGGGTTCCGTCGACCATCAGTGCCGCGTACAATCCGCCTCCCGGCACCAGGGCCGCCTGTAACGTCGCCATGGTTTTCCCGAGCGGCTCAGCCCAATGCAGTGCCGAGCTGCTGACAATAAGATCAAACGGGCGGGCCGTCTTGAAATCACGCACATCCGAAACCACATAGTCCATCGCCAGATCATGGCCCCATCGTTCCCGGACGCATGACACCATGCCTTCCGCCACATCCATGACACAGAGCGAGGCGTCCGAATAGCGCTGGCGAATCAACCCGGTCAGCACCCCGGTCCCGCAACCCACTTCGAGAATCCGGCCCCGCCCCACCTCTTCCGGGTCGGGCAGGATTTCGAGAAGCCTGGCCCCGACATGGCGATGCAGGCCGGCACCCTGATCATAGGTTAGGGCGGCACGGGAAAAACGGCGGGCAACCGAATTCACGAAATCACTCCCTCGGCCCGTGCGGCCGCGGCAATCCGGTCGGCCACCTCATTCAACATCGCCACCGGATGATCCAGACGAACCGAAAGACGCAACCGCGCCGTGCCGCGCGGAACAGTGGGTGGGCGGATGGCAATTGCCAGGATCCCCTGCTCTCTTAACCGCCGGTGCAGCCGGACCGCGCGCGTATTGTCGCCCACCATGATGGGAATGATCTGGCTTTCCGAGGGTCCGGTGTTTAATCCCAAATCCCGTAACCGGCTTCTGAAATGGGCAGCCCGTGCCAGCAGTTCCGCGCCCATGCCGGGGTTATCGCGCAAGACATCCAAGGCACCCAGCGCCGCTCCGGCCATGGCGGGCGGCAACGCCGTAGAGTAGATGAACGAACGCGCCTTGTGAATAAACCAGGTCCTCATCTCACCCGAACACGCCACAAATCCGCCTGATCCGCCCAGCGCCTTGCTCAATGTGCCCATCGAAAGATTCACCTTCGACTCCACCCCGGCCGACCGGATGAGTCCGGCGCCACCAGGCCCGAAGACCCCGGTCGCATGAGCCTCATCGACCAGCATCATCGCGCCTTCGGCTTCCGCCACGACCGCCAGCGCCGGAACCGGCGCGAGATCGCCATCCATGCTGAAAACCGATTCCGTCACGATCAGGCGCTTCCCAGAACCGGAACACCCCCGGCATAAACGACTCACATGAGCGGTATCATTATGATGGAAGCGATGAACAGAAGCCCGACTCAGGACGGCGGCATCCACCAGGCTGGCATGGGCAAGCCGGTCGATGAAAACATGATCGCCTCGCCCGACCAGGGCGCTGATGATCCCGACATTCGCGGCATAACCGCTTCCAAACACAAGGGCGGCGGGGTAGCCCTTCAGGGCAGCAATCCGGCTCTCCAGAGCCTGGTGACAAGTCAGGGTTCCCGTCACCAGCCTCGAGGCCGTCGCGCCGGCCCCGAACCGGTTGATCGCCCCGATAGCGGCGGCCTGAACACGGGAATGGCGGGCCAGGCCGAGATAATCGTTGCTGGAAAAATTCAGCAGGGATTGGCCTTCTGACGCCACCTCGACTCCGGTCCGGTCATACGGCGTTAGAGCGCGCTCCAATCCGGCTTCGCGAAGGGTTGCCAGTTCATCCGTTATCCAAGTTTCCGCCATTTGCATCCGGCGTAATCTGCTTCGACAGTCCCGGTTTGTCCAGCGGATAAGTCAGCCTCGTCCCGTTCACGCAACGGTTGACTCAGTTTAAAAAGCACATTAAAGTCCCGGACATTAACCAAGAAACGAGGTCTGCAGATGAATCGAATTACCCGTGTTGACAACGCCTTTGGGTCTCCGCCCCCGGTTCCCCGCCCGTTCTCCATGCTCCGGGCAGCGTTCTGGCCGCTCTTCGGAATGGGAATCCTGCTCTTCATTCCCCTCTTCATCTGGTTCTTCTGCCGGATCGAGCCCGACAGCGGTCATATTGCCATCCTGATCGCCAAAACCGGAAAAGATCTTCCTTCAGGTCAGTTGATCGCCGAGACCCCTGATCAAAAGGGCATCCAACTGGAAGTCCTGGCGGAAGGACGCTATTTCCGGAATCCCTTTTTCTGGGATTGGCGAATGGATAAAATCACCGATATCCCGGCCGGCAAACTGGGCGTTCTCACCCGCCTGTACGGACAGGATCTCCCCCCCAACCAGATCATCGCCGGTCCCGGCCAGAAAGGAATCCTGGCCGATGTTCTCAGTCCGGGAAAAATCCGCATCAACCCCTACGCCTTCCGGGTGGATTTGTATGACGCCATCACCATCCGCCCCGGCTTTGTGGGCGTCGTGACCTCGCTAACGGGGGCTGATGTGCTCAGTGGAATCACCTCTAACAAGCCGAACGGGTTCCTAGTGGGAAGCTCCATGAAGGGCGTGCTGCCAACCGTTCTGGATTCAGGCACCTATTACCTCAACCCCTACCTGGTCAGCGTCGCGGAAGTCAACCTCCAGAGCCAGCGGTTTGAGATGAGCGGGCTGGATGCGATCAACTTCCTCACCATGGACGGATTCAGCGTCATGGTCGAGGGCACCATTGAGTTTGCGTTGCAGGGCGAACAAGCCGCCCTCCTCACCCACCGCGTGGGCGATATGAATGACATCATCAAGAAGGTCATCCTGCCACGTGCCCGCGGCTTCAGCCGCATTGAGGGAAGCAAACACCCCGCCACCACCTTCATTGTGGGAGAAACCCGCCAGAAGTTTCAAAAAGACCTCGAACTCCACCTGCGGAGCACCTGTGAAAAATGGGGCGTTTCCATCCGATCCGTTCTGATCCGCAACATCAGTCCGCCCGAGGAAATCTCCAGCATCATCCGTGACCGCGAAGTCGCCGTTCAGGAAAGCAAGAAATACGACATGGAAATCGGACAGGCCAAGTCCAAGGCCGAACTGGTCAAGCAGGAGATGCTGGCCCGTCAGAGCGGCGAGAAGGTGGAAGCCGATACCATCCGCATCCAGGCGGTCATTGCCGCCCAGCAGGAACAGGCCGTGCGGGTGGTCCAGGCCAACCGCGAACTGGAAGTGGCCCGAATTGAGAATGAAGCCGCCATCGCCCAGGCCAAGTCCGTCATGTTCAAGGCTCAGGCCGAAGCCGACGTGGTCACCATGCAAAACCTCGCCGAAGCCGCTGTACTTTCCAGTCAGGTTCAAGCCTTCAGCAACGGACTGAATTACGCCCGATACACCTTCTATAAGAAAGTGGGGCCGCGCATCGAGTCCATCATGAGCTCCGATCAAGGCGACGGGCTCGGCACTCTTTTTCTTCCCTATCTTCCCCAGACCCGCAAGGAGGTGAAATAATGACTTCGCTTAAATCCATCATTGCTGCCGCCATCGCATTTGTCCTTTTCAGTATCTTCGTCTGGGAATGGGGCTTCTGCCGGTTTTATGTCTATCCCGACCAGATGGCCGTGATTACCGCCAAAACCGGAGCCGCCTTGAAACCCGGCCAGATCCTCGCCCAGGAGGGACAGATGGGAATCCAGGAACAGGTCCTGGGGGAAGGCCGGCATTTCCGGAATCCCTATGAGTACAACATCCAGATCATGCCCGTCATCAACATCCCTCCCGGAAAAATCGGGGTGGTGACCGCCAAGGTGGGTGCCGATCTGCCCCAGGGTGAATTTTTGGCCAACGAAGGGCAGAAGGGTATCGCCCGGCGTGTGCTCGGCCCCGGAAAATACCGACTGAACCCCGTCGGCTATGAGGTCAAGGTCGAGGACGCCGTCGTGATCCCCATCGGGTATGTCGGACTCATCACCTCGCTCTCAGGAAGACAGGCACCGGAAGGCGCCTTCGCCAAGCCCGGCGAAAAAGGAGTGCGTGAGGATATTCTCCAGCCCGGCCTGTATTATGTGAACCCGAAGGAATTCCAGATCAATGTCCTGGAGATCGGCCTCAACCAGGTTTCCCTGCTCGGACGCGAGGGCAGTGCCGTGATCACCAAGGGACAGATCGCCGTCCAAAACGTGGCCATGGATGCTCTGCAGGACAATATGCTGAAGCAACAGCAGGCCAAGCGCCGGGATTATTACGAACAGGCGGACATGGAAATGGCGCAACGGGCAACCGCCATGCCGGCGGCAAAAAAACCCGTCGCTCCCCAACGCTCCAGCGACAGCGTCCATGTGCTGAACGAGTACGTCACCTTCCCGTCCCGTGACGGATTCCTGATCAGTCTCGACATGACGGTCTAGTTCGAACTGCTCCCCGAGAACATCGCCTGGCTATACCGCAGCTACGGGGATCTCCCCGCCGTGGTGGACAAGATCATCATGCCGCAGATTCTATCCATCACCCGCAATAAGGGCTCGGAATACCGCGCGAAGGATTTCATCGTCGGCGAGGGCCGCGAGAAATTCCAGACCGATATGACTGAGGCGCTATCGAAAACCATGGCTGAGAAAAAGATCATCACCCACAATGCGCTCATCCGGCATGTGGATGTCCCCCTGCAAATCCTGGATCCCATTCAGAAAGCCAGCATTGCCACAGAGCAGGACCTGACCAACATTGAGCGCCAGAACACGGCCCGGAAACAGGCCGACCTCAACACCGGCATGTCCCTGATTGATCAGCGCCGCGCCCAGGTTGCCCAGGAAACCCAGAAGTTGAAGGCGGAAATCAAAGCCGACCAGGAAAAACAGGTGGCGGAAATCCAGGCGGGAACGATCAAGCAAATTGCGCTGATCGACAAAAACTCCGCTGAAGTCCGGGCCGACAAGACGCGTACCCTGGGAAAAGCGGCCGCCGATTCAATGAAACTGGTGGAGAACGAACGCGCCCGCGGCGCCCAGATGAAAACCCTGGCCTTCGGTGACCCCATCGCCTTCAGCATGTGGGAATTCGCCGGATCCCTCCGCTCCGATCTCCGGATCAATATCCTCCATGCCGGCGAGGGCACTCTCTGGACCGACCTCGAGAAGGCCACCCTCGGCGAACTCGGTGGCGCCACTTTGATGAAACAAAAGAAATAACATAAGGAGGTCGTTATGGGTACTGCAGGAAGACAGATCGTGGGCAAGGATGCAGATAAGATCATCGCCATGCTGAACAAGCTGTACTGTGACGAGTGGCTTGCTTACTACCAGTACTGGCTGGGAGCCAAATTGGTGAAGGGCCCCATGAAAGACTCCGTCATGGCGGAACTGACCCAGCACGCTGCGGATGAACTCCGCCATGCGGGAATGGATGCCGACCGGATCATCCAGTTGGGCGGCACCCCGGCCCTCGGCCCCGATGTCTGGCTGAAGCTGACCAATTGCGGCTACGACGCCCCCAAGGATCCCTACGTCAAGGTCATCCTCGACCAGAACATCAGCGGCGAACAGTGCGCGATCAAGCACTACAACGAACTGCTGAAGTTCAGCCGGGACCGCGACCCCGTCACCTACAACATGGTCCTCCAGATCCTCCAAGATGAGGTGATGCACGAGGAAGACCTCCAGAACCTCAAGGAAGACATGGTCCTGATGGTCAAACGCGGGCTGAAGTAGCCGTCAATCGGCTCCGTCAATCGGCTCATTGCTATAAGCCCCCAGAATCGTATACAATGGGGGTTCAATGAGAACACGATACCGGCTGTCGGGTGTGTGCGCCATCATGGCTGTTGGCGTACTCGTGGGAGGGGTATGGTGGATGGGTCGTTCCGACCGATCCCATACGCCTGATTCACCCCCCCTTGTCATCCCGGCCATTATCCCGATCCCGGCGACCCCCACCAACATCCCTCCCCTTCCGGCCACCGTCATTCCGGCAGGTGCTCTCTCCCCCTCCCGAACGCCCCCCCCGCTGATGTCGGCGCAAAACGATGACCCAACCGTCTCCATGCCGGTGCTGGCGTCACAGGAAATCGCAGACCCCGCCACACCGGGACTGATCCGGCGGATCCGCATCGTCAAATCAAACTTTAAATACCCACTCTGGCGCGTGGAGGAGGTCGTGCGTCAATTCCCCTCCGGTCAACCTGATGCCGTCATCTCCCGAAATATCATGATTGCCGACCATGCCATGATCCGCCTGACGGACGTTGCCGACATGAAGAAACTCCAAACCCTCGTCGACTCCCTTGGACTAACCATCCGGAAAAACATGAAGATGCCCGGGTGTTATCTGGTCAGCATCGCCGATGTATCCACGGACGCCCTACCCCGCCTGCTGGCCATGCTGAATGAAAACAAAGACCTCATCCGCTATGCCGAGCCAGACTATATTGTCCGCTCACAACAAACCGTTCCCAATGACCCGCAGTTCGGCTCGCTCTGGGGGCTTTACAATGCCGACCGCCCCGGCTCCGATATCTCTGCCCCCCAGGCATGGGATTTTGCGACCGGCGACACCCAGGTTGTCGTCGCCGTGATTGACACGGGCATCGACTACACCCACCCCGACCTCGCCGGCAATATCTGGAGCAATACCGCTGAATCCGCAAACGGCCTGGATAACGACGGGAATGGTTATACAAATGATGTGCGCGGCTGGAACTTTGCAGCGGACAACAATAACCCGATGGACGGCAATAGTCATGGCACCCATTGCGCCGGCACCATCGGCGCCATCGGCAATAACGACATCGGGGTCGCGGGCATCAACTGGCGCTGCAAGATCATGGCGCTCAAGTTCCTGGACGACAGCGGAAGCGGCACGGATTCCGACGCCGCCGATGCGCTTCATTATGTCGCCGATCTCAAGCGGCGCGGGGTCAACATCCGGCTCACCAGCAACAGCTGGGGCGGCGGAGATTACACAACCACCCTCCGGGATGCCATCCGGGAAAACGCTTCACTGGGAATTTTTTTCATGGCCGCTGCCGGCAATTCAGGAATCAATAACGATATCACCCCCTTCTATCCCGCCAGTTATACTGAATCGAACGTCATCGCCGTAGCGGCAACCACTTCAAGCGACGGACTGGCTTCCTTTTCTCAATATGGCGCCACCTCGGTTGATCTTGGTGCGCCGGGCTATGACATCCTGAGCACCGTTCCCGGCTCCAAATATGCAATGAAGAGCGGCACCTCCATGGCGACCCCCCATGTTGCCGGCGTCGCCACGCTTCTCTGGAATGCCTGGCCCGAGGCCCGCCTTCAGGATATCCAGGACGCCATCCTGCGGGGAACCGATCCTATTCCTGCTCTGTCGGAAAAAACCGTTACCGGCGGCCGGCTCAATGCCTATAAGGCATTAAAGACACTCTTCCGCATCGTGCATACGCCCCTTGAAGACACCTTCAACATCTGGTCCGACTATCCCGTCAGCACCCTGATCGGCCCGGCAATCCTCAATGACACCAACCAGGCAACCTTGTTCTGGAACGCGGATGGCTCCACCAATTTTACAGCCATCGCCCTCAACAACATCAGCAATACCTGTTTCGAGGCCGCCATCCCCGCGCAGCCCGAAGGCACCACAATCCAGTACTGGCTCCAAGCCGTCTCGCGATCCAACCAGACGGTGAAAGTCCCGTCCAATGCGCCCCTCGCTTCCTACCACTTCTCCGTAGTGTCCCCTATCAGTCTCACCGTTACCGGAAATCCCTCTGCCATGGACACCGTCACCCCGTCCTATGGAATCTGCAATTATCCATCAGGCAAGGTGTTTCAGGCGTCCGCTCCCGTCGCCACCGCGCCCACCAATGGCATGCGGTGGCGTTGCACCGGCTGGACGGGTACCGGCAGTATTCCTGAAACCGGCTCCACAAATCGCGTCATCTTCACGCTCACAAACAGTTCAATTCTTTCCTGGCAATGGCGTCATGAGGTCGCCCTTGTTCAGTCCTCAAAAGTCTCCACAATCCTGAATAAAACATTCTGGTATGCCGACGGCACCGCAACCACGACCCAAACAGCAACGGCAACCGCCACACTGTCGGGGACCAACTACAACTTCATTGGATGGACTGTCGACGGGCTACGCCAGCCCGGCTCCACCCAGACTGCAGTCAATCCCGTTACCGGCATTATCATGACCGTCCCCCGTCTTGCAGAGGCGCTTTATCTACCCTCAACCCGGGATGCCAATAACGACGGACTGGCCGACTGGTGGGAATGCTTTTATTTCGGAACCACGAATGTCAGTCTCCTGGAAGATACTGATGGTGATGGCTTCGTGAACCGCGATGAATTCCGGGATCGAACCGACCCGCGGGATCCCTTGTCATTTCCCAGCCCCCCTGTTATTCACCATTCCGCCCTGATCGATCCCCAATCCCGTCCGGCTCCGTTCACCATTACGGCCACCATCACCGACAACTACACCGTTGCCTCCGCCATTGTTATGTGGAACCGTAACGGAGGGAGTACCACTTTCAACGCCATGACTCCCGGCACCGCCAATGATTTCAGTTTCGCCTTTCCTGCACCGGGAAGCAACGGGGACACCTTCGTCTATTCGATCATCGCATCCGACCTGCAAGGAAGTTCCACGAACGGCCCCAACACCTTTGCGGTTCTATATCCCCTTGTCACGCTGGCGCCAACCAGCCTGGATGCAATTCTTCTCCCCGAGACCACCCGCACGCTGGCGCTGTCGGCCACCAATAGCGGGGGTGCTGAGTATCGCGCCGATTTATCCATCCTGTGGGGCGGACACAGCAATACCGTGGAGAATGGAACCGCAGGCTGGAGCCACTCCGGGATGGTTGATCTGTGGACTCTTTCCACAAACCGGAGCATCTCCGGATCCACCGCCTGGTATTGCGGGGATCCCGCCACCCGAACGTATGGCAGCAGCATGCACGCCAAACTGGATTCGCCCCCCATCATTCTGCCTGCCGGGGCACAACTTTCCTTCCGCCACTGGATCCAAAGTGAACTGGATGGGCAATTTTGGCGGATAGGCTGGAATTACAACGATTGCTGGGACGGGGGTATCGTGGAAATTTCAACCAATCTGGGGGTCACCTTCCAGCAAATTACCCCCGTCGGCGGCTACCCGAACCTCATCTCGGGCTACGCCGCATCACCTTGGCCGGATCTTACGCCCTGCTTCGCGGGAACCGGTTCCTGGAGCCAGGCGATATTCAATCTCTCCGCCTTTACCGGCTCGGTCGCGATTATCCGGTTCCATTTTGGATCCGACGATAACACCGAGGAGGAAGGCTGGTATCTTGATGATATTGTGATTTCACCGGTTGTTCCGACCCAATCCTGGCTATCACTCGCGACCAACCAACTCACGCTTCCTGCAAACAGCAGCAGCGTGGCCCCGGTTGTCACCCTGGACAGTGCGGGCATTCCCACCGGCGAACGCCAATCCACGCTTTTTATTTCCGGAAATGACCCCGTGAAACCGTACGCCATCATTCCGGTCCGGATGACCGTCCGTTCACCGGCGACGCTCACCTGGCTGACCGCTTCCCAGACTTCCACCAATGGCACCGGACTGGTAACGCTCGATAATCAGATTCATGATGCCGATGGCGACACCTGTCAGATGGCTTGTGAATGGAGCACCTCTGTGGGTAGCCCCTGGAGCAATCTCTGGCTCACCGCTGTCCAGGCTGATGCAGGCACCGCCAGGTTTGACAACGCCCAATCGGCCTCAATTTCAAATCTCATAACACGCCTTGCTTCGGGCCTTATCACCAATGCCGTCAGCGCGATATGGAATTCCCAGACCTCCGGATGCGGGTGGCTTGCCGCCTCGAACACACTGGTTCGTGGCCGTACCTGGGATGGTCTCTTCTGGAGCAGTTGGGTCACCAGCCAACCGTTCATGGTGGATAACGAGGCGCCGCCCACACCCACCAATTTCACCATCAACACCCACGCCATCGCGGGGTGGAATAAAAGCCCATCGATCCTTTCATCTTGGAATCATGTCACCGACGGAAGCGGCATTGGCTTGAAAGACTACCTGTATGGCGCGGGAACCAATGTTCTGTCGTTTGATCCTTCGGGCACCACCACTAACCGCAAGGCCACCATCCCCTCCCCGGGTGATGGCACCAACATCTGGGCCTGGGTCCGGGCGCAGGACAACTTTGGGAACCTCAGTCAAGCGGCATACAAGGGACCTTACTGGATTGACGCCAATCCTCCCTCTGCCGCCGGCGCTTCACTATCCCTGAACCTGAGTCCCTACGGAAATTATTGCATCGGAGTCAGCTCAGTCACCGGTTCATGGAGCGGATTCACTGACAGTGGAACCGGGATTAAAGGCTATTATCTGTCGCTTCAGGATGGAGGCGGAACGACAAACGGCGTCTGGCAATCAACAACAACCGGCGTGTTCGGCACCCTATCCATGAACCAGACTAATACCGTTTATGTCTGGGCCAAGGATTGGAAGGACTGGATCGGCCAGGCGACCAAAGTTTCCTTCCTGGCCTTGTCGCCGGAGGGCGACTGGGATCATGACGGCGTCTCGAATGACGGCGAGGATATTGCGGGAACCGACGCCTCCCGAGCTTCCAGCTTTTTCCGCCTGGGCGTCACGGGCAATACAATTGGAAATGAAAACGGTTTTGTGATCCAGTGGGCTGGCCTCTCGAACCGCCACTACTCGGTTTCGTACAATGATCAACTGACTTCCGGATCGACCTGGATACCCCTATCCGGATGCGTCAATCTCCCTGGAACCAACGGCGTCATGTCCTTCACCGACCCGACCTCCGCGCCGTTGCGGTTTTATAGAATATCCGTTTCACGCCCCTGATCCATCGTACTGCCCCACCGCAAGAGGCCTGACTGATTCTTTACCCATGCTGGAACCAGTTTCCGCAGGGGTTGGGGTTCGAGATGATTCCGGCCAAGGTCGGACAGCGGAATCCATTTGAAGGAAATCCAGTGCTCGCAGGCCTCGGGCTTCCTCTTCGGAGACAAAGTCTGGATTTCCATCCGAAACATGAGATTGATCTCGCAGTGGCGTTTGCCCTTCTGGATGAAGGTATGCTCCACCGCACCGAGAAACTCCCGGATCACCGCCCGGACCCCAAGTTCCTCCTCGATCTCGCGCCGAAGTCCTTCTGCGGCTTTTTCCCGCCACTCAACGTGGCCACCCGGCAGATAAGTGTTCGCGGCATCCTTGCTCTGGCAGACCAGAAGTTTCCCATTCTGGACACACACACCCCGCACCAGAATCTCAATTGTATTTTCGTTTTTCTTCACATCTCACATCTCACGTTTCACGTCTTACTCTTCACGTTTCACATTCTTCAACACTTCTCCAGCGAGAAACAAGGACCCGGCAATACACACGGCACCCGTGTTTTCACGAGCCCAGGCCTTGGCTTGTTCCATTGCCTCGGGAAGGGTGGCGCTCACCGCCTGCCATCCTTCTGTCCGGGCGATCTGAAGAAGTTTTTCAGGAGCCAAACTGCGTTCTGAGTCGATGGGAACGGTCCAGCAGCGTTTCACCGTGGCCCCGAGTGCTTTGGCGAACCCGAGGGCATCCTTGTCGTCGCACATTCCCCAGACCAGTGCGACTTTCTTCTTCCTGAATAATTCATGCAGGGCGAGGGCGAGGGTTCGCGCGCCGTCCGGGTTGTGGGCGCCATCGAGGATCACCGGCGGGTCATGAGAAAGCAGATCCAGCCGTCCGGGCCATACCGCTTCGGAGAGTCCCGCCCGGATCATGTCGGGGGAAATGATCAGCGGACTGCAGGTGGCCAGCGACTCCAGTGCCGCCACGGCGGTGGCGCAATTCTCGAGCTGATGCTTCCCGAGAAGATTCAGGGTGACGGGGCCGTAGTGAGCCTCGCCCCCGGAAATAGAAACCTTCTGGCCGGCCAGATCCTGGGCAATACGTCGCACGGCAATTGCATCCGGAACATGGATAAACGGGGCGCGCCGGGCTTCCGCCGTTTTTCGAATAACTTCAAGCGCCTCATCGGGCGTCGCCCCGCACACAACAGGGCGACCAGGCTTGATGATTCCGGCCTTTTCGCCGGCGATTGCCGCCAGGGTATCGCCCAGATAGACGGTATGTTCCAACCCGATCCGGGTAATCACCGAAATCAGGGGCGTAAGCACGTTCGTGGAATCGAGCCGGCCACCCAGTCCGGTTTCCACCACCGCCACCTGAACCTTCTGGCGGCGGAAATATTCGAACGCCAGGGCCGTGGTAAACTCGAAGAATGTTGCCTCGCGGCCGGTGGCGGCCACAGCGGCGGCATGGGGCTCCATATCCTCAAACAAGGCCGCCAGGGCCTCATCGTCAATTTCGATCCCGTTTACGCGAATCCGTTCATTGAAACGAATGAGATGGGGCGAGGTATAAAGTCCGACCCGGAGCCCTGTTTTTCGCAGCACGGAGTCCAATAGGGCGCATACGGATCCCTTGCCATTGGTACCTGCCACATGGATCGCGGCAAACGTGTGCTGGGGATTACCCAACCGCTCGAGCAACGCCAGGGTAGTCTCAAGCCCCGGCTTGATCCCGAAGGTTCGCAAGGCATACAGCCGTTCGAGGGAATGGGTAAGGTCTTTCATGGTTTTCGGAGTGACCATTAACATTCTGGAGCGCGGGAATCAAGGTCTTGCCTTGTGGACTTTCCAGGTCTTTTGTATGGTGCTTACCTTTCAAAGCAGGACATTACCATGAATAACGACACTCTACCCCTCAGGCTTCCCGCCGACTACCACATGCATACCACCCTCTGCAAGCACGCCGAGGGAACTCCGCAGGAGTTTAAGCAAGCCGCCCTCAAGCACGGAATCCGGGAAATGTGCTTCACCGACCACTGCCCCGAACCGTCCGGGTATGACTCCAAGCACCGCATGTCGCTGGATGAAATTCCCGCGTACTATGATCTTGTCCGCTCCCTGCAGGATGAAGCCCAGCCAGCCATCTTTCTCGGCATTGAGGCTGATTTTTTTCCGGGTTGCGAGTCCTTTCTAGGCCCCTTCCTGCCGGCTCAACCGTTTGACCTCGTACTGGGCTCGGTGCACTACATCAAGGACTGGGGATTCGACAACCCGGATTACCGGAAAACCTGGGAATCCGTGGATCTCAAGGGGGTCTGGAAAGAGTATTTCAATTTATTGAAGGCCCTGGTCGACACCCGCCTGTTTGATGTCATCGGACATTTCGACCTTCCGAAAAAATTCGGCCACCGTCTGCGCGACGCGGCCATGAAGGAGCTGGTCCAACCGGTTCTGGATCATGTTTCGAAAAGCGGTATGGGTATTGAAATCAACACCTCAGGCTGGCGCAGGGAAGTGGGCGAAGCCTATCCTTCTCCGCTTATCCTGAGTCTGGCCTGCGAACGGGCCATTCCGATCACCTTCGGATCAGATGCCCATGCCCCGAAGGAAGTCGGCTGCGACTTCGGGAAGGCGCTTCAGCTTGCAAAAGAGGCGGGGTACCGGGATTCCCTTCAATTCCGCGCCCGGACAGGCACCCGCATCCCGCTCCCCTAGCCCTTATCCGGCCAGGAGTTTTTCGAGGGTGTGGGTCGTGATGCCGTAAAAGGCCTTCAGCGCCTGAATCTTTTCCAGAATGGGCGCGGAGTCCACAGGCTGAGGGCGCTTGACGGCGAGAATCATCTTGTTCTTACTGGTGTGTTCAAGGGAGATGAACTCGAACACCTGAGCCTCATACCCGGATGCTTCCAACCAGAGCATCCGCAGCGTATCGGTCACCATCTCCGCCTCCTGCCCGAGATGAATACCCGACTGAAGCACGGGCTTAAGAACGGCGGGACTCATCATCTGGGGGCGGATCTCCTTGTGGCAGCATGGGGCGCACAGCATGATCTCCGCCCCGCCCCGGACGCCCATGGCAAGGGCCAGATCCGTGGCGGTGTCGCAGGCATGCAGCACGATCATGACCTGAAAGGGCTCTGCCTCATAATTCGTCACATCCCCGGGGTGAAACGCCATTCCGTCCATCCCGAGTTTCCGGGCCACCCCGCGGCAAAATGTAACCAGATCATCCCGTCGCTCCACTCCCGTTACCTGTGCCTCAAGCCCCAGAGTCGCCGTGAGATAATCATACAAGGCAAAGGTCAGGTATCCTTTTCCTGCCCCGAAATCCACCACGGAAACCGGCTTGGTCCGGTCAATCCGGGAGGCCATCAGCGCCCCCTGAAACAGGCTGATAAACACGTTAATCTGCTTCCATTTCCGTGACATCGAGGGCAGCACCTGGGCATTCCCATGGGTAATGCCTAACTCGACCAGAAAAGGACGTGCCGGATCGATCAGCCGCTCTTTGGCGTGATCATGGGCCGGGTCGGGGGTCGTTTCAGTCGTCGCCTTGCTGACGCTCACCCGGCAAGTCCCCTTCCGCGTTATTTCCGCCTGGACAGTTTCCGTCGTGGAAAACAAGTGGGCACTTTTAAACGCCCCGCCCAACAGGCCCCGGATCTCCACAATCCCCGCCGGCACGGAAACATTCCGGGTCACATCGCGGGTTGAGTACCGGGTGACGAACGAGAGGCATTCCTGGTCACGGATGATGACCGGCCGGATCAGGATTTTTTGAAGCTCAGGATCCGAGCCCCGATACTTTCCCAAAATAATCCGGATCACCGTTCTCTGCGTCAGTCCCTTTTCCAGGCTGCATAAAAGCTCCTCCAGGCCAGCCTGAAATTCGCCCATGTTGATCACCCATCCTTAAAATCCGTACATGGGACGTAACTGGCCGACTGAGGGAACCCCGTTATAATACTCACCCCTGGGACCAACCCACTGAGCCCCGACCTGACGCAGGGTCACAGGAGTAAACGAGCCATTCGAATTCTGGATGTTAATGGTAACGATGATCGGCTGAGGCGGCGCAACCTGAACCGGCTGTTCAACGACCGTAATTTGCTGAACCACCCGGGGTTGCGGCTGAACATAAACCACCCGGGGCGTTTCATACACCACGGGAGCGGGCTGCACATACACCGTGGGGCGTTCAATGGTTGATACAATGGCCGCGGCCAGACCTATTCCCACCAGTCCGAAAATCAAGTTTCCCCGGCTGTCCCGGGAATACCCGTAATGCCTGCCCCCATCATTATAACCGTGATAACTACGCCCACCATTATAACCGTGATAACTACGCCCGCCACGATCATGCCCGCTATGCCGGTCACCATGATAATCGCCCCGATAGGGTTCCGCCAGCGCAACAGACCCGGCCAGCACAACCGACACCATCACTCCACAGGCTTTCATTGTCATATTCATTTTTCACCTCGTTTTCAGAGAAGGCTAATAAATATCCTCTACCACCCCACTATTGTACCAAACTCTTAAAAATACAACACACCTCTTGTTTTGGACTTGTCTTGTGTGCCCACAGTGTGGAACCTGTGGCCGTTGGATAAATACAAAGGCATCCCTATTCATGCTTATTATCGTTGAATCACCGACCAAGGCAAAAAAGATCCAGTCGATCCTCCGCGTGAAAACCATGTCCACGATTGGACACTTCAAGGATCTGCCTAATTCTGTTATCGGAGTGGACCTCGAAACCTACGAGCCCACCTTCGTCGTGCATGAAAAAAAGACACTCCTGCCGGATCAGTTGCGGGCGGCGGCAAAGGACGAAACCGTCATGCTGGCGGGTGACCCGGACCGGGAAGGCTACGCCATCAGCCGCCATATCTATGACGAGGTCAAGTCCGTCGCCAAGGAATGCCTCCGCATGGAAATCTACGAGGTCACGGAAAAAGGGCTCAAGGAATCCCTGGCCAAGGCGGTTCCTTTTGAAAAAACAAACGAAGGTCTCTACCAGGCGTTCCTCGGGCGCAGGGTCGGAGATCGGTTGGTGGGCTACATCCTCTCCCCCCTGGCGAGTCGACGTCTCCACAACATTTTCAGCGTTGGGCGAGTGCAATCCCCGGCCGTTCGCCTGATTGTGGATCGGGAACGCGAAATCCGCGGATTCAAAAATTCACTGTACTGGATCCTGAACATTCATCTCAACAAGGACGGGACAACCTTTCTGGCGACCCACATCAAAGGGAAGTTCGACAAACAACCCGACGCCCAGGCCATCGTGAATGCGATCCAGGCGGAAACCCATGCCGTGACCGAGAAAGTCGACCAGAAAGAGACACGGCAGTCCCCAAAGCCTCCCTTCACAACGGTGGATCTGCAGGCTGCCGCGGCGGCACGCCTTAAATTCAGTCCCGAACAGACCATGAAGCTGGCTCAGGCGCTGTTCGATCATGGATTGACCACCTATCACCGGACCGACTCCGTCCGGATGGACGAGGCTTTTGTAACCCGGATCCGGGACTATGCCGGAACCACCTTCGGGGTCGAGTATGTCCCCCCCAAGCCCAACACGTTCAAGTCAAAGAATTCCCAGGCCGAAGCCCATGAAGGCATCCGCCCCACCCATATGCATCCGGCGAGCGAACTGGCCGCCCTGATTGAAAAGGAACAACTCTCCCCCGACCATGCCCGTCTCTATGAGTTGATCTACCGCCGGGCCGTGGCAAGCCAGATGGCGCCCGCCCGCTACGACTCAACCCTTCTTCTCTTTGATGTGGCCGGGGAAAAGTTCAAGGCCAACGGCCGCGTGTTGAAATTCGACGGCTTTCTCAAGGTGTACGCCGAGGTCGACGAGGAAAAAGAGCGCAAGGCTGACAAAGGGGAAGACGAAAAAGTGCAGACGCTTCCTCCCATCATCATGGGAGAACGGGTCCCCAAGGATAAGGAAACCCTCGACGAGAAGAAAACCAAGCCACCAGGCCGGTTCACCCTGGGATCACTGGTGAAGGAATTGGAACGACTGGGCATCGGACGCCCCTCCACATACGCCTCCATCACCAAAAATATCAGCGACCGCGGCTATGTGGGAGAGGAAAAAGGCAAAGTCGTTCCCCTGCCCCGGGGCGAAACCCTGATTGATTACCTGAGGGAACAGCATGCCTGGGTGATTGATTATGAATTGACCAGCAAAATGGAAGCCATCCTGGACCAGGTGGTCGAAAACAAGGAAACCTGGCAACGGTTCTGCAAGGCGGTTCACAACAAGATGGGTTATGCCTCCCCGCCAGTCCGTGGCATCAACGGGGGCCCCAGTGAGGCCCAACTCAAATACGCAACCCATCTTGCCACCCGGGATCAGGTCACGATCCCCCCTGAAACCATCAATAACGGAAAGGCCCTTTCCGCCTGGATCGCAGAGCGGGTGGGGGCTCCGCCGAAACCGCAGGGCACCTGAATATTTCTTTTGCGGCGGCAAGCCGATTTGGTATAAGTGGGCGTTTATGGAAACACGCAATTCGTTCACTTTTGAGTTGTCGGAAACCCAGCAGGCTGCCCTGATCATGATCCTGGAGGGAGGGAACTTCAAGGCCGCCACCGTGCCGTATTCCATTATTGCCGTGGACGCCGACCATTGCCGGGTCGTGCTCTACCAGTCGGGCAAATGCGTGGTGCAGGGAAAGGGCGCCCAGGATTTCGTGACCTTCACCCTCGAACCCCTCGTTCTGATGTCTGCCCAGGTCGGCTACGAGGATATCCTGCACCCCGAAGCGCTCGCCCCGCATATCGGCGTGGACGAAAGCGGAAAAGGCGATTTCTTCGGCCCCATGGTCATCGCCAGCGCCTACACCGATCAGGCCATCGTCGAAAAGTTCAGGGAAATCGGGGTGCGAGACAGTAAAAAAATCAGCACCGACAAGCGTATCCTGGAAATCGCGCGGGAAATCCGGAAAATTCTCGGCAACCGATTCACCCTGATCCAGATCAGTCCCGGGAAATACAACCAGCTGTACTCCAAAATGAGAAGCGTCAACGCCATGCTCGCCTGGGGCCACGCCCGTGCCATCGAGAACATGCTGGACATCATCCCCACCTGCCCCCGCGCCATCTCCGACCAGTTCGGCAGCAAGGAACAGGTTCAGCGCGCGCTGATGCACAAAGGGCGAAAGGTCGAACTGGTCCAGATGCACAAGGCGGAATCGGATCTCGCCGTGGCCGCAGCCTCCATCCTCGCCCGGGAGGCCTTTGTGCTGGGCCTGAAAAAATTGGGCGACCAGCACGGCGTCAAACTGCCCAAGGGCGCCTCGGATCTTGTCCAGATTGCCGCTGTGGAACTCATTAAGAAACACTCCCCCGGCGTGCTTCTGGAAACCGCCAAATGCCATTTCCGTACCACCGATTCGGTTCTCGCCCGCGTTCAACAGACCCGCACCGTCCTCGGCCCTGCAGGCGCCGCCGTATCAGCCCCCTATGACCGCTCGAAATTCAGCGGAGGGAAAAAGAAGAATCCAGAATGAAGACGTCCTCCCTGCCCTTGCTCTACGCCGCGCGTCTGGAAACAACCAGCCGCCTTGCGGAACTGTATGATGACGCTTGCGTCGAGGGCGGGGATGACGCGTGCACCTCCTGGTTCGATGCCGACCGCGACCTCGCCATCATAGAGTATTACTGCAGCACCCGCGCCGAGGCGGAACACCGGCTGACGGCCATGATGTCGTTTTTTGAAACCCGGCGCGATCAGGAACCCCTGACGGGAACCGTACGGGACTTGCCGGCAGAGGACTGGGCGGAAAGCTGGAAGAAGTTTTTCCATGTCGAAAAAGTCTCCACCCGGGTCTGGATCAAACCTACCTGGGAACCCTGCACTCCGGCTGCTGGCGAAATCATTGTCGAACTGGATCCGGGCATGAGCTTCGGCACCGGTCAACATGGTACAACACGGGGTTGCCTGCAGCTGATCGACCGTCTCGCGACTGCACCGGGGCTCAAACTGGCCGATATCGGCTGTGGCTCGGGAATCCTGGCCATTGCGGCGGCCAAACTCGGATATCGCGACCTGATCGCCCTCGACAACGATCCCGATGCCGTGCGAATCGCCACTGAAAATGCGGACTTGAACGGTGTTGCCCATCAGATCCGGTTTGTGACCGGCGATTGTTCCGCCGCCGGACTCGACCACTCCCACGATGTTGTGGTAGCGAATATCCTCGCGAATGTCCTGATCGCCAATGCGGGCGTCCTAATGGGATACCTTTCCCGCTCCCCCGCCGCCCGCCTGATCCTCTCCGGAATCCTGAATCCCCAGGCCGCCGATGTTCAGGCCGCTTATGAAGCCTACGGCATGATTCTGGTCGAATCCCTCCAACTCGGCGAGTGGACAACCCTCTGCCTGAAGCCCGCCCCATGAGCCGCCCGCCCATTACCCACCAGATCCTGATCAACTGGGCCGGCCAGCGGGTCTTCCAGGATGCGAAGATACAGGTCGAACGCGGCCTGGTCCAGGAGGTGGCGTATGAAGCGCCGTTCGTGACCGGCACCATCCTCTGGAGCAACCGCCCGCTCAAAACGTCCGTTAAGATTCTCCAGGATGGCTCCGCGCAGAACCATTGCCCCTGCCGCGACAGCAAGGAGCGCGGCATCATCTGCGCCCACGTCATCGCCCTGTGCATCGAACTGATCCGGCGCTCCAACAATCCTGAAATCGAGGCCAAGCGCCTGGAGGAATTGAAGCGGGCCGAGCGCATTGCCAAATTCAACGAGGCCGCCTATGTCAAGCGGGCCCGAACCGGAACGCCGGGCAGCACCGAAGCCCAAATCCGGCTGACCTTGAAACCCGGCTGGCGGCAGGGTGTCGTCAACCAGCGCATCCCCGTCCGGTGCTCGGCCCTGATCGGCGGCCGGGAAATCCTGCTGGATCAAATTCCACCTGCGGTCATACTCGGGCTTAACCAGAAGGACGAATCCATCCTGTTCGTGCTCGAGGATATTTGCGAGGGGCCGGCCCGAAGCGAGATGGAACTGCGCCCTCAGGATTTCGTCTCGCTCCTGCAATTGCTTCAGGGACTGCAAATTCTGGAGGAAGGCAATTCCGATCCCCTCACGGTGACTGCGACGCGCCTGACGTCCTACCTGCACTTGGATCTCGATCGGGATAATGGCGAACTGATCCTGATGGTTCATACCGAAATTCCCTTCCGTAATGCCGCCGAAATCCCCCTCTACATTGTCTCCGGCCGACACGGCTGGGTTTTTGGAGCCAACCATTTCTGGCCGCTGGAACAGATCCTCCCGGACCCCATCCGGTCCATCTACAGCGAGCCGGTGATCATTCCCCGCGGATCGGTTCCCCGTTTCATGAAAGCAGAACTCCCCATCCTGTCGGGCTTCATGCGGGTGGAGAGCGACCTTTCACCCGATCTCTTCACGATTGACCCGGGCCAACCGAAATACAGGCTGGTGGTACGGGGCAGTCCGGCCTCCCTGGCGGGAACACTCCACGCCGAATACAACGGCTTCAGCCTCATAGCGGGCAAGAATGACCCCAAGGGCCATTTCGCTATTCCCGATCCAACGGACTTCCTCCGCTACATGGTCAGAAATATTGAGGCTGAGAAAAAAGGCATCGAGCAGCTTGCCAAATACGGATTTTCAGGGGAAACCGGCGATGTCCTGACCCCCGTCGTGGGCTGCCGCGAAGTGCTGAATTTCCTCGGAAGCCATGTCCCCGCCCTGCGCCGGAAAGGCTGGCGCGTGGAAATGGAAGGACGGGTTGAAGGCTTTATGGAAGGCGCCGAGTTCGCCACCCCGGTTGTCCGCATCACGACCCAGAACGAGTCGGCGGGCTGGTTCGAGGTGGGATTTGATTTCGAGGACGGTAACGGAAACCGCCTGACCTCCGCCGAAATTCAGCGGGCCTTGCGCAAGGGTGATTCCTATGTTGAGAGCGGGGGGCGGACGATTCTCCTGGATGCCGAAGCCATTGATGCCATGATCGAGGTCTTTCGCGATTGCTCCAGCGGCGAAAGCACCCAGCCCGGTGTTTTCCGGATGCCTTCCGTCTATGCATCGTACGTCAAGGCCTCACTCGACGCCCTGGACGGGGTGGATGTCGAGGCTCCGCAAGCCTGGCGCACCGCCGCGGATCGCCAGTCGAAGGGGTTGTCCATCGAGCCCGTCACCCTGCCAGCCTCTCTGGAGGCCACACTCCGCCCCTACCAGAAGGAAGGCGTCAACTGGCTGCGCTTCCTGGAGGCCAATACATTCGGAGGGATCCTGGCCGACGAAATGGGCTTGGGGAAAACCCTGCAGACCCTGAGCTGGCTGGAGATGGAACGTTACCATCCTGCCGTCCGCGGCAAGCCCTGCCTGATCGTCTGTCCCACCAGTCTGGTATTCAACTGGGCGGAGGAAGCCCATCGGTTCACGCCCTCGCTCAAGGTGCTGACACTTTCCGGGGTTGACCGGCACGCCAAGTGGGCGGAATTGCCCAACGCCAACCTGGTCATTACCTCGTATGCCCTGCTCCGTCGCGATGCGGAACATTATCGCAGTCATGAGTTCGGGGTTCTGGTGCTCGACGAGGCACAGCACATCAAGAACCGGTCCACGCAGAACGCCATTGTCGCGAAGGAAATGAAAGCGTTCCACAAGGTGGTTCTCACGGGAACGCCCATTGAGAACAGCGTGTCGGATCTCTGGTCAATCATGGACTTCCTGATGCCGCACTATCTGGGCTCCCACGACAGCTTCCGTCATAATTCGGAGATTCCCATTGCCCAGGGCGGACCGGAGGGCGAAGTCGCTCAAGCCCGGCTGCGCCGGAAACTCCAACCGTTCCTCATGCGGCGCCTGAAAACAGAAGTGGCCCGGGATCTACCGCCGCGCATTGAGCGTATTGCCGCCTGCACCCTCAGTCCGGATCAGAAGGCGGTTTATAAACAGCTCATCGAAAATTCCAGGAACAAGCTCACCAACCTGGTCGCGAAGCAGGGCTTCGACAAATCCCGGATGGAAGTTCTCAAGACACTCCTTCGGCTCAGACAGGCCTGCTGCCATCTCGACCTGTTGCGAATGGAGGGACTCAAGGTCGAGGC
>CAJBSZ010000428.1 GCA_903958395.1 uncultured bacterium | reverse complement strand
TGACCGGCACGGCGTCGTGGGCGTTCGTCGCCATGAGCCAGTACATCCTCGGAATCCGCCCCGATTATGACGGCCTGATTGTGGATCCGGTTATTCCTGCCACCTGGGACAGCTTCACCGTCACGCGCAGGTTCCGGGGCGCGGAGTTGGAGATCAGGGTGACAAATCCAAGCCACGTCAGCCGTGGGGTGCGCAGCCTGGTGGTCAACGGCCGCGTGGTGGAAGGCAACATCGTTCCAGTCGCCTTACTCACGCCTGGCACACTGGTCGAGGTGGAACTGGGCGCCCACGTGGCGCCATTCCCGCCTTGACCCGAGCGGGTTGGCCGTGCCAGACTATCAGCATGACAACGTTGACCCTGGATCATAGCAGCGCCGCCCTCGATGACGCATTACGCCACGTGAGGGCGGATCACGAGGCCGTAATGATCGAACAGGACGGCCGTGTCATTGCCGTTCTTGTCCCGCCCGAGGACTATTTGCCGGTGCAGGATGCAGACATCCCGCCGGAATTCTGGCAAGGGTTGAGGGAAGCGCAAGCGGGAATCGGCGTTGACATGGAGACGGCCCTCAATGAGCCCCCGCCCGGCGTATAAGTTCAAGGCTACGCCCCAATTCTGGAAACGCTTCTACGCCCTGCCACCGGCAAGCACGTCTGTTGTTCTTGGCCCCGACCTTCGGGCCGTCTTCTACATCCAGGATGATACGGTGTGGACATTCGATATCGGCACGCATTCCGTGTATCGGTGAATTCGCGCCACAGGGATCACCCCTTCTCCCCCTTCGAGGACTGCCGTCTCCAGGGGATTGTGGAGCCGTCCCCGGCCGGTGGCGCATGTGTGGGAAATATGCCGACGGAAGACATCCGGAACCGGTCAATGTCCGCCGCCACGGCCAAGCACCGCTGGTATCGAAAATCACGGTAACCGGCGAACCGGTGGAGTTGCCGTATTGATGCGGTACCCATCGTGAAACGGAAACGACAGCTTTAGAAACGAGAGCGAAATGGACGTTACGCGTCTATAAATGCCAAAGTACTGGCGATGAGAGAAATTCTGGAATTGCCTGACTCGGGTATCGAAAGGGATGGTCTACGGCACCTATGAACGCCAGCGTAACAAGCACTCCCTCGCCGGAGTTCGCGGTCACGAAGCGCGATGCTCAAACGCTTCGTGAGTTGGGGCGGCGTGCGGCAGAGATTGGTCACGACCCCTTGAATTGTGAACGGGCGTGCCTTTGGCGCCGGCTCAACAATTTTGAGGAGAGCCGTCCCCTGGTTTACATCTGGCAGCGGGTGGCGAACGTGCCCTGGGGCGAGCTTGACGTCAATGGCGAGTTGACGCTCCGGACCGAAACCCCCTTCGCTCGCGAATTGGAAACGGAATTGCGCCAGAGGATCTACCGCTTCACTCACCTGGTAGACGACTCCGTGTTCGAGCCGAAGATTTACTGCACCTATGAAATTGATGTTTCCTCCTACGGTGTCGAGGGGAAGGCCGAACAATCGGAGCTGAGCGTCAATGATATCGCTAGCCAGCATTTCATCAAGGTGATCGAGACGGAGGACGATCTGGAGAAGATCACGCCCCCGGTCCTGACCCATGACGCCGCGAGGACGGCAGCCAAACAGGCTGCGATGAGGGGGATCTTCGACGGCATCCTCGACGTGGAACTCCGCCTGTGCCGGGACAACGACCTGACCTTCTGGGCGCCGGCGTGGGATCACCTGGTGCGCTTGATGGGCGTCGAGGAGGTCCTGCTGGGGTTCGCCCTGAACCCCGATTTCATGCACAAGGCCATTGACCGGCTGATGACCGCCGGGCTGGCGTTGCTGGACCAGTACGAGGCGTTGCCCTTGCCCCTGACTAATGCAGGGAATGAAACCACGGGTTCAGGTGGGCTGGCGTTCCATGACGACCTGCAGGCGCGCCAAGCGCCGGGGAATCTCAAGAACCTCTGGGGGTGCGCGGCGAGCCAGATCTTCGCCCAAGGCTCGCCTGAGATGCACAATGAGTTTGCCATCGCTTACGAGAAGCGGTGGCTGGAGCGGTTCGGGCTGGCCTATTACGGGTGTTGCGAGCCGCTGCATAATCGGGCCGACTACCTGCGGACGATTCCCAACCTGCGCAAGGTGTCCATCAGTCCCTGGGCCGATCTCGACGAGGCGGTGGCGAACCTCGGACGCGACTACGTCTTGTCCATCAAGGTCAATCCCTTCGCGTTCGCCGACACGGCGTGGAGCCTGGATGAACAGCGGGCGATCCTGAAGGGCATCTTTGAGAAGACCCGGGGCTGCCAGGTGGAAATCATCATGAAGGACGTGAGCACGGTGAACCATCAATCCGAGCGGTTGTGGCAATGGGCGGCGATGGCAAGGGAGTTGGTGCTATTGTGAAGCGTATTGCCTTTAAGATGAAGCTCAAGCCGGGGCATGTCGAGGAATATAAGCGCCGGCACGACAACATCTGGCCGGAACTGGTGGATGAGATCCGGAGGGATGGGACATCCGACTTCTCGATCTTCCTCGACGAGGAAACCTTGACCCTGTTCGCGTGCCAGAAGGTCAGCGACGGGAGCGACCCCGTGGCGCATGCCGCCAAGGAGGTGTCAATTCAGTGGCGCGATTATATGGCAGATATTCTCGAGGTCCATCCCGATAACACGGCGAAATGCGTGCCGTTGCTGGAAATGTTTCATCTGGAGTAGACATGATATCAACCGTCTTTTTTAGGGTGGGTGTGTGGATGGCCGCGGGGGGCATGGCCTCGTGCGCCTTTGCGGAGGATGGATATCGGCTTTGGATGCGTTACGAGCCATTACCGGAGGCGACGGTCGCGCAGTATAAGCCCCACGCGACAGCGGTGGTAGTACCTGGCAGCTCGAAAACAACCCAGGCCATTCGCCATGAACTCGTCACGGCCCTGACGGGAATGTTGGGCATTCCGGTGCATGTCGCCTCGGCGGTTGAACGCCATGGTGCAATCGTTGTGGGTACCCCCCAAAGTTCACCCCTGATCGCCGCATTGGACTTGCCTTTGAAGGAACTGGGGCCGGAAGGGTACTGCATCCGGTCAGTCATGCTTGATGGTCATCAGGTAACGGTTGTGGCCGCCAATAGCGAGGTGGGTGCGCTTTATGGAGCCTTTCATCTTTTGCGCCTGATGCAGAGCTCGATCCCGCTTGAAAGGGTTGCCTTACGTGAAAAGCCGCGCATCCGGTTGCGGATGCTCAACCACTGGGACAACCTCGATGGAGTTGTTACATGGGGGTTCGGCGGGAAATCATTATGGAAATGGGACGAATTGCCGGGCAAGGTAGATGAACGCCTGCGTGACTATGCCCGTGCCAACGCTTCGATCGGGATCAATGGAACCGTGCTCAATAATGTCAATTCCGATGCCAGAAGCCTCACCCGTGAGTATCTCGTTAAGACCGCAGCCATTGCCGACGTATTCCGTCCTTATGGGTTACGCGTTTATCTGGCGGCGCGTTTCTCCGCACCTATGGAAATTGGAGGGCTGAAGACCGCCGACCCCCTCGATCCCGGGGTGGCGACCTGGTGGAGGGAAAAAGCGGACGAAATCTGCGGGCTCATTCCCGATTTCGGAGGGTTCCTGGTCAAGGCCAACAGCGAGGGGCAACCCGGGCCGCGCACCTACAATCGGACGCATGCGGATGGGGCGAACATGCTCGCCGCCGCCCTGGCGCCGCACAACGGAGTCGTCATCTGGCGTGCCTTTGTCTACGACTACAAGCCGGGATATGATCGTGCGGCCGCCGCCTTTGATGAACTGGCGCCTTTTGATGGCAAGTTTGCCCTGAACGTGTTGCTGCAGGTGAAAAATGGCCCGATCGATTTCATGCCGCGTGAGCCCTTCCATCCCCTTTTCGGCGCCATGCCGAGGACACCGCTCGTTCCCGAATTTCAAATCACCCAGGAATACATGGGCCGAAATATCTATCTGGCTTTTCTTGCCCCGATGTGGCGTGAGTTCTTCGATTCCGACAGTTATGCCAAAGGTGAAGGCTCAACCGTGGCCAAAGTGGCCGATGGTTCTCTTGATGGCCAACGGATTACCGGTATCGCGGGAGTCGCCAACACGGGTGACGATCGGAACTGGACGGGGCACCATTTTGGCCAGGCCAACTGGTATGCGTTCGGCCGCCTGGCCTGGGACCATACGCTCACCTCCGAACAGATTGCCAGGGAATGGATAAAAATGACGTTTTCCAATGATCCAGCGGTGGTGGCGGCGATCACGCGCATCATGCTTGAGTCACGGGAGGCTATCGTTGATTACACCATGCCGCTGGGCCTGCATCACATCACCCGTGACCATTACCGGCCCGGACCGTGGCTTAGCGTGCTTCAGCATCCCGAAACGATCCGTGAAGATTGGGGCTCGGTTTATTATCACCGGGCCGATGAAAAGGGACTCGGTTTTGACCGCACGAAGAGGGGCAGCAATGCGGTTAACTGTTATCAGCCAGAGGTGCGAGATCGGTTCGCCGATCTCGCAACCTGTCCCGAAAAGCTCTTGCTTTGGTTTCACCACGTGCCTTGGGACCACCGTCTTCGCTCGGGCAGGACACTTTGGGAGGAACTGGCCATGCACTACCACCGGGGCGTCGAGTGGGTGCTGGCGGTTCGCGGAAAGTGGGCGTCGCTATCGGGCGCGATCGACGCCGAACGCCATGTCGATGTGGCCAGGAAACTTGAAATTCAACTCGCCACAGCTTATCACTGGCGCGACGCCTGTCTCCTCTACTTCCTGCAGTTCTCCAAACAGCCGTTCCCGAAAGAATGCAAAATGGAATAGCGAGAAGTTTCAATCAAGGAAAATGAAAATAGTATGAGTATGAAAACCATTTGCACATTTGTTCTGGTGATGGGGTCTGCGGCGGGTTTATACGCAAGCGAACTGCCCGATTCGATCACATTCGGGAACCAGAAGAGCGAAAAGACGCACAGCGTCGAGGCGACAGGCTTGGTTTCCGTTGAGACGCTTACGACGGAGCTCGGCGCCATCAAGCGTGATTACTCCGTAAGGACACTACGCCAAACGGGCGCCACGCTCAGCTTCGATCTGACCGTTAAGCCCGATGGCAAGCCGGTCGTTCTGGAGATTCAAGAAATTCACAATCGGCGGCCGGATGTCTTCGGCTATACCGTGTTGGTGAACGATCAGGAGGTCTACTTCCGGACCTATTACGAGATCGCGGCCGGACCGAACCATTACTTTGTCATGGTTCCGACGACCGTCATCGGGAGCTCCCCCTTTCTTCGGATCACCCTGCGAAACGAAGGCAACGGTGTGTTCAGTATCGGCCAGGTGTGGGCGTATGCCAATTTCTTTCAAGGGATCGCGAAAGAAGAGCAGGTTTTCCGGACCATGCCGGTGCTGTTTGATCCGCGGACGCAGTTTACGGAACCATGGGAAGAGCTTGATAGAATCGGCAGCGATCTGGACTATGCGATCGAGAAGGTCAAGGACTATCAGGCTCGCTATGTCGACACCACCTGTTATGGCCCGGTCGGCATCAATTGGGGATGGGGATTCAGCTATGGGCTTCACGGTCCGGCCTTTGTATCCAAACTGGCCGATCACTGTTTGCATCTGGCGAGTGCCGCACAGGCACCCATGACGATGAGCTTTAACGGCTTATGGTGGGCGGGTGCGCCGCAGGGGCCGGATGGAATTGGCGGCTACTTTTCCGATCTGAAATACCATCAAGGCCGATATGAACGCGATACGGATACGTATACGTATCACACCGGTTTTGGCGGAGGCTTTATCGCCAGAACGTTCAATAGTGCGCCCCTGTTACAGATGCGCAAAGTACGTTTTAAGTCCGCAATGCAACACATCGCGGATCGAATTGCCTACCTGAAGGCAAAAGGGAAGGAACCGCCATTCTTGGCTTTTACCCGATGTTGTGGTGAGGACTATACCCCGGGCGGAGACTTTGGTGCCGCGATAACTGCCACAGCAAAGGCCGATGGAGTCATCCTGAATCCCGAGGATGGTCTAAGCGATAAAGAATTAGACTGGATGGACCGCAACCTGGTGCGTTACCTGAAGGAAATCGCCCTCAACACGTATGAATCCGTCGGCCGGGATGCGGTGTTGGTTGATCAAGGGAAAACGGTACTGCCCGAATCACAATTGGCGGACAACTGGTTCATGGAAGCGGGTTCCGGCCCCTGGTATCCACACTGGGAATTCGAGCGGCGGTCCAGCTTCTGGCGGTCGTTCACCGGGAATATGTGGCCGAGTGGTGAACCGGGTTGGGGCTATGTGGATCTGGAACGTATGCGGGACGATTATGCCAAGGCCAACGGCAAGGTGGCCTGCTCCAACATGGAATGGTCCCCCCTCAGGAACCTTGATTATCTCGAGAACCATTACCAGATGGGGTATCAGTTCGAAAAATTCCATGGCGGAAAGCCCTACTTCCGTGACTGGCTGCGGCAGGCGGACAATATCGAGGAAAACGCAAGCAGGCCGCCGGTTCATTTGGAGCGACGCCTGCTGGATGTGAACACCCGGCGCGACAAGCAGATGGGCCCGACTGCGCAGGTGGTCGAGGTGCGGAACCTGACGCTGCGTTACCGAGAGGATCTGAAATTCAACACCGACATGGCACTGGATGATCACACGCAGCAGGGCTCCATCACGTATCGTCTCGACAGTAAGGATGGTGCCTTTTCGAACGATCTCATGCTGGAGATCGAGGGCATCATCAAAAGCGCCGAAGGCATTGAGATCTTTGGCGGCACCGACCTGACGGCCTTGCCAAAGCTGGCCACGTTGAATGGCCATGACATGGCAGTGGCAAAAGCCTGGAATCAATTTGGCACGCAACTTGGGTATGTTGATATGGGCGCCGCCATGGCAAAGCTTGATATGCCGTCGACAGAGACGCTGTATCTGCGACTGGTCTTTCCCGAAGGAGGAAATGAGATATGGCTCCATGGCATCAAGGCAACAAGGCGTTGGAGCAAACAGAGCGGTCAACTTCTCGGCACGCCTTTCACCGTCAATCAGGCGCGAATTACCCAACTGTGGATACAGGATCGCGCCGTGACCCGTCGTCTGCTGCAACGATACCATGACCTGGCCGGGGCAGACGACCTGTACTTACAGGCAAAGGGGCTTTTCGATACCTGCCGCTATCGCACAGCGTACCGTTTGCTGGCGGGTGAAATATCGCAAGTCCTTCCCGCACGCTATGCCGTGCGCGGCCACGGCAAACTGGGTCGGTATTCCGTCGAGGTCAAGCTGGAAAACGATGCCGCCGTTGCCCTGGTGGAACTGATGCAGGCAGATCCAAGCAGCATCGAGTTTCTGCTCAAGTCGGAAATTGAACAGCCTTGCCGATTGCAATTCGCTGAATTAAAGCCGAATCGGACATATGCTTTGGAGCAACTGGGCATTAATCATTACCGGCTGCAACCGGCAAAAACGGGCACGGTGCAGACGGATAAAGACGGAACCGCAACCGTTGATTTGGAAATTTCGATGGAGGAGAAGCCGTTGCCGCTGCCTCGGACTTTTTCCGCCATCTATCTTCAGGGAGGACGGGATGGCATCAAAGTCTGGCTTCAGGATCCGACCGTATCCCTGCTTGATGAAGGCACGAGATTGCCGGTTGCGGAGGGGGTGCATGTGAGTCGTGCCTGTGAGGGGAGTTCCGAGCCAACCACGCGAGACTGGCCACAAGCCCTGGATAAAGTGGAGGTCACACTCGACGACGCAGGGCGCGTCAGCGAGATGCGGGCGGTCTATGGGCGTGACCGGGGGCGGATCAAGGCCTTCCAGAAACCCGTGATCCGTGGTGGCGCATTAAGCAATGGTGCCATCGTGCTGGAAAACGGCAATGCCTACGAGCTGGGCTATAATTATTGGTTCACCCGGTTCAACACCCTCATGCTAGAGAGCCCGTGCCACGACCCGGATTACCTGGCAGAACGGATCAAGCCCGGCAGTTTCATCGAGTTGTCATACTGCCCCTATCAACATCCCGACGGGCATAAGCGAGCCACCGTTGTCTCGCAGCCGGTGAAGCCGCTGTTTGCAGCGGACTTTACGACGAACAGCGAGACCTGGCAGAGACAAGCGCATTCCGTTGACAATCTGATAGCGAAAGCGTTCGACAACAGCTATGCGCTCGTCCCTCAAAGCCAGGGTCGTTCCACCGGCTCCATCGTGTTCGAGATCAAGGCCGACAAGCCTCTGGACGAGGCGGTGATCTCCTACCACAGCCGTATTATAACTATAAATGTGGCCGACATTGTTTTCGAAGTCAGCGACGACGGCGAAAACTGGGTGGAATGCGGTCGCGCGTTGAATCTGGAGCGTCCCTGGGAATTTGGCATTGTCCGGTCGGTCGATATCAGCCCCGCGATTCAGGGCAGGCAGCGGTTCTTCCTGCGCGTTCTTTTGTCCTCCCAGACCGGAGTGAGCGAAGCTGCCTTGGCCAAATTGACCTTGACTGGCGTGGAACGGCCCTAGTTTTCAATTCACTGAGAAACCCCAACCCAAAGGAAACGAAATGATGAAGATCAACCGATGGCAATTAGCCAAAGCCCCACGACCGTGGCGCCGG
>CAJBSZ010000427.1 GCA_903958395.1 uncultured bacterium | reverse complement strand
CATTATGCCCCACAAAGACATCATCCTCGATGGTGACTCCCTCGCAAATGAAAGTATGGCTGGATATCTTGCAGCGCCGACCAATGACCGCCCCCTTCTGGACCTCCACAAACGTCCCCACCTTGGTGTCGTCCCCGATGGTGCATCCGTAGAGGTTCGTGAAATCGAAGATTTTCACACGCTCACCCAGCTTGACATCAGGCGCGATCAGCTTGAGAGGTGAGCCGCTCATGACGTGACATGGGTGGGCACTCGCGCCCCACCCTGCTTCAATGACGCTGTAGAGGCTTCCAGGACCCGCACCACTCCCGTCGCCTGAACAGCCGAGGTCAGCGGCGCATCGCCTGTCCGGATACAATCCAGGAAATGGCGGCACTCGATCTTCAGCGGCTCGTCCTGTTTGACATAGGGGATGTAGACATCTCCATAGTGGTAGGCATACTGGAACTCGGCAAAGGAATCGTAATGCGGCGGCTTTTCAACCCGCTGGTCATAGATCATGATCTTGTGCAGGGGCTGAATGTCATCATAGACGATCATTCTCTCTGACCCGACGATCGTGATTTCCCGCACTTTCCTGGGGTCCAGCCAACTGGTCTGGACTGTCGCATAGCGCCCGCTCGAGAACGTCAACGTCATATTGCTGATGTCCTCAATCCCCCTAGTCACATGGGCATTGCCCTGGCAGTTGACGGACACGGGCATCTCCTCCATCAGATACTCGATGATGGAAATGTCGTGCGGCGCCAGATCCCAGACCACATTGATGTCCTTCTGGAACAAACCAAGATTCAGTCGCCGGGAGCTGATGTAGAAAATGTCCCCGATATCTCCGGATTTAATGATTTCCTTGATCTTTCTTACATGGGGCGAATAGAGGAATGTGTGCCCCACCATCAGGGTCACTTTGTTCTTTTCGGCAGCGGCGGCCATCTCATCACACTCGGCAACCGAGCTGGCCATCGGCTTCTCGATCATGACATGCTTCCCGGCATTCAGACTCTGCATGGCCAGTTTGTGATGCAGATGGACAGGAGTTGCGATAATGATCGCGTCCAGCGCCCGCCCGCTTAACATCTCATCAAACGAAGTGTGCGTGGTTACATCCGGATACAGCGACTTCAGATGCTTCAACCTGCTCGTGCTCACATCGCAGAGGTCAGTCAATTCACAATCCGGGAAGCTCTTGAAATTCCTGATCAGATTCGGCCCCCAATACCCGCACCCGACCACCGCAACACGAATAGGCTTCGTCATGTATTCCCCTTTGTTGATGAGCTGTCCCGGATCTGTCCCACCACAGCCGGGATGGTCTGGAACAGGATCCTCAAGTCTTCCTTCAGTGTCTGCCGGTGTCCGTACTTGATATCCAACCGTATCATTTCAGTAAAGGTGGTCTTGTTCTTGCCGCTCACCTGCCACAAGCCCGTCAACCCCGGATAAGTGTCGCACCGATGTTTATGCCAACGGGCCAGTTGCTCATATTCGTAGGCGACGCAGGGCCGCGGCCCGATGAAACTCATGTCGCCCCGGAGAATGTTGAACAACTGTGGCAACTCATCAAATCCAGAGGCACGAAACAGTTTCCCGAAGGGAATCAACCGCGCATCCGCCTTGTCCAGTTTCGTCAGGCGCGCGTCGCTTTTTATCAACTGGGCCAGATGCTCCTGATGGACCCCCGTATCGGCATTTAGCTTCATGGAACGGAATTTGAACAGCATGAAGGGTTTGCCCCTGTACCCGATCCGCTCCTGACGGAACAGGACCGGTCCCGGGGCGACAATCTTGATACCAAGCGCTATCATCAGCATCAGGGGGCCGAAAAACACCAGCCCGAAAACACACAACGCAATATCGAGCACCCTTTTCCAGGCAGGAATCGGGGCGGAAGAAATGTCCGCCATCGGGCGCACGCTCGCCCTCATGCCCGCAACGCCTTCGCCATTGCCATTGCATGAGGACGTGATCTCATCCCGATGCCCCTGCTCAGGGCCACACCCCGCCGCCGGCGCACAATCACAATTGTTAGTCAGGGGAAATTCGCGATCCTTATCCCACTTTCCGCACTCGTCATGGGGATAGAGATAGAACTTGTAGTCCAATTTTACGCCCCGTGGCAACATCCTGCGGCAAACCTGATCCGCCACCAGGGAGGCATCCTTGACCTGTGTATGGGGAAGGATGACACCTATGGTTCTGGCATCCAGCCACCCTATGAAATCCGTGGCACGCAACCGGTCGGCAAATATCCCCCCAAGTACACGCGCGTCACGGATCTTGATCCGCTCCCCCGTGGAGTAAAAAGCCAGTACCGTGACGCACTGGCTATTACGCTCCGCCACGGCGCACTCACGCTTGAGAAGCGCCTTGAAAACGACATCCGGGTAGATGCCCTCAACCTGAGGCCGCAATCCCGAGCGTAATGCACCAAAAAAATGACTAAAGCTTGCTCTCATCGCAATGACCCGGCACGTGACTTTTCACCAAGCTCCCGGAACATACACCGTATCAAAAGGCTTCAGATAGAAAGGCGCCTGTCCACCCTTCGTCAGGATCTCATCAAAGTCCAACAGGTAACTCTTCACCTGGTTGTTTTCCGTCCGTACCACGCGCACCTTGCCCCGCCGGGCACCGGCCTTCTGATCGAATCCCCCCGCCTCCATGATCGCTTCAAGCGCTGTCATGGGCCGGAGACATTCAACCTTACCCGGCTTGCCCACGGCTCCTGTTACGTAAACCGCTGCCGAACTGCGCACAAGGACGGTAATGGCCTTCACCTGAATCTGTGAATCATAGAGTTTAGTCAGTTCATTCTTGAGCTCCAGCGGGGTCTTCCCGGAAGCCATGACATCGCCAAACAACTTGACGGATATCTTCCCGTCAGGCCGGATCCGCTGGCTCGTGTTCAAGTCGGGAACCCCGAAAAAGCTGATTTCCATATCATCACCCGGTAATAGCACCATCGCTGGAGGCAGGGGGGATCCCGATTCAGCACGATCCGACAGGGTCTGGCAACCTGCCGTGGTCAACGCCAGAACAAATGCCGACAACATCAAACCGGAGTAAAACAACTTATGATTTGCATCCATAATCACTCCTAAAATACCCAACGAACAAGCTTCGCCCCGCTGATTATGCGTACCCCTCAGGAAACCTACCACAACTCATCGGCGATCAAGAATATTTAATCTAAAATGAACCCCATTCAACCGGCACCAGTGTTCCATGGATTCCTCACCGCGTCCATCAGGGGATGCCTGATTGCACCATCAGGGAAACCCTGATGGTATTACCCTGTCAAAGCCTTACCAAATCACCCTGACATTTATGTCCAACATATTGCGCTGGAACGACTCCCGTAAATCTGACTCCCAATTCTCATAGGAATACCCCCCCGTAAGGGAACACTGATTGCCCAGTAAATAGGTGCCATGAAATCCGATTCTCTCCATTTTTTCGGAACCCCCCGGGGCATCAATCCCTTCGTTGGTATAGAGGCTGTCCCTGTACTGCCCCTGCAGACTGAACGTCAAACGCCCTGCCAGCACATCATGGTCAACGGCCCCTGAGAATGTCGCTGCCTGCTGTGCCGAATATTCACTGCTACTGGGCGGCGTATACCCATACTCCACCCCTAGACGAAATCGTGTCGGCGCTGTCGCCATGAATTTCACTTCAGCACTCCCGCTCGGCGTGCTTGCGGGATCCAGGGCAGGATTGTCATATTGCATGAATTGATACCCGCCCATCACTTTCCAGACGAAATCCTGGGTAATAAAATTTTCCACCCCCGCATGGAACGTCTCCACGGCGGAGCCCCGCATACGCGTGGTCTCCGCTGCCTGGTACTCCGATGCTCCGACAACCCCGTGCAACTTCCAGCCGGCTCCCAGATCATAATAGGGAGCCAACTCCCCGACAAACAGGT
>CAJBSZ010000426.1 GCA_903958395.1 uncultured bacterium | reverse complement strand
GGCCGCCCAGCGAACCGACTTGACCCAGTCCGGCGACCAGGGAATATTGCTCCACGGCAGTTCGACCTTGAGCACCCCGGCGCCATCGTATTCGTCGGTCTTCACCATTTTATGCTTGGTTTCGCCATAAATGAGCTTTATGCCACGATGGACCCATTCGGCATACCTCCCCGGAGTGTAAAGCAGGCACGTCGAAAGGCCCTTTGCCTTCATCTCCTCCAGGTCGCGCGTAATCACCTTGTTCGGGATAGCGCCGCCGGGCATGATGAAACCGAACGTGGCCGGGCGCACCTCAGCCGGCGGATTGACGAAGCCCTGCGAGAGCGGATCTTCCGCCGCCCCGCATGCCCCCGTCATCGATAAACATGTCAAACCAAACCCGAGTATGCCCCACACACGTATTCTCATCATGACGATTCCTTGTTCTAAAAAATTCATCAACAGCCCTCGTGGGAAGGGGTCAAGGCCTCACTCCTTCTCTCTCTTCCACCCCAGCGTACACTTACCCACCGCCCAGAATCTCTTGTCCTTCATTCGCGCGGTGTAGATCACGGTGAAAGTGCCGTCGTCTTCGCGAATCGCACAAAGCGCCGTACGCACCCCATGATCCCCTTCCTTCGCCCAACAGTTCCCGCCGGTCTGGACCTGTAAACGGCTCTCCAGCGGCCAGGTCAAACCATCGGCTGAGAGGCTGTAACCGATTTCACGATCGCCAAAGGAATCAAAAACTGCCATGAACCGACCATCCGGCAATTGAGACACTATGGGGTTCTCGATGAAAGTCTTTACGATCGGGACCGGATTGTGCGCTTCCGGCATCCGTGCCCAAGGCCCGCTGAGCTTAGGGGCAACAGCCATTCCCACCGGCCAGGGTCCGGGGCGGCGATGGCTCCCGTACAGCGCGTACCATTGGTCTCCCACCCGGTACGGGAAAAAGGAATCCACGCCCTGCTGCCCTTCCCATTTCTGAGTGTTCTCGTCGGGTTGCATGATGATTTCGACATCCTTGTAGGGCCCGCCGATCCCGTCGTGCCCCTTGACCGTTGACCTGGCCCGCCAGATCCTGCCGGCGTGGTCCGAATAAGGCGGTTCGCGCTCCGCGGCGTTCCCGCCGCGGTAGGCGACATAGAAAATATTCCAGGCCGCATCTTCATCGTTGTATTCAACGCCGGTCAGCCAGACTTCCGAGCGCAGGTTCGTGTGCGAACGGCCGGGAATACTCTCGACGAGTGTGGATTGACGCGTCCAGTTGACCGCATCGCGGCTGCTCCAGTGCGAAATGCGCATGTCCAAATGAGCGTGCCTGAACATCTCGTTCACAAACATATGGTAAACGCCATTGTGTTTAATCACCTGTCCGGTTTCGAACCCGCTCTGGTTCGTGCTGGCAATCACGTCGTGATGATCCGGCCCGACCACCGGACCTTGATGCTCGCTGAGCACGACGAGTCTGGTCATATCGGGCTTTGCCGTTTCAGCTCCCTCTCCTTCACAAGAGAGCGCGATACTGATGATAAGTGCTGTAGCGACCATGCATTGCTGTTTGGTCATAAAACGTTGTTTTTTTGTCATATTCGTTTCCTGTGCCTGTCCCCTTTACACAATCTTCTCTTCCCCACCCATTGTGGTTTCACTTCTCAGACTTCCACCCGAGTTTGCACCGCCCGATCGCGTAAAAAATTGACTGTGCTCTTGTCTTCGCTGTATACAATACCGTAAACGTTCCATCGTCTTCCGTGACAATACCCAACGGCGTGCGCAACGCGTGATCCCCTTCCGGCGTCCAACAGTTGCCGCCAGTCTGGACCTTCAGCCTGATCTCGGGCGGCCAGACAATCCCATCCGCCGAGATGCTGTAACCGATTTCCTGATCACCATACGAGTCGAAGATCGCCAGCCAGCGGCCGTCAGCCAGGCGAACGGCAACCGGATTCTCGGTAAATACCTTCACCAGCGACAATGGATTGCCTGTAGCCATTCGCTTCCATGGCCCCGCAAGCGCCGGGGCCGAAGCCAGCCCGACCAGCCAGGGGCTCCAAGGTTTGTGGTTGTGACTCCCATACAGCGCGTACCATTGCTCGCCGACCTGATATGGAAAAAAGGAGTCCACGCCCTGCTGGCCCTCCCACTTCTGGGAGTTCTCATCCGGTCGCATCAGAATCCCCATGTCCTTGTAGGGACCACCTATCCCGGCCCGCCCTTTCTTCTGCGAGGCGGCCCGCCAGATGATGCCTTCGTAGTCCGAGTAGAACTTCTCGCCCTTGTTTGTATCCCCGCCGCGATAGGCCACGTAGAACATGTTCCAGCAATCGTCCGCCTCATTAAAGGCCATGCCGGTCACCCATACCTCGGACCGCAAATTGGTGGATGAGCGTCCATGCACACTCTCTAATATCGTCCCCTCGCGCCGCCACTCCACGGAGTCCTTGCTGGTCCAATGGGCAATGCGCATGTCGAGACGCGCCTTAGGCGTCATTTCATTTACAAACATGTGATAGACGCCATCCTGCTTGAGCACCTGCCCGGTTTCGAACCCGCTCTGGTTCTTGCTGGCCCTGACATCGGGATGATCCGGTCCGATGACCGGCCCAATACTCTCGCTCTGCACCACCAGTTCATTGCTGGCAAAAGAGGATGATCCCAAACAAACCAATAAAATACCACGTACTCATGATGAGGTTATTCAAATTCAAAATGGTGTAATATTTCACAAACAGGAAGTATTAATTGAATTTGCCACTTACATCATTCCTATTAAAATAGGTCCTGATTATTCAACGAAGATT
>CAJBSZ010000425.1 GCA_903958395.1 uncultured bacterium | reverse complement strand
CGAAAGGGGGTAGGTCTGTAGCCAACACCTTTTTCAACTCGAAAACCACAAATTCATTGGGGTTTTCAGTGGCCGAGAGGGTGAAAATAGTCGTTTTTAGACGCGAATAGCGAAAGTCCGGCTAGCATAGACAAGGGCGGATAGTGTAATGTGCCTAGCAACTTTTAAACGTGATCGGGGAGATTGCCGATGATGAAACGATTAGGGATGATAGTAATAGCGTTGATGTTGGCCGCCTCGGCTCGAGCCGCCTCCAATCCGTTTGGCATGATGGGCGGGCTTTCGTCCACCTCGGCCATTCCAGTGGACGTCAATGCTCCCACTATGGATTTTGAGGAGGGGGGCAAGAAAATGATCGCCTCCGGCGGAGTGACCGTCATCCGCGGCAGCGAGAAACTGACCGCCGATGTTATTGTCTTCGATAAAGTCACGGATACGGCCATGGCCAGTAACAATGTGGTGTTTACGAAGTCCAACATGGTCTGGCGTGGTGATTCGTTCATCTATAACCTCAAGGACGGCACTTGGAAGACCAGCGACTTTTCGGCCAAAATCGATCCCTTTGTGGTCAACTCGGACGGGGCGACGCGGGTCGATGATCATTATCTTCTCAAAAACGCCACCTTTACCACCTGTACCAACGAGCCGGGTCACTATCACTATTCCATGCGATGCAAGCGGATGCGGGTGTACCCGAATGATCATTTTGTCGCCCGCCATATGGTCATCCGATTCGGCGGCGTTCCCCTCATTTATCTTCCCTACTGGTATTGTTCCCTGGGCGACAGGACGGTGGGGACGACGGTGCAGGGAGGGTATCGCGGCCGGATGGGAGCGTTCCTGTTGACCTCGACAAAATATTGGATGACGCCCACCCTGCAGGGAATCACCCATCTGGATTACCGCACCGAGCGCGGGCCGGCGATCGGTCAGGAAGTGGGCTGGCTCGCCTTGGATGACATGGCGAAAGGCCGGGTCTACGGGTATTATATCAATGACCAGGGGGTGACGAAGGATTTTAATGAAGGGGATCGGGGTGAAGTTGTGAACGCCCAGCGCTATCGCCTGAGCCTAAGCCATATGCAGACGATCAGTCCCCGTGACTATTTCCTGTCGGACTTCACCTACCTCAGTGATCCCTATGTTCTGGAGGATTTCTTTGAACGGGAATACCGGAACAGCTTCCAACCTCAGAACTATGCCATGATGATGCACCGGGGCGATAACTTTTCGTTGAGCCTTTCCGCTTACAAGCGTCTCAATGACTTTTATGAGGGCGTGGATCGCCTTCCCGAACTGGCGGCGGATATCCAGCGGGTTCAGATTGCCGATTCTCCATTCTATTATGAGGGACGGAATTCGCTTGGCTATCTGCAGAAACTCTACCCCGACGGCTCGGCATCGGAGGATTATTCCTCCGCCCGGCTTGATACCAGCCATGAGTTTTTCTATCCCACCCGGCATTTCGGGTTCCTGAACCTGACTCCCCGTACCGGGTGGCGCGGCACCTATTATTCCGATACGGTCCAGTATTCGGCATTGACCCAGTCGGTTGTCACGGTGACCACCAACGGGACGGGTGGATCCACTTCCACCACCAGTACCAACATTTCCAATGTTGCCAGGTCAATGGGAAGCGATATGCGCTCCCTGCTCAATGTCGGGCTCGAAACCTCCTTCCGCGCCTTCAAGGTTTTGAATACCGATGAAAATATGTTCGGCACCGGGCTGCGGCATGTGGTTGAGCCCTATACCGATTACACCTATGTCCCGGAGCCCAATATCCGGCCGGCCGGCCTTTACCAGTTCGATGAAATTGATGCCTTGGATCGGCGGAACGACCTCAGGTTCGGGGTGCGCAACCGCTTCCAGACCAAGCGCAGCAAGCAGGTCAGCGATATCATGGATTTGGATGTCTACACGACCTACAGCTTCGAGGAGGCCAACCAGGACGAGCCGTTCTCCAACATCGGCCTGCGCAGCGAATTCAATCTGGCCAACTGGTGTCAGATTTACATGGATGGCGACTATGACATTTATAAAAGCCAGCTCAATGCCTTCAACACCCAGGCCCGCTTCAGGCAGGACTCATGGCGGCTCGTCATTGAACAGCGCTACCTCGTTGATCAGAGCAGTCTATTGATTACCGATCTCGGGTTTGCGCCCAATAAGCGTTGGGATTTCGGTGTCTACGACCGGATGGAATTCCAGACATCCCGCCTGGAGGAACAGGGAATCACCATCGCCCGTACCTATGACTGCATGGTCGTAACCTGGGGCGCCAGCTATCTCCCGGCGTATACACGGGACGACGGGAGCCAACGTGAGGCCGACTACCGGTTCATGTTCCAGATCTGGTTCTCCGCCTTCCCGAATGTCAAACTAGGCTCAAGTCGCAGGGATTAAGGGAAATTGAAGATTGTTGATCGAAGATTGAGAACTCAAAAGAATTCCATGACCTTCAGTCTGAAATCAACAATCAACAATCAACAATCAGCAATCATTTCCGATCCTTTATTAATGGGCTCCGACCCCGCGCCCGGCCTCGTGGCGGTGGAGCATCAGGAAAAACCAGATCAGGATCAGATGGTTCTTTTCTGGCGTGACGGGGAATCGCGTCGCCAGACTT
>CAJBSZ010000424.1 GCA_903958395.1 uncultured bacterium | reverse complement strand
TTTCTCCTTTGAATACACCCAGACCGTAAACCGGGCGATCAGCAGTCCTGCGTAGAACACCAGCATCAACCACAGGGGCGGGGATTCAACTTTCATATAACCATGCGGGATTCCGGCGAACCAGCGGGTGGATTCGGTCATAAGGATGATCAGGGCGAGGTTGGCGTGGTTGAAAAGGTCGGCGAGGAAGAGGAAGCAGGAGCCGAGCGTCAGCGACAGAACCCCGGTGATGATGACGAGGGAGGAGAGCGGCACTACCAGCAGGTTGGCGGGCAGGCCGATGAGGGAGAAATTTCCAAAGAAGAGGACAGTGAGCGGAGCCGTGACCAGCCAGGCGGCCAGAGAAACCGAAAACATATCGGCGAACATCAGCCACACGGCCCGGAGATTTTCCTGCCAGGGTGGATCGGGTTCGAGTTTCAAGGGGTCGTGCTGGAAACAACGGTGGAGCGGAGCCATGAATACGGGGCAGAAGAGCACCAGACCCAGTACGGCAACATAGGAGAGGATGAACCCGATATTCAGGAGATCACCCGGGTCAAAGCCCAGGATCAAAATGGCGGAGGCCGCCAGGGTGGTGTAGATGTCGGACTTGCGTCCGATCAGCGGGGCGCTCCAGTAGATGACGCCCATGATGCCGGCCCGAATGGCACTGGGCTGGAGTCCGGTCATCGCGATGTAAAGCACGAGCAAGGGGCCCAGGAACAAGATCCACCACATCCGGGAGAGTCCTGCGGCGGCGAGGATGAAAATGACAGCGCCGGCAAAGATGACGACGTGAGATCCGCTGATGGCGAACACATGAAGTGTGCCCGTGTTCGCGAAGGCTTGATAAAGATTGCGGGGAATCTGGCTGTAATAGCCGAGCAGAATGGAGTTGAGGATCAGGAGCTGTTCCGGGCGGTCGCCTAATCCCTGCTCCAGATATCGGCCGGCCCATGACCGGGCTTTAAGACAGTGTGAAACAAGGGGATTCCCGCCGTTGTGGTTGCAGAATCGCCCTTTGCTGGCTTTCCCGGAGAAGAAAATGCTTCCGGCTTTTCCGGCGAAAAGACCCTGTTTGAAGGTGGCCTGGGCCAGATAGCCTCGAAATGACCAGCGTTCTCCATAGGTGGGGATGCGGTCCGCCGGATTGGCAAACAGCCGGATGCGAACGGTTCCCGTTACCTGTTGAAGCTCATTGCTCCATCCGGCGCGAACCTGTTCGACGGCCATGGGAAATTTCCAGGTTGCCTTTTCACCCCGCTTGGCGACACAGACGGGTTCGTCTGTGATAATCCCGGTCAGGCTGGCACCCGTCGGAAGGGGAATAAGTGCGGGGATGGCGTGATTTCCGGCATCGGGATCCGGGGCCGCATTGGCCCAGCCCAGTCCCAGTAAGGTAGCGAGCAGGCAGGTATGAGTGATCCCCGTAAACAGGGTTCCCTGCCAGCGTGCTTGAAAAGCGCCGATGATGGCAAGGATCAGGAATAATCCGGAGATGAGCAGTAAGGGCAGGGGCGGAGTCGATTCGGTAAGACCCAGTCCTGTTCCGGTAATAAAAGCGATGGCCAACCCGGCCAGCGGGCGGCGCGGTAAGTGCTGCATTTAGTATGATAATACTAAATATAGCTATTCTGGCAAGCTATAGAACGCTAATGGCCAATACTTCCCGGCGGGGCGTGCATTTTGGAGGGCGCAGGTCACAAAGTGTTTGGCTATGGCGACCGCCTCGTGAAGGGGTTGGCCCAGGGCGAGGGCGGCGGTCAAGGCGGCTGAAAAGGTGCATCCGGTGCCATGGGTGCTACGGATATTGACGCGGGGTGCCGTGTAAAGGGTGAGGTCGTCGTCGCCCGTACAGAGTACATCCACCACCTGGCCACCTGTCAGATGGCCGCCCTTGGCAACGCAGGCGACACCGAACCGTGCGGCAATGACCCGGCAGGCGGTTTGGAGATCCTTCAGCGACCGGATGCGGCAGCCGGCCAGAATCTCGGCTTCGTTCAGGTTCGGGGTCATTACCGTGGCGAGCGGGAGAATTTCTCGGAAAAGTGCCTTCATGGCATCCTGGCGGAGCAGGCGGCGACCGGAGGTTGAAACCATAACCGGATCCACGACCAGGGGGCCGCATTCCGTGTTCTTGAGCGTTTTGGCAACGGCCTGAATAACGGCGGTTGAGAACAGCATGCCGGTTTTGGTGGCTGACACGGGGAATCCCCGGGTTACGGCCTTGATCTGGGCGGCGATGAGTTTTGGCGATACCGCTTCAATGCCGGTCACCGCATCAGGATTCTGTGCCGTGATGCAGGTAATGGCCGAGGTTCCGAAAACGCCCATGGCTGTGAACGTTTTCAGATCAGCCTGAATCCCCGCGCCCCCCCCGCTGTCGGAGCCAGCGATGCTTAAGGCTACAGGGGTCAGGGGTCTGGGTTCAGGGTTCAGGCGAGGAGTTAGGGGTCTGGGTTCAGGGTTCAGGTTCAAGGACTCGTGAGGATCAGGCATTCCCTGAACCCTGAACCCTGAACCCTTTCCCCTTTCCCCCTGCCCCCTCTTCTTCACGCCTTAATCTGTCCCGCCTTGGCCAGGGAGAGGGCCTCAACGCTCTGGATTTCGGCAAAGCCCTGGGAGCTGACCGGGTTCAGGCCGGCACTGGCTTCCATGGAGGAATCGGCTTCGTTATAGAGCGAGCCGGCGCAACCGGTCATACTCATAAAGAACAGGTTGCCCTTGTAGAGGCCGAGTGTGACCGTTCCGGTTGCCGGTGCGGCCATCACATCAATGGCGGCCATGGCGGCACGGGTAACGGGGTCAAAGTAACGGCCGTCATAAATCTGATCGGCCACCAGTTTGGAAAGGTTTTGAAACAACAGGGTGGCGCGGCGATCCATGACCGCCTGATACAATTGGCGGACGGCGGTGCCGAGCAGTTCCATGCCGGGCGCCTCGTAGACGCCACGGCTCTTAGTCCCGATGATTCGGTTCTCGAGGGCGTTCTTCATGCCTACGCCATTCCGGCCGGCAATTTTATTCGCCTCAACCATGGCCTGGAGCGGAGTCACCTTTGTTCCGTTGATGGCCACACACCGTGCATGCTCGAACTGCATGACCACATCCTCGACCTCGTTCGGGGCGTTCTGGGGCCAGACGCCCATGGTGGTCTCCACGATGGTGCAGGGGGTCTCGATGCTTTCCAGATCCTCTGCCTCATGGGAAAGACCGGCGAGATTGGCGTCCGTGGAGTAGCGCTTTTTGCCACCTATGGCGGCCTCGATCCCGAACTTGGCAAGGTATCCGGCCATCTGGGTACGGCCGGCGAATTCCTTCAGGAGGGATGGATCGCGCCAGGGGGCATAGACCTTCATATCGGGCGCCAGCACATTGGTGTAGCGCTCGAACCGCATCTGGTCATTACCACGCCCGGTGGCGCCATGGGTCAGCACAGTACAACCGTGCTGCTTCATGGCGGGGATCAGGCCACGAACCGTAACGGCGCGGGCGATGCCGGTGGAGTTCCAGTAACCGCCGTCATACATGGCCTGGGCCTTGATGACGTCGAAACACGCCTCCGCCATCTCCCGCTTCAGGTCCACGATGAACGTCTGGGCGCCGCAGGGATCCATCTTTCGCCGGATATCGGTGATATCCACTTCATCCGGCTGGCCGAGGTCGGCCGTGAAGCAGGTGACATTCACCCCCATCTCGACCATCTTTTTAGTGATGGTCCGGCTATCGAGGCCACCTGATACGCAAACGCCGACTTTTTTGCCCTTGAGTTCAGTGATGAGCATGATGACGCCTCTTATTCCTCGTCTGCCGCCCGTTCCACACCGTGCATATCCGCCAGGGCATCGTCAATGATGTCCAGAGCTTCGTTGATATCACTGTCCTTGATGTTCAGCGGCGGCAGGAAGCGGACGATGTTTTCAGCGGTCGGGATTGAGAGCAGTCCCATTTCGGCAAGTGTCTGGCAGAGGCCTTTCGCGGGCTGGTCAAGCACCAGGCCGATCATGAGGCCCTGCTGGCGGACTTCCTTGACATGCTCATAGGCTCCAACGAATTCCAGAAGCCCCTCGGCAAAAATCCGGCCGGCTTCCGTGGCGCGGGCCACCAGTTTCTCATCCTCGATCACATGGATCGTGGCGAGGGCGGCGGCGCAAGCCAGGGGTGAGCCCCCGAAGGTGCTGGCGTGTTTGCCGGGCTGGAAGATATCGGCCAGTTTCTGGTTGGTGACAATGGCGCCGATGGGGTAGCCGCTGCCGAGTGACTTGGCCAGGGAGAAGGCATCCGGCTTGACTCCGGACGCCTGGAAGCCGAACCAATGGCCGGTGCGACCCATGCCGCACTGAACCTCGTCACAGAACAAGAGGATGTTCTTTTCGTCGCAGAGGGCGCGCAGTTCCTTCATGAACTCATCGGAGGCCTTGAGAATGCCGCCTTCGCCCTGAACCGCCTCGACCAGAATGGCTGCGGTGCGGCCGCTGACGACCTTTTTCACGGAGGCCAGGTCGTTCAAGTCGGCATAGAGGAATCCTTCCGGGATAGGCTCGAATCCGTCCTGATACTTCGTCTGGCCGGTGGCGGCCAGGGCGGCGAGGGTGCGGCCGTGGAAGGAGTTCTTCATGGAGATGATCTCGTACTTGCCTTCATCACTGCCCCAGAGACGGGCGAGCTTGATCAGGGCTTCATTGGCGGTGGCGCCGCAGTTGCAGAAGAAGCACTTGCCGCCGAGCCCGGACAGGGTGGAGAGTTTTTCGGCCAGGACGCCGTGATGCTCATTCATGTACAGGTTGGAGACGTGAACCAGTTTGGCGGCCTGGTTCTGGATGGCTTCGGTCACCTTGGGGTGACAATGGCCGACGTTCTGGCAGGCAATGCCGCCGACGAAGTCCATGTACACCTTTCCGTCATTGTCCCACACGCGGGACCCCTTGCCCTTGACGAGCACGAGGTTGGGGGTGGCATAGGTGGGAATTACGTAGCTCTGGTATTTGGTTTTGATATCTGCGCTTGTTGTCATTCTATGATCTCCGTTCCTACTCCTTGTTCCGTGAATATCTCCAGCAGCAGCGAATGCGGCAGCCGGCCGTCAATGATGTGGATCTTCCTCACACCCGCCTCCAATGCCTCCATACAACTTCTGATCTTCGGCAGCATGCCGCCGTCAATCACCTTGGTATTAATCAAGTCCTCGACTTCCCGGATGTGGAGGGTGGACAGGAGGGTGGATTCGTCGTTACGATCCCTCAACAGTCCCGGCACATCCGAAAGAAAAGCAAGTTTACGTGCCCGCAGTTCGCGGGCGACGGCGGCGGCGGCGTCATCCGCGTTCAGGTTGTAGAGTTTTCCGCCCGGTCCGCGACCGAGAGGAGTGATGACGGGGATGATCTCGTTTTTCAGGCAGTCGAGGATGGGGGCGGCGTGGACATGCTTGATTTCGCCCACGTAACCCCAGTCCAGAAGTTCCCCGGTCGCCTCGTCGCGGGCGGTGCGTTTCTCCACTTCAAAAATGGTGTTTCCGTCAATGCGTTTGGCCTTGGCGCCTTTGGAGGCGAGAAGCTCAAGAAGGGTGGCATTAACCGTATTTTTGAGGGTGGATTCCACGACTTGGATGGTGGCCTCGTCGGTCACGCGCAAGCCCCGGACGAATTTCGGTTTGAGCCCCGCTTCCGTCATGGCCTTGGAGATGGCCTTACCGCCTCCGTGTACCAGGACGGGTAGCATGCCCACGCATTCCATGAAGGCGACATCCGTGAGGATGTTCTCCACCGTCCGACGGTCTTCCATGGCGCTGCCGCCGAATTTGACAACAATGATGGCGCCGCGGAAATCCTGGATGTAGGGTAGCGCTTCAATCAGAACATCGGCTTTGGCGATCGCCTTTTGCATCAGGTCATATACTCCGCGTTGATGGCGACATACTCTTTGCTCAGGTCGCAGGTATAGACCGTATGTTCGGCTTTGCCGGAGTTGAGATTAACGGCAACGGTGAATTCCTTGCGGGCATACACGGCTTCAAGATCCTTGAGCGAGGCGCCGTCCGCGGCCTTGCCGTCCTTGACGGCAAGAACGGAGTCGAACGTGATATCCACCCGGTTTTCCTCCACCCGTGCGCCGGAATACCCGATGGCGGCCAGGATGCGGCCCCAGTTCGGATCCCCGCCGTTCCAGGCGGTTTTAACCAGGGGCGACTTGGCGATGGAGCGGGCCGCGACTCGCGCATCATGCCGGGTGGCTGCCCCGGCGACGGTGACGGTGACAAACTTGGTCGCGCCTTCGCCGTCCTTGACGATTTTCAAGGCCAGGTCGAGGCAAACCGTTTCGACGGCGTGGCAGAATCGTTTCCAGTCAGGATGCTTGTTCTGGAGGATGGTGTTTCCGGCGGCTCCGTTGGCGAGCAGCAGGACGGTGTCGTTGGTGCTTTCGTCGCCATCCACGACAATCCGGTTGAAGCTGTGATCCACGGCGTGGCTGAGGCAACCCTGAAGCGAGCGCTGATCCACGGCGGCGTCGGTCGTGATAAAGGCGAGCATGGTGGCCATGTTCGGGGCGATCATACCCGATCCCTTGGCGATACCGCCGACGGTCACGGTTTTACCGTCAATCGTCACGGAGACGGCGGATTCCTTTTTCACCAGATCGGTGGTCAGGATGGCTTCCGCGGCGGCGGCGCCACCGGCCGGGGAGAGCGCCTTGGCAAGACTGGGCAGGGCAGCTTCGATCTTGTTCATGGGCAACGGGATACCAATGGTTCCCGTGGAGCAGACAAAGACGAGGTTTTTCCCGATGCCCAGTAGCTCGGCGGTCACTTCGGCCATACGTTCTGCGTCCTGGATGCCCTGGTCGCCGGTACAGGCGTTCGCGCAACCGGCATTGATGATAACCGCCTGGGCCTGGCCCCAGATCAGGCGCCGTTCGCAGAGTTTGACGGGCGCGGCCTTGACGCGATTACTGGTAAAGGAGCCGGCGACCGTGGCGGGGCCATCGGACACCAAAAGGGTCAGGTCGTCGCGTTTCCGGCTTTCCTTGATGCCCGCCCGCAGGGAGGCTGCCTTGAAGCCGCGAGGGGCTGTTACGCCGCCCTCAATCTTATGTTGATCTGTTTTCATTCGTATTACCTCGGAAAAAGCGCGCAACTATCGGAAATCCTGCCGTAAAAGTCGACCATAAAAAGGAGGAAGGTTGTTTAAAATAAATAAGCATCTAGTTCGTTATATATTTAAATGGGCGCCTTATAGGCCGGGGGCACGATTGCCGCCGGGGGGTGATCCGGGAAAGGACAAGGGATAACATGACAACAGGAACAGGGAAATCGGGGAATGGGACGAAGCCGCGCGAACAGAAATTGATTTTCTATCATCCGAATGCGGCGGGGACGGGGGTGGCCTTGCAGATTGAGCCGAGAGTTAAACGGCGGGAGGCGGACCGGTTCAACTGCTTTTTCATGGAGATGGCCGCTCAAAAGACGGTTTCGGAGCGGGACGGAGACAAGCGGGTGTTTCCGACATTTGACTGGGAAAACAAGCTGACGGTGAAGCTGGAATTTCCGGACTTGTGCGAGATGCTTCTGGTTCTTGAAGGGAAGCAGGACAAGGTGGGCGGGCAGAAGAACGGTCTTTATCATGACAGTGAGAAGGCCAATACGGTCATTACCTTTGGGCGGATTCCCGAGAAAAGCGGGTTTTCATTCGGATTGTCCAGGAAGGATAAAGGAACCGGTCAGTTGACCCGCTTGAATATCGGGTTAAGCGAAGCCGAGGCGATCGGGTTGAGGTGCATTCTCCAGGCGGGTCTATTTTTTGTAACCTTTTACACTCATCTTTTTGCGGTGTCGCAGGAGGGGGTAGCGGCGGAGGCCTGAGGTAGCCCTGCGAAGTAGTTGACAGTCTCCGGCCTGAACCCTATAGTTTCTGCTCTTTTACGGGCGATTAGCTCAGTTGGTTAGAGCATCACCTTGACATGGTGGGGGTCGGAGGTTCGAGTCCTCTATCGCCCACCAGCCCAATCCCGGGCTGGTGGAATGAAAATTCGGAAAAGAACTTCCCGCAAATCATTGTCAAACTCCCATATTTTTCCAGAATCGGGAAAGAACT
>CAJBSZ010000423.1 GCA_903958395.1 uncultured bacterium | reverse complement strand
TTTCTCCTTTGAATACACCCAGACCGTAAACCGGGCGATCAGCAGTCCTGCGTAGAACACCAGCATCAACCACAGGGGCGGGGATTCAACTTTCATATAACCATGCGGGATTCCGGCGAACCAGCGGGTGGATTCGGTCATGAGGATGATGAGGGCGAGGTTGGCGTGGTTGAAGAGGTCGGCAAGGAAGAGAAAGCATGAGCCGAGTGTCAGCGACAGAACCCCGGTGATGATGACCAGTGATGAGAGCGGTACCACCAGCAGGTTGGCGGGCAGGCCGATCAGGGCGAAGTTGCCGAAGAATAATATGGTGAGCGGAGCCGTGACCAGCCAGGCGGCCAGGGAAACCGAAAACATATCGGCGAACATCAGCCACACGGCTCGGAGATTTTCCTGCCAGGGTGGGTCGGGCTCGAGCTTGAGCGGGTCATGTTGGAAGCAGCGGTGGAGCGGGGCCATGAACACCGGGCAGAGCAATACCAGGCCCAGCACGGCCACATAGGAGAGGATGAAGCCGATGTTCATGAGATCGCCCGGGTCAAAGGCACCAAGGGACAGGAAGTCTGTCTGTAAAGTATTGATAATGAAGGGGTCTGCGTGAGAGATTGTCGCCAGCCGTAATTTGGTGGAGATGAGGCTGGGTCAGGCGAGAGCGGTTTATGTCTTTGCCACCAGCCGTTTTGCCCAGCCAACGGTGTGTTCTGCGAGGCGCATGGCATGGACACGGTGTTTGGCGGTTGCAGGAATTGTATCGCCGGGATAGCGATTCTGAACCGCATATTTCGACAGTGTGGGAAGGTCAATTAATTCAGGGGGAATGGATATTGCCGACGGCAATTGATCCACGAGGAAAGCCAGATCGTGTGTCCGCGGGAACGTGACGCCGTGGGCAAGAAGCACTGCTTTGAGTGCTTTCTCTGCGGCTTGTTGTGCATGAAAACAGAGGTGCTCGTAAAGCATTCCGCGAGTCCGCCTGAGCCTGGCCAAGGCAAGATCGCTTTGCGCATTGCGCAACCAGTCTTGTGGTGATCCAGGGGCGGGCAGTTCAGGCAGCATATATTTCTCGTCCGGTTTTGAGGATCTCGCCATAGATAAGCCCGGCATTGGCTTTTGTTCGCCTCAGTGCCGCGGCAGTTACCACCAGGAAGTCGCAGGGCATGGCTTTTTGTCGTACGCCTTTATTTAGACAGTCCACCACATCCTCACGATTTCGGCTGTTCGGGACAACCACCAAAAAATCAAGATCGCTGTCCGGAGTGATGTTCCCTTTTGCGGCGGAGCCAAACAGGATTACCCGTGTGGGATTTGCCAGGCTCACGATCTGATCAAGAACCTGTTTAATGCTGTGTTGGAGTTTCCGCTTCGTCATTTGGCCTATATGCCAGAAAACATCGAGTTGGGCAATCCGGGAATCTGCTCCGTTAAGGATACACCTCGTCAACTCTCGGATATGTCTCATTCGGTCACAAAATCATTCGTGTCCTTCAATGGGAATGGCGGATTTCTCCTTTGAATACACCCAGACCGTAAACCGGGCGATCAGCAGTCCTGCGTAGAACACCAGCATCAACCACAGGGGCGGGGATTCAACTTTCATATAACCATGCGGGA
>CAJBSZ010000422.1 GCA_903958395.1 uncultured bacterium | reverse complement strand
TCACTCTTCACATTTCACGTCTCACTCTTCACGTCTTACCTCTTCTTCACTCCCACGAATCAACCCTTACATTATGCCCCGACACCCCTCGCTGTGCCAGTTCATTAGTGAGTGCGAAAACCATGGGTGGCGGACCCGCGAGATAATACACAGCGGAGGCACTCAGAGGGCAGTCCTTGAGAACGTCGAGCCGGATGCGACCGGGGATCACCCCACCTGTCTCCCCCTCTTTACTGGAGGGCCACGCTCTGTCGTGGCCAATACATAGCGGACGCGACGGAGCGCATCCCTCCAATTATTCAGAAAACAGGAACGCTTTCATCACCTCCACTATCCGTGCTTGCCCCTCAATTATCTCCCTCCCCAGCAACAGCCCCGGTCTCCGGGCACCATAAAGCAAAACAACCTTATTGGGGTGCTGGGGCGTCAATCCCTCAATAAATGCCTGAAATGCGGTGATCCCGGTTCCCCCGGCAATGAGGATAGCATCCATTCTGCCATCGACCACAAACTCGCCGTAGGGAAGCTTGACCCACACTGATTTACCAACACACAACTCCGCCTCCATGCGAGCGGTGTATTTGCCTTTTACTGAGTAAATAAGGGCAAGAGCACTTCGGTCCACAGGAGAGGACGCAATTGAAAACACTCGCGATTCCGGCCAGAACCCGGAGGGATCATACTCGTCGAGCGTCAAGTGCAGAAACTGCCCTGGAAGGAAGGCAGGAACGGCTCGCTCGGGTTTGAGCGCAACCGTATAGACACGATCACCGTGATTTGTGACTTGCTCAACAATGCATCTGATTTTCCTGGGTGTGCTCATTCCAGATTTTCACGCGAAGCCGCGAAAGGGATTAGTTCTATTGTTCTCTACCATGACTATTCCCCGGTTTTCATCTTCGTGTCTTCGCGCCTTCGCGTGAACCAATCTTCATTTTCATTTCCAGAATGCCTTATCGGCCCTTCACAAAATCACCGAAACTCCCTGCCATGTATTGGAGATGAGCGTCGGTCAAGCCGGGGTACACACCTATAAAAAAGGTGTTCGTCGTAATGAGATCGGTATTCAAAAGGTCACCGACAATCCGGCACGGAATTCCCTCGAAAGCCGGATGGCGCAACAGGTTGCCACTAAATAGATTCCGCGTCTCAATCTTCCGGCTTTCCAGGAATTGCGTCAGGTCATTCCGGGCAAACCCGGCTTCCGGCCGGACTGTTATCGGAAAGGCAAACCAGGCGGGATCTGATTTCGGCGTTGCTTTTGGCAAAATCAACTGCCCCTCAAAAGGCTTCAGAAAGGCTGTCAGTTTGGAAAAGTTCTCCTTGCGGCGCGCCACAAACCCATCCAGCTTTTTCAACTGGGCACACCCAATGGCCGCCTGCATATCCGTCACCTTGAGATTGTAGCCAATATGACTGTACACATATTTGTGATCATATCCGGCAGGCAGGGTTCCAAATTGCTGACTGAACCGCTTCCCGCAGGTGTTGTTCTCACCCCCCGCACAATAACAATCGCGCCCCCAATCCCTGAAGGAACGAGCAATGCGAGCCAGTTCGTCATCGTTGGTCACCACGCAGCCCCCCTCGCCCATTGTAATATGGTGGGCTGGATAGAACGAATGAGAGGCAAGGTGACCAAACGAGCCCGTCAGCTTTCCCCGGTAGAGCGAGCCGAGAGCATCACAGTTATCCTCAATCACCCAGAGATCATGCTTTTTCGCCAACTCCAAAACACAGTCCAGATCAAAGGGAACTCCCAGCGTATGCGCCATCATGATGGCGCGCGTTTTCGGCCCGATAGCCGCAGCAATCCGCTCCGGAATGGCCGTGTAGTCGCCCAGATTGACATCCACAAAAACGGGCACCAGATTATTCTGAAGAATCGGCGCCAGGGTAGTAGGAAAGCCCGCCGCGACTGTAATGACCTCATCACCGGGCTTGAGTCTGCGGGTCCCCAACTTGGGCGATGTCAGGGTCGTCAGCGCGATCAGGTTTGCGGATGATCCGGAATTAACCAACAACGCATTCGAAACCCCCAACTTATCCGCAAAATCCGCCTCAAACTCCTCGGAATACCGCCCGGCCGTCAGAAAGAAATCCAGACTGGAGTCGATCAAGTTGTGAAGTTCATCGGCATCAAACACGCGCCCGGCGTAATGAACAAGGTCGTTCCCGGGCGAAAAGGGTGCCTTCGTGAACTTCTCGGAACAATACATTTCAACTAATTTTAAGATCTCTGCGCGCAACTCATTCGGATTAGCCATAATTTGATCTTCCCTTGAATTTAAACCTGTGCATATCCCCCTCTCCCTTTAGGCTGATCTTTACCCACATCTTTTACATGCACAGGGTGGCGGGATCATTTTTGATGATTACCGCGACCCCATTAATTGTAAAGTTTATAAGCGTTTTCGATATCAGTCAGACGAGACATTCCCCGCCACAGCACCTCACTGCCAGGGTGCCCATCACTGGCACGGCCCAAGTGACCTCCGAGTTTACCAAGGAGACGTACGGACTCATTTAATGAGGGCGGACACGCTGGTGGTACTTTGGTTTCGTTGACGAAGGTTGTCAGCGCCTTCCACTCGGAGTCGGTAAAGTATACCGTACAAGGGACATCAGGGGTTTCCTTCCCCAAAGAAGTGAGATGGTGGATTCGCCAGGCTACGACCATGTCGATAGCCATGCAGTTGGTCAGGCGGTGCGCATTCTCCAATTGGCGTGATTCGACCCGGCAACCGCTTTTCAAAATACGATGATAGATTTCAATGCCCCACCGCCGGGCATACCACTCCAGTCGTTCGAAGGCGTCCTCCTTGGTTTTCACTTCGACCGTTGTGAGTAGCATCCACTCCAGTCCCTCAACCCCTGCAGGCGGATTAACCTCCTGTGCCAATACCGCCCATAACCGCACTACGGCAAGTTGTGGTTTTCTCTTGGGTGGCCGCAAGGTGACGGGCAGCATGCGTACCGCCAACTGGGTCTGTCGTGCCGCACGGGTCTCGTTGGGCGGGATCAGAATCTCGCGTGTTCCGAGGCTGGGTTGCTGCTCCAGCATGGGCCAAAGAAAATCACACGTTTCCTCGTCATCGAGAACCTTGCGATTGCGTGATCGCTCCGCGCGGATCAACAACTGCGCTCCGCGGGGAGTTCTGGCTTGCTCGGCAAAAACCTCGTGGATATCTGCCTCGCGATCAGCCATGACCACCAACTGGGTTTTCCGGCACCGCGACTGCACAGCCGACACGGCTTGGTAGCTCTCCAGCCATTTGTAACTCTCCTTTTCCTCGATAGGCTTCTCATAGCGTTCGTGTCGACTGCCAATGCCATCCCGCGCCCAACATTGAATATTCAGCAAGCCCAGTGGTGTCCCTTGCGGGGTAAATGCCATGGTGTCATGGACAAGCAGGCCACGGATTTTTTCGCTGTCAGTGCCAATAGGCCCCAACCCTTGTGTATGGGGATGAGAACTGTAATTTAAGGTCGTCGTATCCTGAGCCACAAGCACCAAGGGAAGGGCGCTCACGCGCTCCTCTGTCGCTTCATAATGCGGTTGCAAAATCGCCTTCCATTGCACATCCTCGTTGTCCAGGAATCGGTATGCGGCCTTTGCCGCCATCACCGAACCGCAAGCCTGCGGAATGTTCGCTGTTGGCTTAGAGTAAAACTGGCCCGTCATTTCCAGCAAGCGGGCTGTTAATCGTGTGTCACCCAAGTTCGCCCCTCCCAATTCCGCTTCAATCCAATCACGTGGGGGTCGCGGCTCCTCCACCTTGCGCAGTTGCAGCTTGCCATCGGCGTGCTGGCACAATGCCGCTTGCCACGTCGGCTCCAGCGGCATCATATAAACATCCTTGACGGTCGCTCCTGTTCCTTGTCGCCCTCGTCCACTCGTCGCCCCCACATGGAGCCAGTTGGCCGCTCGATAACAGGTTCCGGCGAATCGTCCCCGCTCCACATAAGTCTCCAGTAACACGGGGCGATAAGCGTACACTTTCTCCCAGTCATCAACCAGACGTTCCTGACATTTTGCCAAGACATGCGAGGCCAGGTTCTTTACCTTGACGGTTGGAGAAATCAGGAAGCGACTATTGTTCACCACCAGCGCCTGGTTCCTCACACGGGCTGCATCAGGCCAGCTTATCCAGGAATCTCGACACTCCACCCGTCTGGCAGAGGCGCTATAGCTTAATCCCCCAAGCCACCCACCCTGCGGACTTCTCACTAAATAGCGCAGTTGTGCCCCGCACAAAGGCCCACTCTTCAGGTAGTGATAGGCATCCATCATCTGTCGCCATTGCTTTGATAAAGCGGGCGTAGTAACGCGCACAATCTCAACCTCTCCCAATTTATCAAATTCGCAACTCAGCGACGCTACGGGCGGTGGGGCCTCCGCTCTTCGAGGTTGCTGGAATGTATATCGCTTCGTGATCGCAGGAAGCTGGATCATTCCTCGCCGATGCAGTTGAAGCATGGCTTTACGACAACTCATCTCCTGCAAATTCCCCGCAGGATTACGCCATTCAAGCCATTCGCAGACACGCAACGAAAGTTGCCGCCTGGAAATTGTCGGCGCTTCAACAACCGTTTGCGCAATCCGTAACAGAATTTCGTCTGAAAATATCCGCCCGCCTACCGTGACCATGCACGATAATCTAGTGGATCGGCTTTATTGTGTCCAGCTTTATTTGTGGGTAATCCCCAGCCCTTTAGGGGAGAGGGCTGGGGTGAGGGTGGGACTCGAGAGGGCTGGGGTGAGGGTTTCTTCCTCGTTGAATGTTGAATGTTCAATGTTCAATGTTCAACGTTCGAATCCCTCTTCTCCCTCCACAGATGAGCCTGTCTACTGGAGTCTGGAAACCAACCTCAAGGCGGCGGAGAGTTCCTGGGATTCCTGCCTGGGTGCCAATGGCGCGATCTACGCGATGCGACCTGAGTTGTTTTGGGCTGAGATTCCCGATAACACGATCATTGATGATTTCGTGCTGGGTATGAAGGTGCGGGAACAGGGCTTTCGCATGGTGTTTGAGCCGTCGGCGGTCGCGACGGAGGATCTGCCCGCGACGGTTCCGGATGAATGGCGCCGGCGCGTGCGCATCGGAGCGGGAGCGTTCCAGGCGATGACCCTGTGCCGGGCCTGTCTCTCGCCGCGCTATGGCCGGTTTGCCCTGATTTTCTGGTCACACAAGGTGTTGAGGTGGTTTACGCCGCACTTGGGGGTGGTGTTATTGGTTATCAGTTCTTGGTTATTGGCGTCGTCTGCGGCGGGGTTATCAGTAAATGGTTATTGGGTATTGGCGGGATGTGGCGTTGCGAGTGCCGGTCTGGTGACGAAACCGGGCCGTAAGGCGTTCAAGTTGCTGGCCTATTTTGTCACCATGCAAGCCGCGCTGTTTGTTGGATTTTTGAAGTACTGCAAGGGGGGCTTGAAAGGGACCTGGGAGCGGACGGAAAGAGCCGATGCCGCTACCACGCCGTGACCCTTCGGCGGTTCGACGGTTCGACAGGCTCACCACAGGCAAGCTCACCGCAGGCAGGCTCAGGACAAGTCAGGGCGGGTCCGGCGCTGCTACGACAATGGTCATATGCGCCCAGTGTCGACGGTAGCGCATATTCGGTATTGCATTATAGATAACTCTATTATAGAAGCATTTATAGTGCTTTACTGGTTTATGGCTTAGGAATTATGTGAATTTAAACCGGATGTCGGTTTCGGGCGGGGAACAAAAGGAATCACGCTGTGGATAATTTAGTTTTATTTGAAACAAGACAGGTCCGCCGGGTATGGCGTGAAGAGGATAAGAAATGGTATTTTGCCATTCAGGACGTGCTGGAAATCCTGACGGGTAGCGGCGATGTTAAGCAGTATGTGAAGAAGCTCAAGAATCGGGATCCTGAATTGAAGTCCAACTGGGGTACAATTTGTACCCTAGTTGAAATGAGCGCGGCAGATGGAAGGAAAAGGAAAATCCAGGCCGCACCCATGGAGGGGCTCCTTCGCCTCATTCAGTCAGTTCCTTCGTCTAAGGCCGAGCCCTTCAAGCGATGGCTCGCTCAGGTCGGGCATGAGCGCCTACAGGAGATAGAGAATCCGGAATTGGCGTCGAGACGGATCAAGGAAATCTACCGCCAGAAGGGCTACTCCGAAGCATGGATCGAGAAGCGTATGCGTGGCATTGCGATCCGGGATGAATTGACCAGTGAATGGAATAAACGCGGCGTAAGGGAGCATTTGGAGTATGCAATTCTCACAGCTGAGATAAGTCAAGCCACGTTCGGCATGACGCCAACGCAATACCGTGAGTACAAGGCTCTGACTCATCCGGGCGATAACCTGCGTGATCATATGACTGACTTGGAGTTGATCTTTACAATGTTGGGCGAAGCTTCTACTACGGAGATTGCTCGGAACACGGATGCGACGGGGTTCCCCGAAAATAAACAGGCAGCCAGAGCGGGCGGAAAGGTCGCAGGGAACGCTCGGAAGGCTCTTGAGCGCAAGAGCGGACGAACTGTTGTATCCCCCCAGAACTTCAAACTTCTGACGGAGAGGTAGCCGCCGCTGTCAAGCGGTGGACGGGAACGAAGAG
>CAJBSZ010000421.1 GCA_903958395.1 uncultured bacterium | reverse complement strand
CTGCGATTGAATATTTTGATTGCCATGCCCTTGATTTGTTGCGGCGGCAGAAGCGCGAGAACCCCGGCACTCTGGACATCCCGGCGCTCCCGCCGGAGTACCATACGGCAATCTACCTGGAATACCATGGCGGGGCAGATCAGGTCAGCGCGGCGGTCGCTGAGCTTCCGGAGCGGATGACGGCGGCAGGGGGGAATTCAGAGGCCTCCTGGATCGCCGATTCGGATCGGGAATTGGAGCGGTTTAAAGGGTTTCGCCATGCCGTTCCAGAGTTAGTGAACCGGATTATTGATGAGCGGAGAAAAAAAGAGCCGGAATTAACAAAACTTGGCACGGATATGGCTGTTTTAAATTCAGAATTGTCGTCTGTCATGGATTTGTATCGCAACGCGCTGGAATCGATGGGGTTGGACTATGTTATTTTCGGTCATATTGGGAACAATCACGTGCATGTGAATATCCTGCCCCGGACGCTGCTGGAGTATCAGCGGGGGAAGGATCTGTATCTGCAGTGGGCGCGCCAGGTCATTCAGTGGGGAGGGACGGTTTCCGCTGAGCATGGGATCGGGAAGTTTAAGGTGGCGTTGCTTCGGGAAATGCTGGGGGATCAGGTTTTGCGGCAAATGAGGGAGATGAAGAGGGTGTTTGATCCGGAGGCAATCCTGAACAAGGGGAATTTATTCGCATGATGAAAACGGCTGTTTTGACAGGCATTAAGGCGATGGACTATTGTGAGGCGCCGATGCCCTGCATCGCCCGTGACTATGAAGTCTTATTAAGGGTTGCAGCCGTTGGGGTTTGCGGGTCGGACGTTCATTATTATGCCTCCGGCCGGATCGGCAGCCAGGTGGTAAAGTATCCCTTTGTCGTCGGGCATGAATGTTCCGCCGTGGTTGAACAGGTGGGCCGGTCGGTGACGCGGGTGCGGGCAGGGGACCGGGTGGCGGTGGAGCCGGCCATCTCCTGTTGGACCTGTGATCAGTGTCTTCAGGGGCGTCCGCATACCTGTCGCAACCTCAGTTTCCTGGGGTGTCCCGGGCAGGCCGAGGGGTGTCTTTCCGAGTTTATTGTCATGCCCGAGGACTGTTGTTACCCGATTCCGGCCTCCATGACCTTTGAGCAGGCGGCGATCAGCGAGCCACTTTCCATTGGCGTGTACGCCATCACTCTTGCGGAAGTGATGCCCGGAGCACGGGTTGGAATTCTGGGAGCCGGGCCCATCGGGCTCTCCGTCCTGATTGCCGCCCGTGAGGCGGGTGCCTCGGCGGTCTATATGACAGACCGGCGTGATGCCCGAACCAAGGTTGCCCTCGCCGCTGGAGCCACCTGGGCGGGGAATCCCGATCGGGAGGATGTGGTCGGGGCCATTGTTTCCGCAGAGCCCCTTCTGCTGGATGTTGTTGTGGAGTGTTGCGGGCAGCAGGAGGCGGTTGACCAGGCTGCGGCGCTCTTGAAACCGGGCGGAAAATTAATGATGGTGGGAATTCCGGAGGCGGATCGAATTTCGCTGCCCATCGATGTTGTCCGGCGCAAGGAGATCTGTTTTCAAAATGTCAGGAGGCAGAATCATTGTCTTCAGGCGGCCTTGAATCTTATTGCGGGTGGCCGGGTCAATATGGATTTCATGGTGACGCACCGGTTTCCGTTTTCAGAGACCCATGAGGCTTTTGCTCTGGTGCATGAATACGGGGATGGCGTGGTGAAGGCCATGGTATCGATCCACGGCGGGAATTCCTAGTCAGCAGTGCGTATGAACCCGAACCCGAAACCAACGCCGGATCTTGACTCCATTCAAACGGAACTCGCCCGGCTGGTTGTCCGTGACATGAAGACCCCCCTCGCCGGATTGGCGAATCTTCTGGAGTTGGCGGACCGCTCCTCTGCGAAGCACTTCAAGGCCGAGGCCTCGCAGTATGTGAACGAGGCCTTGGGCGCCACAGAGACCCTCGAGGAATTGGTGGAGTTTTTGCTGGGCGTGCGCACGATGATGGCCGGGGAAGGGAGTTCGGAAAAGCATGCCCGCGATCTCTTCAGCCTGGCTCGGACTATTTCCGATGGCCTGTCTCAAGCGGCCCAAGCCGGGGGCGGTGCCATTGTGGTGACAGGAGAGCCGGTCACCATATTCTGCGATACTGATTCGCTGTCGCGGGTGATCCGTCACTTGATTCGTGTCGCCCTCAAGGCGGGGGGCGTGGGGGGTGTGACGACCATTCAGACCGGAACTCGCAAGGGCGAGGCCTGTTTGTCGGTTGAATATACCCCTGCGGCGGAAGAAATCCCCCGGGACATTGACGGGTTGGGGTTGACCTATTGCCGTCTCGTGTTGGGGGCCCATGGCGGGACATTGAGCCTGGAGTCGACTCAGGGTAAATCCTGTCGCTGGAACTGTTGTATTCCCGTGGCGAAGGGCATGATTCCCGAGGTTGCGACAGGACCCTCTTCACCGACTCTGGAGCCGTCCCGTCGTTATCTCGGGGGCGGGACTGACGTGGAAAAGGGCAGGGTGGGTATGAAGTCGAGTTCGATAGCCAGTCGGGGAACCCGTCACCAATTTGGCGTGGCGGTGGCCCTGATGTCTGCTATTCCGCTTCTGGCATTTTCCTATCTTCTCGGGGATGCCATGTCATCCCGCTCCTTCGATATTGAAACCTTGTATATGATGTTGCCCTCAGTTGTGGCGCTGATCTCACTGGGCGTGGTGTTATTGGCCCGGCACACCTTGGAAGTGACTGCGCTCCGCAGCACTTTGGAGCGGCTTTCAAAGGGCGAGTTGCCGCAGGTTGATTTGCTGAAATCGAGCGAGGATTTTTCAGCTATTCAGCGGTACCTTGGGGTGGTGATTAAGCAGACGGATGAGAAGGTGAGAATCATTGAGGCCCAGTCGAAGGCGCTGGTTCAAGCTGAGCAACAGCGGGTGATGGCGGAGACGGTTGGAGCCGCCTGTCATCACTTGGGGCAGCCGGCCACTGTGATCCGGGTTTATCTGGATCTCATGAAAAAGGTCGAGGCGTCGCCTGAGATGAAGGCGATGATCCAGGAATGCCAATCGGCGGTCGAGGAGGTGGCGGGGATTCTTGAACGCCTCCAGGGAGTTGGTCAATACCAGACGGAGCCCTATCTGGGTCCTGACACACACGGGAACTCCCGTGCGGCTGAACGGATTTTGAAGATCTAGCTTAAGCGGGTCGCAGGGCGATGGGTTTTCCCAGCACTTCCATCGTCACAATCATCTTTCTAAGCGCCAGCCGGTCATGAAATCCCTCGAGCACCAGGGTTGGCTTGGGAAGGGTCGGTATCGTGGGCACAGCGGCGGCGCGCTCAGCCGCCCTCATAAACACACGGGCGGCTTCCTGGGCGGACTGGAGCGGGGGCGGATAGGCTGGCACAGACTCAACCGTATGAATGTGCTCCGCCACCGGGCGTTCCCTTCTGGGCTTGGCCGGGTAGCGGGGTATCGGAAGGGGCGGCGGGGGAACCGGTTTGGGTTGCTCCGCCGGCTTCAAGGTTTTTTCCATTTCCTCGAAGAACTTCCGCAGCTCGTCCTGGGGGTTGGCAGGTGCGACCGTTTCGCCGGGCGGCGTCTCGGTCTTGTCACCCGTCTTCTTTTTGGCCATAACCTGAGCCACAATCCAGCCGATCACGGCAATAATGCCGATGATCATGTCCATATCGGATGCGGCTATGGGTAGAAAGTTCATGAACGCAATAAAGGAATTACCCCTGTGGCTTCTGCGTGTCGTGGCCTTCGCCGGAAATGGTCTTACGCATATCCGTGTCGGCCTGGATGTTCTGCATGCGATAGAAGTCCATGACGCCCAGGTTTCCCTTGCGGAAGGCCTCGGCCATTGCCCGGGGCACTTCAGCCTGGGCCTCGACCACACGGGCCTGCATTTCCTGGACCAGGGCGCGCATTTCCTGTTCCCGTGCGACCGCCATGGCGCGACGGCCTTCGGCTTCCGCCTGGCGCAGTTTCTTGTCCGCCTCGGCGCGTTCGGTTTCCAGCATGGCGCCCACGTTGGCCACATCCTTGGCGCCGGTTCCGGCAACACTGATGTCGGCGATATCAATCGAGACGATTTCAAAGGCCGTCTGCGAGTCCAGTCCGCTTTCCAGCACCCGGCGGCTGATGGCATCGGGATTCTCGAGGACGTGCTTGTAGGAGGGGGATGAGCCGATGGCGCTCACGATGCCCTGGCCGACGCGGGCGATGATGGTATCTTCCCCGGCGCCGCCGACGAGTTGTTCGAGGTTGGTGCGAACCGTCACGCGGGCCTTGACGAGCATGCGGATACCGTCCTTGGCCACGGCGTCCAGCATGGCTACCTGGCTTTTCTGGGGATCGGGGCAATCAATGACTTTCGGGATGACGCTGGTGCGAACGGCTTCCTGCACATCACGGCCGGCCAGGTTGATGGCCGCCGCCTGTTGGAAGGTGAGTGCAATGCTGGCCTTGTCAGCGGCGATCAGGCCATTGACCACATTGATCACATCGCCACCGGCAAGGAAGTGGGCTTCCAGTGGGTCGGTATCCAGAGTCAAGCCGGCTTTGATCAGGCGGATGCGGGCATCCACGATCAGCAGCGGCGGAACATGGCGCAGCTTCATGCCCACGAGGGACAGGATCGGCACCCGGGCACCGGACATCAGGGCCCGTACCCAAACCTTGATGAAGTAGAAAAAGACTCCCAGAATGATGAAGGCGATAATCGCCGAGAGGATGAACAAAACCCCAACAATATTATTAACGACCCACATATGCGCTCCTTTTATTGACTCGAACGGTTACCATACACACATTTTTCTACACCGCCCCGGGCGGGAAATTTCCCGGCAAAGGCGGCGGTTTTGTCGCCGGATCCTGGGGATAGGACACCATTACAGGAATCCGACGATCCAGAATGGCTCCGACCAGGGCGCCCATTCCCGCCAGCGTCATGATGAACCAGAACAGAATGCCAAACGGGAACGGAAGGCTACTGGCCGCGTATAGTATCAACAACCCCAATGCCATGACAGGAAAAAGAAGGTTGGGCGGGATCGGCGTTTTGCGGCGAAGCAGCAGATGTCCCACAAAAAGGCCGGTGATGATTTTACTGACATACATCAGGAGCGTATAGGCCAGGATCAGCAGGATGCTCAGGGGAATTCCGATCAGGGTGAACAGCAGGAAGAACGCCATCATGGGGACGAGGGCAAAGGTGACGAAGCCGAAGAGGATGCAGCGCCAGACGGATTCGGAGAGCTTGTGAACGCTGAGGGCCACAACCCCAGGCATCAGCGATACGAAGACCAGTCCCACCATGATGGCGCCGGAAAGAAGGGCGAGTTGCAATATCAGGTCGGCGGAGGTTATGGGCGCCGCCTTCTCTGGCTCAAGGATTTCCTGGCGGATCATTTTCCCGCCCAGTTCCACGCGGGAGTCCAGGACCAGATCCCGATCCATCCGGTACACCAGATTGCCGGCAATTCGGGTTCCCGGCGTGACCGTGATATCGCTTGCGGTGACATTCAGGTTCCCTTTGAACTGGCCGGCGAGCGTGACCTTCGTCCCGAGAATGCGGGAGTCGCCGGAAACTGTTCCGCTCACGATGATGTCCTGGCCGACCAGAAAGATATCCCCCCCTACGGTGGTATTCGTGCCAAGGACCAGGGTGGGGGCGAAGGCCATGAGATTCCGGCCGATGGATCCGTTGATGGTGCAGGTTTTCAGGGCGGCCAGCCGCGCATGGTGCGAGGTGACGCCGGTCATATCCACGCTTTCCCCGGCTGCCCAGATATCGGAACGGAAGGCGCCTGGAAGTCGCACGGTGGCGGGGTTGGTTGTGGGCGCCTGGGTGATGCTGTCTGCCAGAAGGAAACAATCGTCTTCGGCCAGTCCGGAAAAGGTTACGGTGCGGGCTTGCACCCAAAGTTCATTGGTTGTCGTCTGGGTGTCGGCCACGCGGTAATTTTCAGCCGACTGAAACTCAACAGCCTTGCAGGCGGATGCCAGGAGGACGAAAAAGAGTGAGAGGACAGCGGTGGCTCTGAAACTCATGCGTTATCCTTCCGGACCACGATGCGGTTCCCCTCGACTTTGACAATCTTCACCGGCTGATTCGGCTCAATGATTCCGCTTTCGGCGACCACATCCAGTCTCTGGCCGTCAATCAGGGCGAATCCGGCCGGCCTGAGTTGGGAAGCGGCGGTTCCGGATCGGCCTATGAGTGCCTGCCTGGAGTCCGAGGACTTGAAAGACTTTCCATCCACGTTGAGAGTCATTTTTTGTCCGATTCCCGAGCGGGGAAATAGCTTGATCCAGGCGGCGACGGTGAGAACCGTCAGGATGAGCACGCCGAACAGGGTGTAGAAGCCGCAGGCATTGCTGATTCCGAACGCCACGATGACGGCGGCGAACAGGGCAACGCCCCCCAGTGTGCCTAGAACGGCTCCGGGCACGAAGATTTCTGCCCCGATCAACAAGGTGCCGGCGGCGAGGAGAACGATCAACAGGGTTGTAGTGTCCATAAAAATTAAGCTTTCTTGATGCGTTCGACGATTATACGGCTCCCGCGGGCTTCGGCAATCACGATCGCTTCGCCGACTTCATAAAAATCACCCCGGGTGACCACATTCAGGCGCTGGGTGCCGAAGCGTGCCGCTCCGGCGGGATTCAAACGGGTTTCCGTGACGCCCTGGCGGCCGACCAGTGAAGCTGTATCAGGGGCTGCCGTAAATCCGTCGGTGCGGGAGATGGTGCTATCCAGAACCAGCGTCCTGAACATCCGTGTTTTGGGAAGAAGCCCCGCCACCAAGGCGAAACCTACGGCGGAGAGGAGCAGGGATTTTGAAAATTCAATCACGGAGAAGGAGAGTTGGGGCAGGGAAGGATACCAGGGATCTCCCGGATAGTGCTGAATCATGGCCATCAGGATTGCCGTAATGATCAAGATGATTCCCATAATGCCGGGGAGCAGGATCCCCGGGAAAAAGAACAGTTCCACAAAGAGAAGGACGATTCCCAGGAGAAACAGCGTCACTTCTTCCAGTCCGGAAAGCCCCGCGATGTGGGAGCCCCAGAACCAGATGGCCAGAAGGAGAACACCCAGGATGCCCGGTAATCCAAATCCGGGAGTCTTGAACTCGATGTAAATGCCCAGCAGGCCCAGGGCGAGAATGATGATTGAGAAAGATTCAATAAACCGCGCGATTTCCTCGGCGCTGGTGACCGTGAGTTCAATTTGTTCGCAGTTGTCCTTGCCGATCTTTTTCAGGAGAGCGTCCAGATCCTCCACGGTTCCATCCGAGAGCAGGTTTTTTTTCTGCGGGCCGACCGGGCGTTCTGCGTCCTTGTTGGTCAGCGTCAGGAGCTGCCCTTTCTTGGAGATGACCTCATCGCCGATCTTGTATTCGGAATCGCGCCGGACCATGGCCTCGGCGAGCTTCGGGTCATGGCCGCTGTGCTGGGCGGCGGCCCGGATCATGGCGGCGACATAGGAGACGGATTTTTCCTCAACGGATTCGGGCATGGGCTGAACCTCGCCGGTCAGGCCCAGCATAATGGGCATGGCATCGCCGATCTTGCTGCCGGGGGTCATGTAGATGTGGTCGGTGGCCATGGCGATGATCGCTCCGGCGGAGATGGCGTTGGGGTTGACGAGCGTGTAGGTGGGAACCTTGAGGCCCCGCAGCAGGGTGAGGATTTCCTCGGCGGAATCAACCCGTCCCCCGGGGGTATCCATATCAAAGATGATGGCTTCAGCCCCTTCGTTTTCGGCCTCGGTGAGGCCCCGGCGGATCACATACACCAATGCGGTGTCAATGACGTCGTGGATCGGAATGATATAGACTTTGCCGGGCACGGCATTCGTCGCGGCTCCTGCGGGCAAGGTCAGGAGGGATATAAAAAGCGCCAGAAACCGGATGATTTTCATGGGGTTGGTTCTCCTGCGGCCACGGCATCCCGGATGCGGAGGATCGTGGTGATCTGGCGCGACAGATCCTCCACTTCGAGATCCTTGATCATCCAGTCGTGGTTGATTTGTTTGAAACTTTTAACGGACATCCGGCGGGTGAGGTTGGCGAGCTTGTCGTAGCCGTGGGCCTGGAGCAGCATGGAGACCCGCTTATCCACCCAGATCCGGACACTGGCGTAGGGTGCCTTTCCGCCGATGGGGGCATGGCGGTCGAGGACATAGCAGGGTTGCCCCCGATTCTCCTCCTGACCGATAATTTGTCCGCCATTCCACCAGAGGAAGCCGAGGGTGAGATCCATCCAGGACAGTCCGGTGTTCTGGATGATCTGGTCAAGGGCCGGAGCTGGAGCGCCCCGCATCGGGTCGCCTGTCAGGTAGAGGAATGAGACGCGTCCATTATCCCGGAGCACGGTTAACTGTTCCAGTGGTTTCCCGAAGGCATCCCCGATGGTGTAGGTTGCCTCGCGCGGATAACGCAGTTGGATGGATATGGTGAGCCTGCTCTTTTCTCCCTCTTCCGGGGTGGTGAGGAGGTCGCCGGAGAGGCGAATAGGCTTGGACGGCAGGCGGGCCAGAAGGCTAGCCATCAAGGTATCCACCGAGGGCAATTCGGCGACGGCGGCGGTGGGTGCAACGGCCTCCACCGGGGCAGGGTTGGTCTGGGCGGCGGCGGAAAGCACCGCGACCACAGACCCCAACCCACAGACCATGAACCGGAATTTCATCACCCCATCCTTGCGAGGAGTTCCGTCTCGAGTTGGTCGATTGGAATGCGGATTTGCTTCATGGAGTCGCGTTCCCGCAAGGTGACGGTGTTGTCCTGAAGTGTATCGAAGTCAACGGTCACGCAGAACGGGGTCCCGATTTCATCCTGCCGGCGGTAGCGCCGCCCGATGGCGCCGGTCTGGTCGTAGAAGCAGGGCCAGTGACGGCGCAGGGTGTTGAAGAGGGCTCGCGATTTATCCACCAGTTCGGGTTTGTTCTTCAGGAGCGGGAACACGGCGACCTTGATGGGGGCCACGCGCGGGGCGAACCGCATCACGGTGCGGGCCTCGAAGCCTTCCGGAGGCTGCTTCCCGGGTTCGGCCGGAATCGCCGGGCCGTCCTTGGGAATCCATTCCTCATGATAGGCGTTGCAGAGCAGCGCGAGGGCGATGCGATCCACGCCGGCGGAGGGTTCCACCACATGCGGGATGAACTTCTCGTTGGTTTCCTGGTTGAAATATTCCATGGATTTACCGCTGAATTCCTGGTGGCGGCTGAGGTCGAAGTTGCCGCGTGCGGCAATGCCCTCGAGTTCCTGGATGCCGAAGGGAAAGGCGTACATGATGTCCACGCAGGCGCTGGCGTAATGGGCCAGTTCGGCTTTGTCGTAGACATATTGGGTGATGCTCTCCTTGGGAAGTCCGATGGACTGATACCACTTGATCCGTTCCGCCACCCAGTAATTGTGCCATTCCTGATCGGTACCGGGCTTGATGAAAAATTCCAGTTCCATCTGCTCGAACTCGCGGGACCGGAAGGTATAGTTGCGGGGGTTGATCTCGTTGCGGAAAGCCTTTCCGATCTGGGCGATGCCGAACGGAACCTTCTGGCGTGAGGTGGCCAGCACATTCCCGAACTGGGCGAAGATGCCCTGGGAGGTTTCCGGGCGCAGGTAGGCGACGGACGATTCATCCTGAAGGGGGCCGACAAAGGTCTTGAACATCAGGTTGAAGGCGCGGGGTTCGGTCAGTTCCTTGGAACCGCAGGCCGGGCATTTGGTTCCCTCGGGCACTTTGAACTTTTCCTCAACCTTGGTGCTCTCAGCGGGTTTAAGGCCCAGTTCCTCGAACAACTGATCGGCGCGGAACCGTTTTTTACAGCCGCGGCAGTCAATCATGGGGTCGGTAAAGCCGCCGACATGGCCGGAGGCTTCCCAGATGCGGGGGTGCATGATGATGGAACAGTCGAGGCCCACGACATCCTCGCGATCCCGGACCATGTCCTGCCACCAGGCGTCGCGGATGTTGCGTTTAAGTTCACAGCCGAGCGGGCCGTAATCCCAGAATCCGTTGATCCCGCCGTAGATTTCAGAACTTTGAAAGATAAAGCCCCTCCGCTTACAAAGCGAGGCGAGGTGTTCCATGGATAAGATTGATTCTGCTGTACTCATGCGGGACATCCTGTTGTTGGGGGGCGGGAGGGGTCAAGGAATTTCAGAAGGACGGATAGTTGCATTTTTAGTGAAGGGTTGTGTATAGTCCGACCCCATTATGAGTCCT
>CAJBSZ010000420.1 GCA_903958395.1 uncultured bacterium | reverse complement strand
TGGCCATGTGGATCGACGATAGTTTATGAGCTGGCTTTTGATGCCAAGCATGGAGCATGATAGTTCATATGATTTGGAGCAAATTATGAACAGAAGAAGCCGAATTTGCGGAATCTCTTGTTTTCGGAATTGGTGTTCCCCCCGACATGATGAGGCTTTTACCCTCATCGAGTTGCTTGTTGTCGTGGCAATTATGTTGATCCTGATGGGCATCTCCTTGAAAGTGATTTCGGCCATCGAGAAAAATAACAGGATCGCCCAAACGGCGTACGTGTTGGAGCAAACGCGAAACGCACTGGAAGGGTATTATATGGTTAAAGGGGTATACCCTCCTGACAATCCTGGATACAATGATAATATTGTTTCCCGACGTACGGTTTTTCCCTCGGATGCAGCCTGGGTTCCGGAATCAACAGGACTTAACGATTGTACCGGACTTGTCTACCATCTCGCGTGGATTAACGATCCTCGAAAATCTTCGTGGCAGCGTTATGTGGTTGGCGTAAATCCGGCGGTGTTACGCGGAAGTGTCGCCCACACAAATTATAGCAAGCCCGGAGCCACTCCAGTGCTGGGAGGGGAAGCTAATTTTACTATCGTTGATGGCTTCGGCAAAGCGCTGATTTACGAGCCTGACACAAATGACTACAGCAGTTACAGGTTGTGGTCCAAAGGGCAGGATGGCAAAACGTTGGGGTACGGTGGAGTGGCGGATCCTTCGGCGACGAACGATGACATTCACGGAATCGGCGATATCTGAAGAAAGCGGGTGAAGGCATGAAAAACCGGATTGATAAACTAGGGGGATCGCAGGGATTTACGCTGATGGAATTATTGGTGGTCGTAGGGATTATCTTGTTGTTGGGGGGGATTATGTTCCCGGCATTCAGCTCGGCAAGGCAATTTGCGCGGAAAGCGAGGGCGAAAACTGATGTCAAGCAACTGGATATTGCCTTGAAGGGGGTCTTGGCTGACTATCGAAGCTGGACTTTTGCTCGTAGCAAAGGGAATATGCCGGACCTTTCGAACGGCAAAGTGGTCGATAAAACCATGATGGAGTACCTTGCTTGGAATAATCCCAAGCGGGTTCCTTATATGGAGTTCGATGGGGGTGCCACCAATATTAACGGTCAGTTCGCTGATCCTTGGAAGAATGGTTATCATGTGGCCACGGGGGACGGCGAAGTCTCGACACCTGCGGGGGGCAAAGTCTATCGGGATGTGATTGCCTGGTCTTTTGGGCCCGATGGCAAGGAGGCAACAGGCGATGACGTCAAAAGCTGGGAGTAATGGCATGCTGGAGAAAAGAGGGTTTACATTGATAGAACTCCTTGTCGTCGTGGGGTTGATTGGCATCCTGATTGGTATCGTCATGACCGGAGCGGCTGGCGCGAGGCGTAATGCGCGCATCCAGCAGGCCAATGCGGAAGTGCGCGGCATTGTTACGGCAGTCCGAGCGTATAAAGTCGAATTCGGACGTTGGCCAGTCAGGGAATACGGCGGGACATGGGGAGGGAATAACAACAATGCCGATTTGATTCGCGAATTAACAAAGGTCGGTAATGGCAGGATAAATTTTCTAGAAGTCAGCGATCCGAACAAGTCGTTCTGCGATCCATTCGGAACCAATACGGCGTATAGAATTAACATCGACGTTTCTAATGATAGGGTCGGTGCGTCGTCATTAGGTCCTGACGGGAAACCTAGTAGCGGGGATGAAATTGGTTTTTCAGAGTCGTAAGATCAGAAAGAGTCCATGAGTACTTTCCTTCAAGCGAAGAACGGGTCAATATGTCAAGGGGTAAAGCCCTTCCGTCCATGCCCGCGGCATGGCGGGTTTACGCTAATCGAAATGCTCGTGGTGATGGGGATTATGGTGATCATGATGAGCATCAGTGCAGTGGGGTATATTGGCATGCGCCGTGGGGCGGAAATTCGGGGTGCTGCAGCGTCCGTCAAAAGCACACTGATGCTGGCCCGGCAATTTGCCGTGACGAAGAGGGAGCGGATTATTCTGAAATTTTCCGATGTTTCTATGGATGTGGTCATAGCCAGTAATGGTAAGACATTCAAAACGATCCAATTGCCGCGTGGCGTGGAGTTCGTGGCACCGACGCCCTCCCAGCTTGAGTTTCTGCCATCAGGTGCCGCAGGATCCGGCGGAACAAGCACGATTAAAGTTGAGGAGCGACAGGATATTGTTCCGGAAACTGCCAAACGGCAGCATCGAACCATCAAGGTTTGGCGATTAACTGGTGTTTCAAAGGAATTGGTGGAGTGAAAATGTTAGCTCCAAAAAATATCAGACGGAATTGTGAAGGATTTTCCATGGTGGAGGTGGCCTTAGCCGTGTTGATAATCGGCTTTGGCCTGATGGTGATGTTCGGTCTACTGCCTTCGGCGCTCCGATTAAGCGAAGAGGCCGAGGTGAGCACGCGTAACGCCTTATTTGCGGAAACTGTTCTTTCAAGCCTCGAAGGTGCGGCTGCGGAGATGAAAGCTCCCGGGGTGTGGGATAATTTGGGGAATTTTCAGGTGGAGTTGCTTTCGAACAATGTTCCAGGCGTCGGAACAATATCCGTGACGCAGGAAGATGAGGCGGTGGCTCTGTGTTTTCCTGCCGTGTCGGGAACTCCAACGAATATGAGGTACCGGTTGTTTATTGCCGACGTCCCCGGTTCCTTAAGAACATACAGTGCCTCTCTAATCCTCGCAAATTCCGCCTTTGGCGATTTTTTGACGCAGGATGTTTTTCATGCCGAGTTTACCTTTATGGGGTTGTGAAGATGATGGCTGAACGGAAAGACGAACAAGCCGGTTTTTCACTTGTGGAAATGTTGGCCGCATGCGCCATCATGGTCATCATCGCGTTGATCGTCATACAGTTTTTTCATAAGGCGACGATGTTGTGGGACGTTGGCACAAGGCGTAGTGACGCCGTCATGAAGGGGCGTGCGATCGCAAATGCTATTGTTCAGGATCTACAATGGGCCATTGATGCCCCAGTAGGGCAGACAAATTTTCCGCTTGAGATTACGCAGACGAGCGCCAAGTTCTGGATGCTGGGTAACCCTGTGGATGGAAAACCCGCAATGCGTTACATCAGCATCAAGTTTGAGGACGACACCGTAACGAGGGAGGTTATTCAGTATTGTCCGGACGAGGGCCATGAAGCCCCTCAAGAGTTGGCCGACGAGGTTTTGGCCTTGGAGTTTACACCACAAGCGAATGACGTGTTGCCCGCGTCCATTACGGTCAGCGTCAAGGTTTCCACGAATTACCCCCCGTTCCAAGCGACGGCGCGTACAATCAATCGGAACTTTAGTCGGCTTTAAGGAGTTGTGCTGACATGGAAAACCACGAAAGTCGGATCAAGGAGCAAGGAAGCGCGTTGATTTTGGTGGTCGGTATGTTGGCGCTGATGATCGCCATCACCGTCACGTTTACCATTTATATGCGCACGGAGCAGATGGCCGCCGGAAATTTCCTGAGCGACGTGGTCGCGCGTCAATATATGCGTGCGGCGTTGTCCCAGGCCTTGGCTGATATCGAGGTCAGCGTTGGTGACGATATCTATCCGTCATGGGACGTCCTGCTCTCACAAGGCAATGGGGGGGGCTTTTCAAATGCGTTGAGCGGCATGATCACCAATTGGGTTCCCTCGGGTGCTTTTGTGCAGACGGTGCCAGCGGCTGTAGTACCGCAATGGTTCACGATGGGGAGTGTTGCGGGTTTTAAAGGGGAAGTCGCTTATGTGGTGCTGAACTGTTCTGGTCTGCTGGATGCAAATCATGCGGGCGGGGGCACGCGAGCCTATGGCACTTCGCCTTCTGAGATCGTGCTGGGCGATGTGACGAACATGGCCGGGTTCGTGACGGCACGCCCTTATGCCACCCAACAGGAATTGGCCCTCAGGGCAGGGATCAGAAATCCTGCATCCTCCTTGGTGACATATTCTGCATTCCCGAATTCTTACGACGGGGGGACAAATCGGGGTCTGGTGGATATATCGGGTGATACGAATAGTTTGATTTCGAAACATAAATTGATCACAGATGCATTCAAGGCAAGTGTCGCTGGTGCTGGGGATGCTGATGCGGAGTTTTTCTTCAATAATCTTCTGGACTACGTGGATGATAATGATAGGCCTAGTGCTCTTGATAGTCCCTGTACGGAACGAGTACCTATGGCGAATGAAGTGCGAGCTCGAGCTTTTCTTGCGAACCAAGGGTCCGATGCGCCAGGAGGGCCGGACGTCTGGCTTTCAGCAGTGGATATTGGCATTGAGTGGTACTATCCTTTCTGGGCGCCACCCGTTGGTGCATACAAAATGGTAGTGGATGTTCTTGTAACAAATTTAGGTGCCGCGGCGATGAACAAATATGTTCCTAACGTGCCACAGTTGGATAATACGATTTCGTGTGTGACTAATAGTTGTGGGGTGGTAGGTGAAGGCGATTCTTTTTCGCGCGTGATAGCAGGTCCGACTACCGGAGACGTGGTTCGGCTTGGTGCAATGGTTGGTGTGCGTGTGATAAATTCTAATGGTGATGTCGTCGACAGTGTGCCCTACCCATATGTGACGAATAATTTTTTGATGCTGGAGTTCCCTCAAATGACCTACCCTTCTGTGGCCGGCGGATCTTGGGTTGGCCGTGAGTGCATTGATCCGCGATTTAACTGGGAGACGTCCGATGAGCGATGGGTTCCTTATCCAGATGCTGAGGGCGTGGTCGGGGGTGGAAGCATGGGTGTAGCAAACAAATTTTCCACTCATTTACGTGAAAATAATCCAGACGAGTATGATTTAAGCCCTGAGATGCATGTTGCGAATGCTCCACTCATGAACATCGGGGAATTAGGCTACTTGCTTCGCAGCCGGGAGGTTCTTTGGAGCTCATGCAAATTGTTTGCTGATCAACGAGCACTGCCGATCGATAGATTTCTTGATTATTATGTGGTAGGTAGTAATTCTACTCGACGAGGTCTTCTCAATGTGAACTCGCACTGCGTGGCAGCGTGGGAAGATGTCTTTTGCCAGATGCCGTTGGATCGTTATCCTGGTGATCCGGCAGCAAAGACCGTTGACGATTTAACTGCCATGGCGGTGGCGATCACAAATTTTACCCATTTGCCATTGGGCAGATTGTCAGACATAGGCCTTGCTACGAATTTGATCTCAGCAGCGGGTTTGGCGGAAGACCCCAGCGTTTTCCGGCAACGCTCTGTTCTTCGTAATATATCGAGCCTGGTTGACATTAGGCAGCAGTATTTTATCGTGTTATTGTACGGGTTTCCGAAAAAAACAAAGGATCGCGGTGAAGTCGCTGATATCCAGGCGGTTGCGGAAGTATGGCGCGACCCCCTGAAGCGTGATGATGGTATGCACCCAAAGATCATTCACTCATTCAAGGTTGTTGAGGCTTGGTGATTGCGCCTGCGGGTTTCGACCTGTCCCTTGATCGCGCAGGCGGCGGTCGATGCACCTCTGCGATTTGCCGCGGGCGTTGCCGAGCCCGCCGCGGCCGCGGCACCCGACGATCCATCGGCGATCGTCGCGCGCATCC
>CAJBSZ010000419.1 GCA_903958395.1 uncultured bacterium | reverse complement strand
GCCGAACTGCCATACCCGTCATAATTCGTCTTCACCCATACCGTATCCAGCCAGCAATTGCTGTCCGTATTCTGGATCACAAGCTGGCTATTGGACACCGCCGACCCCACAAACCCCAAATCCTGGACGACCAACCGGCCGTTCAGAAAAAACGCCTGGGTCCGGATAGTGTAGTTCTGCCAGACCGACAGTTGCACGTAACCGTTGGTCGCGGGTTCAATGACACCGCCCCACACATCGTTGGAACATACCTGCCACCCGGACGGCGTTGCCACCGTAACGAAACCGTTGCTATTGAAATAACAACAAAAGCTGGACGTGTTGGTTGGCGAATTCGCCATCTCCACGCCCAGCATCGGCCTGACCCGCAAATGCGTCCAGACAGTAAGAGTGGAATCCGCGTTCAGGGTATTGGACAAGGCTACAGATTCCCCCATGAACACCGCGTTGGAGGCGTACGCCCCGCCATTGGTGACATACGCCGCGGAACTGGATGCCTGCCAGTTATTGAGGGAACTCAAAAAATTGGTTCCGTTCTCGTACGTATCAAAATTGTCATCAAGATTTGGGATCGCCCCATACGAAGCGACAGCCACCAAAGAAAACATCAGAAATATTGTTATTCTTTTCACAATACCCTCCTTATTTCAATCACCCAATTTCCTGAATCCGTGACGGGAATACCGCCTTACTATTCGTTTGCCGCGGCGCATTCGGCTGCACACTTTTGGCCACTGGTTATCTTTACTGCCTGCTTCGAGTCAGGCGATATTCTGCATATAATATGTATATTAGTTACTAACCCTTCCCGGGGAAACCAGTAAGGCTGTCGAAAAGGTTTCAAAAAAATACGTTTTGGTTTCATTCGTCTCCGATGGATGACCACAAGCATCATCCGCACGATGCTGGGCGCCCCATTGAGGATCGTCATCTATGCTGCGAGGGGGTGTTTGTGACGCTGGCGTTCATCGAACACCGTAGACCTCCCCTTCCGATTCCTGAATCATGCAATTCCCGAATTTCTCTCATCGCCAGTACTAGAGTTGAAGTGCATCTTCATCACTGCTGTTTCCCGTCCTTCCGGCAAAGCCGACACCCTCATCGTGATCGCTTCTGCCGCAATATTTCGCTGAGCCGGGCCTTCATCTGCGCCGCGATCCGGGGATATCTCGTGTAGCGGTTCACCGCCTGGGAAATATCCTCCTTTACGTTGTAGAGTTGCGCGGGCTGGGCGTCCTGGCGCAAGTCGTTACCCTCGTAGTCGCTGTTCTTGAAACCGAGTTGGGTCATGTAAAAGGTCCCGAAAAGGCCCTGAGGGCCTTGCGCCGGATAATAGACCCAGTCGCCGGCGCGCAACCCGGCGCCGCGGCCCATGTAGACCATTTCGGTTCGGATGGCCGGCGTGTCGAGCGGATGCTCGAAGAGCGGCAACTGGTTGACGCTGTCCGGTGCGGCATTTTGGGGCAATACCACTCCGGCCGCCGCCGCGAACGTTGCGTATAGATCCGTGAGACTCAGCAACTCGTCGCAATCCGCGCCGGCGGGAATTCGCCCCGGCCAGCGGGCCAGAAACGGCACCCGGTGGCCGCCTTCCCAGGCGTCGCCCTTGAGCCCCAGCAGCTCACCCATGCTCCGGTGCCCCTTGTCCATGGCCTCCTGGATATAGACGCCGCCGTTGTCGCTGGTGAACACCACCAGGGTATCCTCTTCAAACCCGTGTTCCTTGAGCGCCGTCAGGATCATCCCCACACCCCTATCCATCTGCTGGATGAAATCCCCCTGGACACCGGCCCGGCTGGTCCCCGCGAACGTTCCATTGGGCAGGAGGGGCACATGCGGGGCGAAAAACGGAACATAGAGGAAGAACGTCTTTTCTTTGGTCTGGTCCGCAATCCACGCCGCGGCGCGTTTGCCCATCTCGAGATCGAGGGTATTCAGGTCGCAGGCCTCATGGGCGGCCTTGGCGCCGGCACTGCGGCGGGTGGAGCCGGCGTATTTCCAGATGGGATCCTTCTGAACGTCGGTTCGCAACGGATCGGCCGGATCCCGCTTGTACACCCGGTTGTTCTCAATATAGACCTGCGGGGAATGCTCATGGGTATTGGGCATACCGAAGAAGTAGTCGAATCCGGCGGTGTTGGGACCGGGATTGAGATCCTCGCGGTTGAACCACTCCGCGTCCGAGGCGCCGCCTTCCGACCCCCATCCGATATGCCATTTACCGAAAGCCGCCGTGCGATAACCGCCATCCTTGAGCACCTTGGGAAGGAGGATTTCGTTTGCGTGGAAGTAGTAGTTGTTCGCCTTTGCCGTCGTACGCCAATAGTAACGGCCGGCCAGGATTCCGTACCGGGTCGGCTGACAGACGGCCGCCGGGGCGTGGGCGTCGGTGAACCGCACGCCCTGCGCTCGCAACCGGTCGATATTGGGCGTCCTTACTCTCGTGGCGCCATAGCAACCGACATCGCCATAGCCCAGATCATCCGCAAGCAACAGCACGATGTTGGGTTTCGGAGCGACAGGCTCTGGAGTGGCGTGGAGCGCGACGCCTGGCACCAGAGAAAGCGCCGCGGCAACGCCCTTCATGAAATTCAGCGGATGCTGCTGCCGAGAAAACATCATAAGCTTCCTTTTATACTGAGTAACGCCCTCGTTGCTGAAATCTGCCAGCCTGATCGGCGGCATCATAGTTTCGGATTGTTCCTCGGCGCCGACGCCTTTATCGTGATGATTCGCAGCAACCGATTGTTATAGGTATAGGGGCAGTAGCGGAGTTCGATGGGCAAGCCGGGTTTCAAAGCTTGGATCAATTCCTCGATTGTGTTCTGCCGAACCGTCGGCTTGAGCCCGGGCAGCCCCTCGAACTGGGGGGGATATTTCGCGTTGTCGAGTTCATAACGGGCGCCGCCCTCCAGCTCGAGAATGCCGTTGTGCACTTGGCCCTTGAACGCGGGGGGGGTGAAGGAGGCGATCCGCCCGGTCATGAGGCCGAAAGACGAGCGCAGCGCTACGGCACGGCCATGCACGTCCACCTCCACATCAACCCGATCCCCCTCGCTTGGGCCGCCATCGCCCCCCCTTCCCCAAATGCCGTATCCGATCCGTTCGTCACTGCCGTCCCGGGTCCGCGTAAGCTCAGCCCCGGGGGCAACCGGCACGAAAATCGGGTTGTCCAACCAGAGTTCCGGCACCTGGGCGTTGACCAGAATACCCTCGGGCAACACGTACCCGGCGAATGCCCCCGACAAGCGGGAAGGCAGTTGCTTTTGCGGCTCCATTCGCGGCCTTGCCTTCAGGGTGAACGCGATACGCCCCTCGACCACCGCCTGTCCGGCCCGATCACGCTTGAGGCAATAACGGTTTTGCCCCAGCTCGCTCAGAGAATAGCGCTTGCCTTCGCGAAGGCCATCGACAACGATCTCGCAGGGTTGCTCCTCCTCCACGATAAGCTGAAACTCAAACTGGCGCGGTCCGGCTTCGATCAGATCGACCAATGCAACCTTCCCTTCGTCAGACAAGTTGACGACAAGCGGGTAACGACCGAGTCTGCCATGCCCCCTCACGGCGAACCGGGCAGGCAGGAGCTGAGCCCAATGACCGGAAAGCATCCGGTAGGCATCTCGATACCTCGCTTGCCCGGCAAATGCCTCGGCCCGCCGCCAAATATCATCCTCTCCGGCCGCGGCTCGATAGTCCGCGCTCAGGCGCTGGTACACGGCCCGATCCTGGAGCCACAGCTTCATGATCCGCGCCTCTCTTACGGTGAACGGCTCCCCGCCCGGATGACCGCTCCTCTTTTCCCAGGGCGCCCGGACCTTGATCTTCCTCAGAAGCACATTGCGCCAATCTCCTCCCGTGTGGAGTTGCAGTTTCACATACCACTCCTTGCGCCCGCGCATCGCATCGCCCAATTCAACGGTCGCGGTCTGCGTCCATGGCCAGTGAGCCGCCCTGACGAACCGGCTTTCCGGCACCCGCCCCACGGGATGCAACGCCGCCGGATCACCTCCAGCCCAGACCTCGACTGCATGGGCGTCACCCGGACGCAAGACACCCGCAATCTCGATTTTTAGATGTCCTTCGAGCGCCCGGCCTTCAGCCGCCAAACGGTAGACCAGCACGTTATCCCGCTTGGGATCATCGACGTGCAGGAATTCGAAAGGTCTGGCCGGCAACTTGGCGCCGCGTCCATAGGGAACAACAAGATTATCGACCTGAACGAGCTGCCCAGGTGACCCAGGAGCCTTGTCCCTGAGGAAGTCGATATCCAGCAATTGACGCTCGGCATGCAGAGCTGGAGCACAAGGTTGGGCATCGATCCGGGAGGCTGCCGGCAGGAAGCGATCGAGATCCCCGGCGGCGGGATTCACCGGCGTCACCAGGAGGAATCCGCGCTCGTAAAGCGTGTGGATGTAAGCAAGGTTCTCCTGGGGCGTGTAGCCAAAGAAGGCTCTCTCCAAGTTCACGCAAGCCAGCTTGCCCAGCGCGGCAACATAATCGAAATAGGCGGCGGACAGGTGCGGGCCCGTCTCGCCGGTGGTCCACACCTGAGGGCCCACTCCGGTCTGCCACAAGGCCCATCGGTCGTCATAGAACGGATAAACGGGTTCCCACCACGTGTGGAAATAGTACTGATCGGAAAGCCGGGCATCGGGAAGCGAAACCCGCCCCCGGTCCACAATCACGGCATCGCGCCCCACCGCTTGATTAAAGGACTTTGCGGAGCGGGCCGGCACCTTCGAAAGATTGCGATAGATCCAGCGTTTCTCCTCAAAGTCCAAACCGTCTTCCGGAGTGAGCTTGACCCCCTCCGCCCGTGCCTCAGCCACCGTACCGTCATTGCAATCGCCATAGGGCACGCAGCCCAGGCCCCAATCCTGCAGCACCAGCGGAGATGGCGGATTCAGCCCCTTTGCCTTGAGAAAAGCCAAGCGATCTGCATAATAGCCCGCCGTCTTGTCGAGGCGATAGGCGAGGAATTCCTGCAACTGCCGGTCATTCCAGGTAGGCCCCGTGATTCCGCCCGGACTATAGGGCCATGTGGGACGATAGCAGCCGGCAACCGGATCCCAGCGTATCGTGCAGTACTTGCCATCGGCGAACGAACCGCCCAAGCCGTCCATCCCCATCGGATGAGCGCCCCACTCACCTCCGCTGAAGACGATCTGGTAGGGAACCCCCAGCGCGAGTACGCTCTTCAGGCCCGCGTCAATCTCTCCCCGCGTCCTGGCGATCGCGCGGTTCGCGTATTCAAGTCCAAATGCCGCGCCAGGACGGTAAGGGGTCGCCTCAAAACGTGATTTAAGCGTGTCCCAAATCCGCGCGACATGCTCCCCCTCGCTAGTGCCGGCCTTGTCCACAGAATCAGGAGTCGTCTCGCCCAGGAGCGTAGCGGCGCCACTTGCCACTCCCGCCTGAATCCCGGCGCAGATCGTCATTCTCCTGTATGTCTCCTGCTCCTTGGCGAGCGCGAAGAAATCGGAATAACCCCAAACCCGGGCCAGACTGAACGGCGCGTCCCCCCGATTCAGGAATTTCACCCTGACCTGGCCATCCGGGGCTAAAGCACGATCAAATTGAACGAAATAATGATTTGGCCCAGCCCCCATCTCCTTGTAGGTGCGAAAGTAAACCTCATGATCATTGACCAGGACGGAGTATCCGAAGACATCGGGACGCCGGTCATGGATCTCCTGAATCTCCAGCATGCCATGAGCGGCACTATCGCTGCGGCCGATAGCTGGCAGCAACATATCGAACTCGACCCATGCCCCCCTGCCGGCCACCGTCAGCACCTTGTAGATGCGTTTCAAGGTTCCAACTTCCGTCGCGACGCTGTTCGCGACGCCCCCACCCCCGTGCCTCATGCGGGAACCAGTCGGAGCCGCCAAGGTAACTTCCGACACGCCCGCAAGGAATACGCCGCCAACATTGTTGCCGCCAGACTCGGTCTCCTCGGCACGGAGAACGGCGGCAAAAAAGAAAAGCAATGCGCACAAGATGCCGTTGAAATGCCTCATGCACCGCCCTTACTTAATGAAGATGACGGTGCCATACGGTGGCGGTTTGACGTACACTTTAGTGTTGCCGCCATCCAGTTGGTTCATGAGAGTCCCGGATTTCGTCGAGGAAACGAAGCCTGCATTGATCCAGGCTTGCACGGTATTCGTCTGGTTACCCGAAAGGGTCATAAAGGAGTCATAGTCGCGGAACACCATGCCATTGCCAGAACTCAAGCCGTTGGTCCCAAAGGTCGCGGTGCTCCAGTTCATCACCCCGCCATCCAGATAGATCTTTGAGGTGGAATTGTTGTCCGAAAACATCGTCAGGGAATGGGACACGTTGAAAACCCCGCCATGATTCACGTAAATGCCGAAACTGTTCCCCGTCGCGTTCGTCCATCCTGCGCTCTGCAATAACTTCAAGGTCAGGCTTCCATCCACGTTGATCGTCGTATTGCGTCTGTCGCCATAGGTGGCGTGAAAGGAGTTATTATGGGTCAGGAGAGCCTGCCCACCGCTGAGAACGTTCAACGTTACGGAGCAATCGGTATTCAGCGTATCGACGGCGATCTGGGCACTCGCCATCTCGAGTTTGCCGTAAACATCGACCGTGCCCCGATTCCACACCGCGAAAGAATTCGCCACTCCCGTCGCCTTGAGCGTAGTGTTGCTCGTGATGACGACCCGCCCCGAGGCATGGTTGAGGTCTAGGTCGGAAACATTGAAACTCAGACCGTTCAACGTCACCGTTGCATTGGAATTGACGGCGAAGGATTGCGCCTCCACGTAGGGATCGTTGGTGGAGCCCGCCCCACTATCCCAGGCAACGTCGGGGTTCCAGTTCGCCCCATCCCCAAAAAACAAAGAACCCGCTCCGCCATCCCATTCGACGGCCAAACCCGACATAGCAAAAAACGTGCAAGCCAACGCGGTTGATGCTAGAAATTTCGTTTTCACTGTCTTTCTCCTATGGTTCGATTCACGCCTCGCGGAGCCCCACAGATGTCCCTCGATACTGACGCACATCACTATAGCCGATCCCGACATGCGGAACCATAGTGGAAAATGCCGTTTTCTTGTCGCAAAGTGCCGCTTATGTTCCAGTCAATGCATGTCATGTTCACTCGCTACAGCGCAAAGGCCAGTCGTCGGTCCGGAAGGGAACCGCCGGCAAACCCGCGGCGTTATACAAATCGGCTTCGGCGTATTGATGGTAAATGTAACGGACCGCCACGGGATTGGCGACCTGCTCGCTCCAGACGAGAACGGTATCCCCTTCAATCGCGGCTTTGGCCCAAACGAAAGCCTGATCGCCGCCCGCGATGGCGAATCCGGAAAGAGTGTCCCCTTTTGCGAGGAGTCCGCCGTGCAGGCGATCGAACCGGACACGGATCTTGCCGTTTTCGACCGTGTGCGAGGCGTACTCGGGCCCACTGGCCGCCACGTCGCAGCGGTAGAGATCCCGCAAGGCCAGTTTGGCCAGGCGCTCGCCAACCGGCCGCTTATTGCGGGGATGCACATCCTTTTCCCCGATATCGACCGAAACCGCCAACCCCGTATGCGGCACGTTCTTGGCGACAGCCGCCTGGGCTTCGCGAATGGCCGGCCAACCGCCGGGCCGCTTGATGTCCGGCAGCCCTTCCCCGAAAGCGGAAAGCTGAACGAGAAGGAAGGGCATTTGCGGCTGCTGGAACTGGCTGCGCCAGGCCGCGATCAGAAGCGTCATCAGCCGTTGATAGCCGTCCTTTGTGCCGATCACGCCACCCTGGGTCCTGCCATCCGCTCCGGCGGCATTGTTCTCCCCCTGATACCAAATCACGCCTTTGACGGCCAGGTCGCGAAGGGGGGCAATATGAGCGTTGTAGCTTGTTCCGGCCCACCATCTGGCCCAGAACTGCGGGCGGCCGCCGGCCGCCGGTTTGGCCTCCGCAAACGGCTCGCCCTTGGCTTGCGCGGCGGCCCGGCGCTTTTCCCAGGCTTCGATCTCCTGCGCCAGTTGCTTCTCGTTTCTCTCGAAGTTTTCAACATAGTCGCGGCTTTGCAGCGCATAGGCGGAAAATTCCAACTCCGCATTCAGCGCGCTCCAAGGCAGCCAGGATTCCCCCGATGAAGCGCCGACGGCCGCCACGATCAAACCGATCGGCCGCCCCGTCTGTTGCTGCAGCATTTTCCCAAAATAGTAGGAAACCGCCGCCGTACGCCCGCCAATGGGTTCCCACCGGTAATAGTTGGGCGCCACCGTAAGGTTCGACCGGTTAGGAAATGGCGATCCGGGGAAATTATTCGTATCGGGTTGGGCGGCCCATATATGCGGCCAGGTGGAAAAGGCGCGCACCAGTGGATTTCCAGGCCCCTTCAGTTCCTCTGCCGCGCCCGTGGCATTCTGCATGTCGGGGGTCAACATGTTAGATTGACCTGAACAGACCCAGACATCTCCCACCAGCACGTCGGTAAACAGGGTAATGGCCGAGATTGTTTCAATTCGCATGTCACGCCCCAGGGGGGAGGCGGCCATGTGATTGAGTTTCAGATTCCAGTTCCCTTCGCTATCCGCCTTGGCGCTCGCCGCTTGCCCCGCGAAGCGCACAACAACCTGCTCGCCCGGGCGGGCTTTCCCCCACACCGGCACCGGGCGGTCCGCCTGCAGGACCATGCCTGAGCCGAAAACCCAGCACATCTCAAGGGCCTGAACCGGACTCGCAATGCAACAGAAAACAATCCCAAATAAAACAAACCGGACACGAAGGGCTATCCTTTTCATGCTCAATTCCTTTGTGACGATGTTACACAACAGCTCAGGCAATCGCACGTCATTACTCTCCATCACCGGCAGTCAGCACCCGGAACCGCGCAAAACAAAAGCGACCGTCGGCATCGCCGGTGGTCAGTTGCAGCTTCAGAAAGAAGCCGCTGAACCCCTTGACCGCCGGGGTCAGGTCAAGCGTCATGGGCGGCAAATCTCGCAGCGACTGCGAATAGCTGTTCGGCCAGCGGCTGTCAAACTGTCCGCATTTGCTCCATTCCTTGCCATCGGCGCTGACAAAGAATTCCGCCACGCTCGAGTCCTCAAAGGCACGGGCGGCAAACTCCAACGCGGTGGCCCCCAGCGGTTGCCCGCTCTCGATCCGGTAGATGACCTGCCCGGGCACAAACGGCTCGGTCGGCCTCAACATGCGGACGACGACATCGTAAAGATAGTTCGGTTCAGGCCTGTGGGGAATGACCTCAAGGCCATTCACTTCGAGCGTCCTGCGCTTCCACTCGTCCGACTCGGTCTTCGTGAAATCCTCGGCAAGCAGCACCCCATAGCGCTGGGTAACCTTGCGCAGCCGCGGGCGGCCCCCATCGCCGGCATAAGGGCAGTAGGTCAACTCCACCGCCTCCCCCGGCTTAAGCGCCTGTGCCAGGTCCGGGAAACTGTAGTTGAGAATGGTTTCATGCAGGCCGACGGTATCGAAGGTGGTGCCGTGGCTCCTATGGAAATCGAATTCGTAGCGGTTGCCGTTGTCGAGTTCGATCCCCCCCACCGCCAAGGCATCCAAGTCGGCGCCGATCAGCACGGGTGGATAAAACGCCTTGATGCGGCCTCGGTCATGGCCGTAGCGGGCCTCGATCCGGGTGACCGCGCCGGCATCGTCGAGGGTCAGTTCCACGAGATCGAGCGGTTCGGGCCAATCCGTTGCGCCCGCGCCCGGCAGGGGCAGCCGCGCGGCCGCGCGGCTGACGGCAACCTCCTTGGCAACCGAAAGCTCCAGGGATTCCTGGTAACGCATCATTTCAAGATCTTGCAGGTCAACCTGGATTCGCTGTCGATTTCCCCCGAGATAACGGGCGGTCAACTTTGACGGCCATTGGCGGGCAGGCGGGACGGGGTTGCGGAGTTCCACACTCGCGGCCACCCGGCCATTCTCGCGGGTCAGCGGCACGGCCGCCCCGGTGGCAACCGCGGACGGCACCACGGCGTAACGATTGAGATCAAGCGTTTCGATGCGCCATTTGCGGGCGGGGTCCAGACCTGGAAACGCAAGCTGCACAGTTTGACGATCGCCGTCCCCGTTAACATGGAACTCGACCCGTTGTGGAGAAACCGCATGCAACGTGAGCACCGTGATCTGGTCGGCTGTCGGCAGGACGACCTCCACCGGATGAGCGCCCAGCCTGCCATGGCCGCGAACCACATAGCGGGCCGGCAAGGCCTGGCTGAGCTCACCGCAAAGAAGGTTGTAGGCACTGCGATACCAACCCCGCTCGTAGAGGTCCTCGGCCCGCCCATAGACCGAATGCTCGCGGGCGAGCGCCTCGCCATGCGACGCCAGTCGCGGCGCCGCTTGCGGTCGCCCGTCACCAGGATCGGCGCCGACGCCGGCCAGCGCACATCGGGCATATTCCCAGAGCATATTATCCGCCAAGGCCCGATCCTGCACCCAGAGCTGCATGATACGGCTCTGCCGAACCGTCAAAGCGGGGTCATGCGCAACATAACCGCTCTTTTGCGGCCACTGGCTTCCGATGCGCAGCGCCAACAGGAAAGCCGCATCCGTCGCGCTCGGCGAATGAATAACGAGCCGCAGGAAATAGCGCTTTTGACCCACCATGCCGTTGCCCAGGTCAACCGTGGTTTCCGAGGTCATATGTGGAGCCCAATGGTCTGGACAGGGAAGGTCTTCGCCCTTTAGGACGCGGACCGGCGCCATGGCTTCGACCGTGGGGCCGGCATGGATTTCAATTCGGTTGCCGGGAATCTTCGAAATCCGCCCTTCTAGATTCAAGTTAAGGCCAACCGGGAATGGCATCCCCCCATTTTCCAGCTTATAAACAATCTCCCCAGGGCGGGAATTATCCTGGACGGCCAACCGCGGCGCGCGGGTTTCTCCGACGCGCAATTGGCCTCGATGAAGGATGTGGAGGTTTTTTGCCACCGTCACCTGTTCCGGCGCCCCCAGCGATTGATCCCGCGGGAAATCCAATGCCAGCACCGTCGGCTCCCGGTGCACGGGCGGCAGCGCCGGCTCATCGTCGATCCGGTCGACCGCCCGGATCAGCTTGGCGTCCTCCTTGTCATCGTTGAAGAGTACGACGAACTGGAAGCCGCGCTGATAGTGGTTTTTAAGCACGCTGAAATCCTGCTTGAGAATGGGCCGCTCCATGTTGACCATGGCGAGCCGGCCGCGGGCTCGCACATAGTCGTACATGGCGATATCCTTGTATTCCGTCCCCTTACCCATTTCCCCGCTACTCCACAACCCGGGAATCATCCCCAATTGCCCGCCGTTCCAGCGCGAGTCGTCCATTGGCCAGGCGGTCAGAAAATCGGTCTGCAAATACAGATTATCCCGGACCTGCGTTTCGGGCAGGCGAACTTCTCCCCGGTCGATCAAGACGCTGTCGCGGAGAAAAACCGCACGGGTGCCGGCGCCATATTCCCGCCACCTTTGCACTCCCTGCCGGTACAGCCACAACCGTTCGTCGCGGCTCAGGCCATCGGCGGGATCCAGGACAATCCCATCCCGGGCGGCTCGTTGGGCTGAATGAGGCGAAACCTGAGCCACCTCCGGCGTCCACTCCCTAACCACGACCAGGGAGGCGGGCCTGCCATGGCCCTTGAGGAGATCCAGCTCGTCCATCACGCCTGTCATCGCCATGACAAAGCGCCGTTCCAGGTACTGGTTCATCCACCGGCTTTCGGAAGTCGGCCAGGCCGTATTGCCCCACATGTTGGGCCAGGATGGGCGGTAGCTTCCGGCTTCCGCGTCGTAGATAAGGGTACTATAACGTGGATCGCTGAAATACCCGCCGCGCCCGTCCGGCCCGCTGGGCTTGCCGCCCCACGCCGTGCCGTTCGGTTGCCATACCGTCAATTCCCCCGCTGCGGCACCTGCGCGCAGAATCGGAAACACGTGGCCGCGAACTTGCTCGGTGGGAGCGCAATATTGGGCGATTCCCAAAGTGCCTATTGGCGAATAACAGGCAAACTCGGGCTTTGGCACGGCCTTGGCCAACTTGGCGCCCACCAACCCCATCGACCGATACACGTTCTCCGCTTCGGCGACCCGGCTGAAGAAGTCGTGATACACCCAGAGGCGCCCCAGGCTGAACGGGATGTTGCTCTCCGAGCGAAACGTCACCTCAACCGACCCCGTGGGCGGAAGCAACTCCGGCCCGACCTCGATGAAGTAATGATTGGGCCCGGCCCCATACTCCTCATAGGTCCGGAAATAGAGTTCCTGGCCGGCGATCAGCACCGTGTAGCCGAAAGCATGCGGCCGCCGATCATGCACTTCCTGCACTTCGAGGAGCAGCCGCTTTCCTGGCTCGAGGGAGCGAAGCCGCACGCTGACGGCCGAGCCTTTTCCCGCAACGGTACGCACCGTGCGAGTTTCTTCGTAGCCTCCCATCTCAATCGCCAGCGTCTCCACCTTCACATCCCCGCGGCTCATCAGGCCATGCGATCGTTCGCTTTCGAGACTGCCGAAAACAACCGCATCGGCAAACGATGTTCCGCCTTCCGCCGCTTTTGTCTCAAAGCCTGACACCCCCCCGACCAGGATGATCGCCGCGACCATTGATTTCCAGATCATGCTGCTGCTTTCCTTTGTTTTCCGACGTAAAGCGTGACGAGACACGTTTCGATCCGGGCGGTCGTCACGGCTGCCACGCACGCGCCACCTCGGCCACCCGCTTGAACTTTTCGACCGTTACGCCAGGGGGACAGGAATCGGAGTTGGCGAGGACGAAAGGGCCGCCCTGGCCGTCCGCAATGACCTGTTCCACGTAATCGCCGAGCCTGTTCAAGGGAAGCCGCAGGAACTCGGTGGGTTCAATACCTCCGATGATTCCGAGACGCGAACCGCCAATGGCCCTCGCCTCGGCCAAGGTGATATTTCCCGTAGGATGCGGCGAAAGGCTTTCGACGGCAAGTATTCCGGTGTTCCTCATCGTCCCCAATAGTGCCCTGAGGTGACCGCAGGCATGCTGAATGTAGTGCTTGCGGGCGGGCGCCAGAATGTTGCACCACCGGGCGATCTCGGAACCGATACAGCGGTCATACGTGACAGGCGTGTAATTCTGCGTGCTGGAATCCTCCCAGGTGATGAAGTAGTCGTAGGGGGAGTCGACGGCCATTGCGGCGGCTTCCATGTCCCGCTCCACCATCGTCCGCCACAGCATGTCCACCGTCTCCGGGAAATCGCTCATGGCATAGGCCAGTTCCTCGGTGCCCACGTACTCCTCCACCAGGGTTTGGAATGCCGATTTCATTCGGGGGACGAGCATTCCGAGAGAAAGTCCCTCGCGCCCCTCACCGGCGAAATGCGCCGCTACCGCCTCGGGATTGCCCTCGATTCTCCGATGTTCCTCGATCCACGCCTGGATCTTGAAGTCGTCTTCGCTCTTCAACCGGTGTTCGACGAGGAAATGGGTGTTCCCCTCCGTACTCGCCGCGACCGCGTAACGCAAATCCCCGACGGGTGTGCGAATGAGATGCACGATTTTGCCGTCTTCCGGGAACTCTTCGTGTGCGACCCCGGCGGGTTCGATGAAACGGGTTGGGCAGGGAGCTCCACGCCAAAGGGGGTCGGCGCCGATTGCGTGATGGAACGCGAGGTGCCCTGCCTCCTGGATCTCTGCCGAAAAAAACTCCCATACGTAAGCCAGGAAGGGGCAAAAGGGCAGTCGGTCAACCGGCTCGCCGGTCAACGCCGCCACGATTCGTTCTTTCGATGTCATGCTTGCACTTCACTCCTTGAATAGAAACCAGACTCCATCAGGGCGATCGTTCCGAGCAGACCGCCCCAGTAGTAGAACGAATCGCCGCCCATCCCCCCAGGCGCGACGGCATCGTCGCCGGTTTCGGCATTATAGTTTTCAAGGACGTGGCCGCGGGCAACCCAGTTCTTCAGAAGCAGGGCCTTGGATTTTTCCACCAGGTCGAGACGCGCCCTCCTCGCCTCCTGCAGTCCGTCATAGCGCCGCAAGCCGAGGTAAACCAGGAAATTCATGGGCCCCCACACCCTTCCGCGCCAGTAACTCTGCTCGGGAAAGGCCGGATCGTTGCGGGCGATCGAAGGCAACATCCACTCGCCCCAGAATTCGTCCGGATTGCGAAAATGCTCGGCAATCATCCGCTTCGCCTGCTCGGGAGCGGCGGCATCCGCCAGCAAGGGATAAAAGTTGGTGGGCGAGATCCGGTGGCTGAACTCGTTGGTATCCGTGCGGCGGTTCAGGAAGAGTCCCCGGTCCTCGCACCATAACCTTTCGCGAAGGGCGGTCCTGACGGCGTCTGCCCTTTGACGAAGTTCCGTCGCGTCGGCATCCTGGCCGAGCACGATGGCGATCTCGGCCAAAGCCGTGCAGTCGGCCGCGTACAATCCGTTCAGGCCCGCGTCCCAGAGTTTCATGCGATGCGTCACGGGATCGAACGGCACGTCGTCATACATCGGCGAGTTATCGAGACCGGACTCGAGCGAAGCGCCAAAGCGGCCGTTTACCCCTTTGCTTTCCCAGGCGTTGCCGACGGTCGGCTCATAGGGCGTGGAACCCCAGCAGAGCAAGCCACGTTCCCGCCGAGCCTCCCACCACCACCGGTTCCAGCGCAACAGACCGCCGTACACTTCTTCGAGGAACCAGCGCTCCGGCCAGCGCCGGTAGAGCGCCAAGCACACCCATGCGCCAACGGGCGGCTCGGACCGGTCGCGAGTCACCCATCCATTGGCGTTGACCGAATTCGGGACCAATCCCTCCTCGGTAATTTCCCGGGTCATGGCAATGGCGTTGGCCAGAGCCAGGTCGCGGCCATCCAGTCCAAACATGTAGGCTGCGAAATAGGTGTCCCACTCGAACAGCAACCAGCCCTGTCCGCACCAGGCGCGGGTGACCGGCGTTATGACCCGATTCCGCAACGGGTCATAGATGGTGTTCCAAGCTAAGGCAGCGCGCGAGACGCGGAAGACCTCGGCCAGGTCGCCATACGCCGCCGCGCGTGACGCTTCGGCGGCGTGAAGGCGCTCCAGGGCCTGTTGAATCTCAGCCAAATCGCGCCGGCGCCCGGTGCTGAGGCCAACCGGTCCGTCCAACGGTAATGCCAAATACGGCGTCAAGGCCCAACAATGCGGCTCGCAGACTGGCTCGGTCGTGGCCTGAACCACCAATCGCTGCCCGCCCGCCTCTCCGCAAAGCCGGTGACCGTCAAGCCGCCACTGTCCCGGCCGGTTCCAAAGCATGCCGCCCTCGACGGTAAGAAGCGCAGGTTTTCTTTGCATGACCTGAGGCGAGGCCAGAACGAGCAGATCCCCATCCTCGATGCCGGTTTGGACGCGGAGGACGATGCCTTCCCACTGGAGCGTGAGATCCGTGTAGGACCCGTCGTAGGTTCTCACGCCCGGCCTGATGTCAATGAGCCCCTTGATAAATTCCCGGAGATGCTGGCCCCCACGGTATTCCTTGATGCCAAGCTGCAACGCCATGGCTTCGGGCAGCAGGACATGGGTAAGCATGCTCTTCACATGCCAGGTGTTCCAGCCCCGGGCCAGGCGACTGGTTAATGCCTCATATGACATGCTTGTCCTCCCCGTTGCCGCGCCGCGGCCAAACATGGTCGGCGGGCAGTTTTCCGTTCGTCTTGATGACTTCAGCAAACCAATAGGCCGAATCTTTCAGCGTGCGCTTTTGAGTCGCGAAGTCAACGTGGATCAGCCCAAAGCGCTCCTTGTAGCCTTCCGCCCACTCGAAGTTGTCCAATAGCGACCAATGGAAGTAGCCCCGCACGTCAACGCCATCGGCGATGCACCGTCGCAATTCGTTCAAATGCCGCGCGATGAAATCGATCCGCTGGGGGTCATGCACCTTTCCATCCAGCGAGACCCAGTCAATTCCAGACATGCCGTTCTCCGTGATCACCAGCGGCAATCCGTACCGTTCGAAGAGGAATCGGGGCCCCCAATAGAGACACTGTGGCGTAACAGGCCACTTCAAAGCCGTGACCGGATGGCCGTCCTGGGCGCGGGCCCCGATGACGGAACTGCTGTAGATGTTGACTCCGTAGAAATCCAGCGGCTGGGCGATCGTCTTCATGTCATCCGCCGTAGCGTCCGGCACGGCATCCCCGAAGCGTTTGAGGCCGTCCTCGGGATAGCGTCCGAAAACGACAGGGTCGGCCCACCATGTGGTGTTGAAAAGCGCGTTGTCCGAGGGCCCCTCCAGTGGACGGAGAGCGAATGAGGCGTGTCGCGCCGCCTCCACGTCGGCCGGTTCGGCTGGATCGACAGGCGCGCTAACGGCGCCTACCGGCGCCCACCCCACGCACGGGGATCGAACCGCATTGGCGCGGATGGCTTGCACGGAGCGGCCGTGCGCCAGCAGAACATGATGCGCGGCCAACAGCGCCTCCCGCAACCCGTGACGCACGCCTGGAGCATGAACCCCACTCAGGTGCCCGAAGCCGACAAAGCACTGCGGTTCATTGAACGTGAGCCAATGGGTTACCCGATCGGAAAGCGCCCTCACGACGACTTGGGCATAGTCGGAAAACCACTCCACGGACTCACGATTCAACCAGCCGCCGCGGCAGTATAAGGCATAGGGAAAATCCCAATGGAACAAGGTCACCCACGGCTGAATCCCGGCCGTAAGCAGCTCATCAACCAGCCGGTCGTAAAAAGCGAGGCCCGGGGCGTTCACCCCGCCCGTGCCGGCGGGCAGCACCCGCGGCCAGGAAACCGAGAACCGGTAAGCCGGAATCCCCAGGGAGTGCATGATGGACACATCGTGCTTGTAACGATGGTAGTGATCGCAGGCGGTTCTACCCGTGCATCCTTCATGCACTCTGCCGGGTTGCCGACAAAACATGTCCCACACGCTCTCGCCGCGCCCCTCCTCGTTTGCCGCCCCCTCGATCTGGTATGCCGAGGTTGCCGCTCCCCAAACAAAGTTTTCAGGAAATGCCATGATCCAACTCCACGCTGCTATCCCACCCGTGCTTCAAGCGCTCCCCGCTTATCCCCCAAAGGTGCACCCGCGGAGACCGGCGCGATCTCCTTTGACTATAGCCATTCGCGCTCCAGGCGACAACGGATCGAAAGTGTCATTCTCTTGTCGTTTCGTGCCGCGGTCACATTTTTGCGTTTACAGCACGACTTCGGCTTGACACATTAGTCATGCGCCAATCGCAACACTCTGGAGGCCAATAGATGCACGCAAATGTCGCCAACTTGAATCCCATCGTGCTCCGGCACCTCACTCACAAGCACGACCCGGAGTCCAAGCGCTGGTGCCGGATCGCCTCGGGAATCCCGGCATGGGTGTTGGAATACACGACCCGGGGAAGCGAGGATGTGCTGCGCCCGAGCGGGCGAACGGACCGCATGGAAGCGGGCCATGCCTTGCTGATAAAACCCGGCACCCCACTGAATTTTGGCCAAAGCGCAAATTGCAAGGAGTGGAATCGTTATTTCTGCCTGTTCGCACCTCGCGGCCACTGGGAAGCCCTATTGCTCGATTGGCCGGAGCTCTATCCCGGAGCCATGCGCATGATCATTCCCCCGCGGCTAAGAAAACAGATCGCGGGGAAATTTCAAAAAGCCGCCGATATCTGCAGAAGCGCCTGGGAGTTACAGGACCAAATGGTCATGAACATCATCGAGGATATCCTGCTCTGGTGCCACACGATCAACCCCAATAGCCGCCAGGCCTCCATGGATGCGCGCATCCGCAATGCCATGCACTTCATCTCCCGACACTTCCCTGAACCGTTGACCGTCGAAGAGATAGGCCGGCATGTGGGGATGTCACGGGCGCGTTTCATCCGCCAATTCCATCAGGAAACGGGGGGAACCCCCCGCCGATTCATCGAGTCATGCCGGATTGAGGAGGCGATCTGGCTACTCCACGCCAGAAATCTCTCGGTCTCCGAAATCGCCTATGCCTGCGGATTCCAGGATCCCGCACGATTCAGCCGCGTGTTCAAGGCCCGCACCGGCAAGTCGCCCTCGGACCTGCGGCGCCCGGGTCCGGGCGGGGCGTCACTGGATTGATTATGCGCCATGGGCGATGCGACGCGCCCTGTGAAGATTTTCCTCGGTAGTCCCCTGCGGGACGGCATCGCCGCTGCCCAGCAGGAACGAACTCGTGTCGGGAATAGAGTCCACCAGGTCCCGCACGTGCCGCTCGAATAGGTCGGCATCCTTCAGCAAAAACGTGTTGCACTCGATCCCGCCCCCGAACAGCTTGCCTCTGGCCGCGAGGGTCGAAGCCGCCCCCGGAATGCGGCAATCCCCCGTAGGCGGGGGCGCCACGTCAATAACGCCGTCAATGCGGCTCTCCGCGATTCGAGCGACGACGGTTTCGATATGCCCGCACATGTGGACAAGCAGGTGTTTGCCGGCGGCATGGCAAACGTCGGCGTATTCATTCAAACAAGGTAATTCATACTCCTCGATCCACCGGACGCCAAAACAGGTCGTATTGGTATTCTCGTACGAGATGAAAAGCTCGCAAGGTCCGGCAGCCGCCGCCCTGCAACGCTCGACGTTCTTCGACTGCATCCGCTCCATGGCCGTCTTCATACGATCGGGATCCTCCATGTGCATGTAAACGAACGTTTCCACGCCGATCAGCTTGGTCATCAACATCGCCAAGGGAGTGTCCGGCATGGCCGCCGATATCATGGCCTCGGGATGTCGGCGGATGACATCCTCGCATTTGCCGTGGCTTGCAAACACTTCGGAATGCTCCACCAGGCACAGGTAGGCATCAAGATCCTCCCAATTCTTGATCAGAGGCTCCGTCGGGAAGGGAATGTAGGGCGATGCCGCATTGAACGTGTGAACCTCGCGAAGCCGCCCCTTCGGAGTTTCATAAACATCCAAGATGCCACCGTCGCCCCACTCGGTTCGAACATGCTTGATGGCCGAATCGTAACGGACTTCCTCCCCCGAACACCCTCGGTACAAATCCGCGCCGAAATGCCGCTGCAGTTCAAACACCTCCATGCTCCTAAGTGGTTCGCTAAAACCGGAACGTGTATAGGGATCGATGAGCGGTACCCAAGCCAGACGTGGAACACGCTCCCCCCTCAATAAGGCCCGAATAATCTCCTTGCCCGTCATGCTTCCCTCCTTTGCTGCTGCGTCGCCCCTAGGCCGGGCAGGCGCCGTATTTTTCGAGCAGCGCCGTCGCCTCGCGCTCCTGGTCGGGGCGGATGGTCCCGATGACGATGATGCCCTCCGCGCTCCCCAACTGCTCGCTCATCACGTCGATGATCCCGATATCCGACTCGGCTTCGCAGCTCCAGACCTGGATGAGCTTGCCCGCGTCGCGGATTTTGCGGAAAACCTCCGGCCAATGCTCCAGTTTGGGCGCGCCAGCCCCGGGAATCCATTGAATCCCCTTCAACTCGGGGATCGACAAAAGGCTGTCAAGATGAGCGAGTTGTCCAGGCCCGTCCAGATGGTAGAACGGATTCGTCAAGCGCCGGCAGGTGGCCGCGAGTTCCGGTTTCACGAATTCCTCGAACATCTCCGGACCGATCATGTAGCTGAAGTCGCACTGCAACATGTAGTAGGGCTCGCGGGAATAGAGGTTTGCCCAGGCGCTGTAACCGGTGCCGGCCGCCCGCATAGCGCTTAACGCGTCGTGATATTTCCACCATGCGTCATGCAACTCCCAGGTTCGGGCTTTGACCGCCTCGGGGTGATCGTAAAGATCAAAAAGCAATTTCTCCGCGGGGCGAAATGTCGCGAGCAGGTCAAGATTCCCGCCAAGATCAGTCGTCTGCAGTTGCACCATGTCGCCCCAGCGTTCCGCCGCCGCCCGACCCAGCTCGCGAATCCGCCGGAACCATGGATTGCCGGGGTCAAATGCGAATTTCAAATCCCCGACCTCCCGATCCTCCGGCGCATGAAACCAAACCGTATCCTCGCCGCAATCGAGTCGCGCTCCAAGAAAGGCCGCTGCCACTCCCGGCCCGAAATTCGGGAACACACACGGAAACGCATCGCCCAGGAAACGCTGGGTGCCGAGGTTGTAATCCCAACGGTCCACGATAGCCTCCGCCGCAATGGTCAGGTCATACTTGGCGGTAAGCCAGTGGTCGGGCAGTTTTTGCTCCGGCCGGTCGGCTGCGCACCCTTTTAACGTGAAATTCAATAAAGGCCGGGCAAGGCTTCCCGCCCACCACTGCTCGTAATTCCACCGCGTGGCCTGCCATCGTTGCGTGCTAAAATCAATCGCCATATGCCTCCCTTAAGACGCTATTTTCGAGACCCGGTCGCAGCACAGCCCTTAGCGCTCTTCTCTTCGCGGAGCCGGTTGATCACGTCAGTGCTCAACGGATAGATCGCATTGAGATAGAGACACAGGGCAAAGAAAATCACGGGCAGGAGCGCAAAGGACCACCGCAGAAACGAAACGGTCGCATCCGTTTGTTCCAACAACTCCGCATTGAAGCCGGATCCGGAAATCAGCAACCCGCTGACCAGCGAGCTGAGCGCGATACTGATCTTGAAGCCCAGATTGAACATGGCCGTAAAGATGCCTTCGCGGCGGAACCCATTGTCGATTTCGTCGACATCGCACACTTCGCCAACCATCGGCGCGGTCAGGACAAATACGCAGGTGATACCGGACATAAACAAGATGTTAAAGACCACTTGCAGATAAGGCATCAGGGGGGTAAAGAGCCAAGGCGTCAGCAAGAACGACAGGATCATCAGGCCGATCGCGACCGCAAGCAGGCGCTTGCGACCGATGCGGCCGGCGAGCGTAGCCACAAACGGCGCGATGACCATGCCGGTAAGCGCCCCCGCAAAGCCCGTGATTGCCCCGAGCCGGGTCGCGGCCGCCTTGCGGGCCGTCAGCTCCCCCTCCGTAAAGACCACTGACAGGTTCAGATAGAAAACCGTACACAACCCCACGATCAGGCCGACCAGAGCCAACGAGACGATCCCGGTGGCGATGAGGAACGGGCGGTTCGTAAAGACGCACTTGAACCCGTCGATGAGTCCCGGCGCCTTGACGTCCGCCCCAGGCTCCGTTTGGGACTTCGGCAGGAAACGCGCTGCGAGCAATCCGGCAATGGTAATGAGGGCGGCGAGAATCAGGGCGATGCGAGAGAGAGATTCCATCGGGGATCGGCCAATCCATCCGTTGTAGATCAGCATCGGCACGACAGGCACGATCGCGCACAGCACCAGATTATTCGCCGCCACGCGCCACCCCATGAGGCCGTCACGGTCTTTTTCGTTTGACGACAGGCCCAGCCCCAGCGCGAAAAAAGGCACGCTGTAGAGACTGAATGCCGTGTAGTACAAGAACGCGGAAAGCAGCAAATACCACCACAGACCGGTTGCGCCCAGCCCCAGCGGCGGATTCCAAAGCAGAAGCATCGCCAAGGCCCCGGAGATAGCGCCACCGACCATGTAGGGATGGCGGCGCCCCCACCGTGACTGGGTCTTGTCGGACAGGTTGCCGATAAATGGATCGTTGAACGCGTCCCAAAGCCGGATAATCAGCCCGACCGTGCCGATCGCCGCGGCGGTCAAGCCGAGCTCAACGTTGTAGACCATGAAAATGAGGCTGCCATAGATGTTGTTCAGGATTGAATCGGGCAGATAGCCCACGCCGTACCATATTTTTTTCGAAATCGGCAGTTCTTGATTTGCGTCGTTCATGCGGTGTTCCCGAGTCCATGGAGGCAGAGGCCCTAGCTTCCGCCGAAATCAGGACTATACGGGAAGAATGCTGGGCACGCAACGGGCCAAAAGTCGCGTTAGCTTGTCGTTTCGTGCCAACCAACCCTCAGCGGATGAAGACCACGGTGCCTTTAGGCTTGGGAATTACGGCGGCCGCTCCCAGAGTCGTGGCCAGACGAATCTCATCGAATGTTACGGCATTGTTGGCCGTATTGTTGATCATGCGCAACCAATGGCCCGCCGCCCAGGAGACGGCATTGCCGGGGGCCAAGTCATAATTGCCGCGAACGCGGCCCCACAGTTGACTGTCAGCGGTACCGAGTGTCGCACTGTTCAAACCGGCTTCCAGCACATCCTCCGATACTCCACGGCGAATCAGGTTGTCATACTGCCCCTGGGTCATCAGCCATAGACTGACGCCTACATCGGCACCATCCACATTGATATTGTCGATCTTGAACAGTGCCATATAGGTGGTGTTTACGCTCATCCACGATGAACCGGCAGTCGCGTTTAGACGAGCCGTTGCATCGACCGCAATTGTCGATTGCGAATTGTAGCCCTTGGGTTCTATGCAGAACTCACCGTACAGAGAATCTAAAGTGGTTCCGCCAACCGGCAAGCCTAATGGGGAACCTGGACCCGTCAAAGCAGAACCCTTTGTCAGGAAACTGCCCCAGACCGTCGAGCCGCTGAGCGCCGGCAAATTGCGTCCGCCCTTGACATAACCCTGGCTCGTCTGGCCGCTATTAACCGCGCCTCCGACAGGCGACACATCAGGATCCTCGTAGGTCCAAGACAACCCGCTGCTTTGATAGGTCATGTTGTTGGCAGCCGTCGTTTCCCATGTGCCGGTGAGACCGATGCTGGAACTGCCCCCAGCCGAGCCGTCGAGATCGGCGCCATTGGCCCGGTCCGTCAGGTCAAACCCCTCGTAGACAATCAACTCCGCCGCCTGCGCCGAACTCGCCGCCAGTGCCAAACCGATTATTGCCACCCCGAACATGCTCATCATCATGGTGTTCATCCGTCTCTTCATAGCCATGTCCTCCTTTGCTGTTTCAGTGCTCAACTTCAAACCTTTCGCCACCCGACAGACTGCTTCGGGTCACACGACGTTCTCTTCATGTCTATTATTGTAGACAATCACCCCTGCGGGGCAAACCCGTAAATCTGTCGAAGTCGTTTCAATCGAATACGTTTTGGTTTCATTCACCTTGCTGCCCTGCATTTCGCCGACTTGCAGGGGTGGCCAGCGTTTCCACAGTCCGACTTCTCTTTTGCAAGCCTCCAGAGGGGTTTTCAAAAATGTTTCCCTTCAAAAACCAGCACGATGACTTCGTCGGGCATAAGATTTGCGCCGATTTCGACTGGAGAAACCTGCGGGACTGTTTTCAGCGTGGCCTTGCCTTCCGGAAGGGTCTTCAGCCTGAGGCTATTCTGTTGAATGAGCTGATATCTCTCCAGATTCCGGAAGATCATGACGCGGGCCGCCGGGTAATCGGCGGCCATGTCTTTGACGGTTGCCAGCGCCTTCGGATGCGCGACAAATACCGGTTGCAAGTTGCCTTCCGCCGCCAAGTCGCGCCGGATTTCGCGGTAAACGTTTTCCGCGTCGGTTGAGGAAACCGCTTTGGCCTGCCGCAGACTGATCTCGAAGGGAAGAATGGAACGAGGGATCTTCACGTGCACCGGAATACCGTTGGTCGCGTCCGGATCGCGGGTCCAGGAGCCGAGAATCAACGTGACGCGCCGATCGTTGACAAACGCCGCCGCCGTGACATCACAGTCGGCGCCCCGCGGCTTAAAGGCGCCAAGCAGATAGGTCTGGTCGCCTTGCAGGTTGTCGAGGATCATGTAGAGCCAGCCAATCCCGTTCAGGATATGCGTGTCGTTGGTTTGGGTCTGCTGCACCCGCTCCGCCTTGTCCCATGACCAGCACTTGTCCATATAGCCAGAGGCCTTGGAGCGAAACAGCACCTGAAACTGCCAGGATGCCGTGCGGGCATCCACGGGATGCGCGGACTCCGAAAAACGGGTACCGAGAACGCCGAACTGGTGATACTCCAGACTCAAGCCATTCACGAACGTCTTCGGTTTGCCGGCCAGAACCTCTTTCAGGCTGTCCACGGAAACCCGCACCCGTTCCTTGGGGCTGAGATCCTTCTTAGCCGGAAAGGAATGTGACGAGCGGGCCAGCACCGAGACCGGCGAAGGCTCCGGGAGGCCGGCATAGTTGGTGCCGGAGACAAAATGGTCGTACAGCCTTGGATAGTCCACCGCATTATCCGGGCCGGAAGCGCCTCCACCCATTTCGCCCGGCATGATTTCCTCCTCCGGAAACACCGCCCGGATGGCCGCCGCCGAGTAGTCATAGAGCCTCAAGTAGTCTTCGTGCGAGCCCGTGAAAGACTTCTTCTGGTTGTACTCATTGCCGATCTTGAATCTCAGTTTCGTTTCCACGGGACAAACCCGTTTCAGTTCTTCGCACACGGCCTTGACGAAGGCGCGCCATTCGACCCAATCGCGCGGCGGCTCAGTCGAACCGTAAGGGCCGACCTTCGACGGATCGCGCGACAGGGCCCAGGGAATGTTTTCGATGCCAATAATGAAACGCCGGTAACCGTTGTCGAGATAGGGCTTGATCCGTTCCAGAACTTTTTCCAGCCGATACCGCACGTTCCCACGCGCGTCGAGATAGGCCAGGTCATTTTCAGGAAGTTGCCTCCCGTTGTGCTTCCAGTGCTGCGGATAGCCGCCGAGAAAGCGGGTGATGGAAATCTCGTCCACGAAGAACACCTCGCGCTCGCCGCCCTTCTTCCGGTACGGAAAATCGCTGCCGACACACCAAAAATCCGGTACTTTGTACAGATTCAACCCGTCCTGCACGAGATGACCCTGAAGCTGGGTATAGCGGTAGAAACCATTCAACTTGCCCATATCCGTTAGTACCGCTGGGCTGGCTTCGCCCCAGTCGCGCAGCACATCACAATCGGCCGGCATGTCGAGCGCCGGCCCGTCCCACTGCGCCGGAGCCTCATCCATCGGCCCGTTCGCTGGATCCGCAAAGACCGCCGCCGAAAAAATCATAATCGCCGGCCAAACTAACCCCGCCTTGCCCATGGACATTTTCCTTTTCATGTCTTTCTGTGTCAGCGTCGAACCTTGAGTTCATAGTTTTCAGTGAATCCATCAAGCATCATGCTCAGCACGGTGCACGTCATGCCAAGGAACTGGACCCCAAGCGCCTTACCGGTGACGGAATTATAGCGTTCACTAATACCGTTGGTCATGGCGTTGGCAATGGTTTTATCGACAATATCGCCGGCAATGGCTTTGTAGCCGTAGCGCGCAAAACCGTCCGCGATCTGGTAATTGGTCGCAGGCCAGACATCGCCGCGCCAAAATCCGTCCGCGATGTAGCGCGCGTTCTGACTATCCACGGTTGGGACAGGCAACGGTGTCTGCCAACTTGGCGTCTGAAAGGCTTCCGCCATCCGCGCCGCCATGGCCGCAGTCGGGATTTCCGCGTGCAGCGGAATCCAACTGCCGATGGTCGGCACGGGTATCTTCTTCAGGGTTTCGCGCTCGACGGCCAGGAACAATCCGGCTTCCTCGTCCCACATATACCGACGCGCCGCCTCGGCGCCCCGGGCCGCCTTCTCCCGGCGACGAACGGCCATGGCTTCGTCACCGGCGATATCGGCCAGGCGCGCCAGGCAGCTCTCGGCCAGAACCAAGTAGGCCGTGATCCCGGGCAGGCAGATGTCGCCGTACCACTTGTCGTCACTGCCGTTATTATGACGCATAGGGTGGCTGGTCAGTTGCAGACCGTCAAGGCTACTTTCGAAGTCAAAAGTTTCAAACCGGGCCTGTTGAACCGGATCCCAGCCGTTACCCTGCCCGATACTATTCGTCTGCGCGATCTGACTGTAAACCCCGACGCTCACAAGACCTGAATTCGTCACATCGCGCTCGCGCCAGTACCAGTCATGAAAGGCTTCCAGCGGCGCCAGCGCCCGGCGGACCAGTTCCATGTCGGCGTTTCGCCGGTAAACCCGTTCCACGCCCCAGGCCAAGATGGGAATCTGCGAATAGGCGGGAAATTTCAACCAGTCGAGATTGCCGGGCTGGAGAAAATTCGCGATCATTCCGTGAGCGAACGCGGGCATTTCCCGGTTCCAGCGCTCCTGAAAATCCCAGAAGTTCTCGAATACATCCCGAATTGTCGGTCGGGTATCCGGAAAGATACTGAGCAAATCAACCACGAACATGGTATCCCAGAGCCATTGTCCCTGATACCCGCCGCCCGGGCCGATCCAGTTATGCCGCAGCGGCTCCTGCGGCGGAAACATCTTGCCGAGAACGCAATTGTCCAGAACGTCCACTGCCAATCGCCCGACGGCCGCGTCCTCCCAGTGAAAGCAGGATTGAATAAGTTCTTTGCTTGATGTCGTTGCAGAAGTCATGTTGGTTTCTTTTTCTCCATAATCTGACAAGGTATGCCTCTGTGGTTGTTTACTTTCCGCGCCGGAGCCACACTGCCATTTCGCCGGGGCCGCGATGTGCCCAGGCGTAATAAGGAATCGCAGAGAACTCGACCGTGCCGCCGTCGGTTGCCCGCAGTACCCGGCCGATAATCACCTGGACACCATCCAAGAGGTCTTC
>CAJBSZ010000418.1 GCA_903958395.1 uncultured bacterium | reverse complement strand
TCGCAGTTATCCCCGCGAAAAACAGGAGCGTATTGCATTTATCCAAATCAAGACCGGATGCACCGGTGATGAAACCGCCTATAAAGGCAAAGCCATCGAGAGTAAATATGATCTGCCTCGCAGCTCTCCCGCGTGGCGGGAGTTCCGCTTGGAGACCTTCGACTTGTTTGTGAAAATTTTCGCCGGGAGTGCTGATCAGCCTAAAATCGATCTGCTTTTTAACGCTATCGGACCGGTCATCGGATCGGACGAAGACCCAGTCGAAGCCCAAGAGGGCTTCGTCAAAGAGTGGGACTGGGTGACCCATCACGTCCAAGGCAGCTTTGGCATTAAGAACGGAGCTCTTTCTCGCGGGCATCATCTCTCTGGCGAACGCTCCTTGTATAATCAGTGGACTCCCTACCTCCTTGATCCGAAGGGACTGACGCTGTTCCGACGCTCGGAAATGGATCAAACTTGGCAGAAGCCGTGGTATCAGTTGAACGTCCCGCTCAATTTTTACTGGGGGGCGGTAAACGCCCTTAATGGCGGTCAGAGTATCTGGGATGTCACCAAGAGCGCCTTGCAGGCGTGCAAAGAACAGGGCTTCGACTACTCCTTCTATTTTTTCAACCGCTACGCCGGACAGATCTACCCAAAGACCGCCACCGATGCCTTCTGTGCCCTGCATAAAGGATTGGATGCCGCCGATACCAAGGCGTATCCCGAGGCCGAGTTCGGGCCTGCCCAGCGCAAGAACGTGGACCGTATGCTGAAAATTTGCGCTGCCTACGCCAAGTATGGTGCGGCGGTGGACGACGAGGATGCACTGTTGCTTGGGCAAGTCCGGCAACGAGACACGCAAACCGGATTCAACGACGTAGGCTGGGACATCTGGCCGGACAACTATGGTCGCTTTCTCTATCAGATTGATGCTGATGCCACGTCGGTTCCGCTATGGCGCGTGGGCGGTCCGATAACTCCGACCTCATCCATCTACTCCCGCTTTGCCCGCGGCTTTGAGCACGCTTCCGGTAAAGACACGATGCTTTTCAAGCTGCACGAGGGCTTCTCCGAAGGTAGTGAACCGAAGGTCATGACGATGAGTGTCGTTTGGTATGACAAGACAGCAGGCTCGACTTGGAAGTTGTATTACGACGCGGGCAAGGAGGGTATGAAGACGGCGCTGAACGTATCTGGGAAAGGTGATAAGCAGTGGCACCATGAAAGGGTCACCGTCGATGATGCGGTGCTACGCCAAGGTGGAACCAAGGGCGCGGACTTCGCCCTAGTGAACACCGATGACAAGGATGACATCTTCAGCCTGATTGAAGTCCATCGCGGAAAACTGGAGGTCCCCGAGGTGACTGAAAAAACGCCCATGATGTCTGAAGCGGGGAAGGCAACCAAACCTGGCAAAGAGAAAAAGGGGAAGCGAAAGAAAGCGGATGAAGAAACAGATTAGGAAAAAGCAGTCCGATTTGAGGCTAAGTTAGTATCTCTGACGGGAGGGCGTTGGTTATGGTGTGGCGGGGGTGGGCGCATCTTCCTTTCGATTTCATCACACAACAGATAAATTTGCTAAATAACGAATTGGTAGTATGTTACGTTCAGTGAGTAGGGCTTTTCTCCTCCTTGGCGCTCTGGCGCTGGCTCCGCTATTCTCGCTTCGCGCCGAGCTCGGACTGCAGCGTGATGCCTACGGCGTATGGGACCGGGAAGGAGGGCATTCGATATCCGCTTATCCTTATGTCCGGGGTCAGGAATATGCGGCGGAGTGGGCGGCAATCAATCCAACCCGGAACACCTATAATTGGGCTGCGCTGGATACCCTGTTGCAGTTGGCCTACGATCAAAATCAGAGATTTTTCGTCAAGATCCAGCCTGTCTCTGCGGCGACTATGCCGTCTTGGATATTTGATGCGGGCGTTCCAAAAATCGTATGCCCTACGTATACGTATGGATACTATTTGGATCCCGAATTTAAAATCTACTTCGAAGAAATGGTGCAGGCGCTTGGCAAACATCTGCGAGAAGAGATTCCGGCTTATCTGGCGAATAACGTCTCTTTCGTTCGCGTGGATACCGGTGCCACAGGGGACGAAGAGCCTTATGAAGGTTCGGACGTCGAATTCGTTCCGGTGGAGTATCAAATTAGCCCCAACGATTGGAAGAGTTATCGGCTGTGGGCTTTCAGTGTTTATGACCAAGCCTTCCAGCACGGCACGGGTCCTCAAATTCCACTGCTCTTTCAGAATATCGAGGTGCCTGCTTATCAGACCGAGTTGGACTGGGTGATGACCAATGTAACGTCCGGATTCGGTGCAAAGTATGGCGGACAAGTTCGCGGGCACCATTTGTCGGAATCCAGAAATGTGCCGGACTCGTTCAAGGCGCTTTCCATGGATACACCGTCCAAGTTTTTCTCCGTAAACGAGATGGATCAGACTTGGCAAAAACCCTATTTCGAACTCAACCTCAAATTAGGCATGTACTGGTGCGCGGTAGAACAACTGAACGCCGGCATGACGATATGGGATTGGAGTGGTTCGGTGATGGAGGGCGCGGCGGCTAATGATATTGTCTCTAGTGCTGGGTTTTTCAACAGCTGGGCGGCAGAACTTGACCCGCCAACGGCCCGCGGCGGATTCTGCATATTCCACGAAGGACTCGCTTCGGAAGATACAACTAAGTTTCCAGAAGCACCACCGTATGGATCGCCGGCAAATAAGGCCAATACCGCCCGCTACACGTCGATCTGCGCGGCCTATGCCAGCCAGGGTGCCAAGATGGATGACCTAGACAGGGCAATCTTGGGACAGGTGGCTCAGCGCAGAGCGCAGACTGGATTCAACGATTCCGGTTGGGGGATTTGGCCTGGGAACTATGAACGGTTTATAACTCAGATGAATCCGGACTCCACCAGCAAGGGACTCTGGCGCGTCAACGGAGACCTGACGAGCAGCTCACATCCGTATGATCGCTTCGCGCGCGGTTTCGACAGTGCCTCCGGCAGGAACACGATGAATTTCGACATCAATGACAGGCTGCTGCCTTCAGCGGGCCAGCGGGTCCGGCTTTCCGTGGACTATCTGGATCGCGGCACCGGCCAGTTTGCCCTGCAATACGACGCCGTGGGGAATAACCAGAAGACCGCGCTCACGGTCACGAAGACCAGTAGCAATACTTGGAAGACAGTCTCGGCGATAGTCACCGACTGGGCCTTCAGAAACCAAGGGCCTAACGGTTCCGACCTCATCCTCGTCAATTTGGATTTAGACGATGATATTTTCCATAAACTTGAAGTGACCAAGCTGGCCAATGTCCAAATAGGCACAGTTGGCATGGGCACGGTCAGCGCTCGCACGGACGCCGCAACCTACTCGCCGGTCGTCGGTGACGACTTTGCCGAAAGCCAGCGTTTGGAATTGACGGTGACTCCTGCTTCCGGATGGAAATTCACCGGATGGAGCGGCGAGTTGACCGGGACCAGCACCCGCCCGTTTCTTTTTCCAACTAAAGACTCGCGGGTCACGGCCACCTTTGCTCGGACTTCGGCTACCCCTCCGAGTAGCGTGCCTCTCTTCAGCACTGATCCGATCGGCAAGAACGCCGCCCCGGTCAATGGGGTCTTCTCGGCAAGCCTATCGGGAAATGCAAGCGATCCGAACGGGCAACTGCTGACCTTCTCCAAAACTTCCGGTCCCTCCTGGCTCGGCATCGCCGCCAACGGGACGCTCTCTGGAACACCGCAGCTCGCCGATCTAGGCCTCAATCGATGGACGGTGCAGGTCAGTAGCTCCGGCGGCACGGACACGGCGATTCTCCTGATCGATGTCACCGCGCCCGGTCCTAATCCACCATCGGGGCTGAGCTACTCCAGCCCTCCCGTTTACACTAAGGGCACGGTGATCCAAAATCTCTCCCCTTCCGCCAGTGGCGGTGGCGTGGTGAGGTATGCGGTCACGCCCAAATTGCCAAACGGCTTAACCATGAACAGCATTACTGGCCTTATCAGCGGCACACCTTTGGCGCCAACACCGGCGACTCCCTACACCATCACGGCCACCAATCCCGACGGTTCGAGCACAACCTCACTCAACATCACGGTCATCGATATCGCGCCTTCGGCGCTGACCTATTCCAGTAATCCCGCAACCTATCGAATCGATCAGCCGATCACTTTGAATGCTCCCACCAATAGTGGTGGAGCCGTGGTTTCCTACGCGGTCTCGCCCGCTCTACCAGCCGGTCTGGCTTTGAACCCCACCACTGGCATCATTAGCGGGACGCCGACAGCACTTTCTACCAGCGCCAACTACACTATCACCGCCACCAACACAGGCGGCTCGACGACTGCCCAGCTAAATATTGCAGTTGAAGAAGGCGGCTACCGTAACTCCGCGTTAATCACGATCAATGATCTTGCATCAGCCTCGCCTTACCCATCCGAAATCGTTGTGCCAGCAACGCCCGGAACAATCACTAGGGTCACGGTCACGATTTATGGCCTCACACACGAAAGGCAAAACGATTTGGACATTCTGCTGGTTGGGCCCCTGGGGCAGAAGGTGCTGCTGATGTCAGATGTTGGCGCAGGTGCGTCTGTAGCAAATGTGAATTTAACGTTCGATGATGCAGCCGCAGTTTTCCTGCCGACTACTGCGGTGTCCATTACCACCGGGACCTACAGACCTACTGATAGCGGGGGAGCTTCCGATACATTCCCAGCGCCAGCTCCCGCTTTGCCGTATG
>CAJBSZ010000417.1 GCA_903958395.1 uncultured bacterium | reverse complement strand
TTTGACATTACTATAGCTGCGCCGTACCCTATTTACATTATGTCCACATATAAATCTAAAATGCAAGGGGTTGTTGGATGGCAAAAGTAACGCTACAGGACATCGCAGGGGTATGCGACGTAGATATTTCGACGGTTTCCCGTGCCCTGAGAAACGATTCACGGGTTACGACCGCCTCACGTGCACGGATTCATGCCGCAGCCAAGAGGTTAGGCTACCGCCCCAACTTGCTGGCCCGCAATCTCGCAGGAGGGAGCACCCGGACCCTGTGGTTTATCCTGCCTTCTCTTGACGCCTCAGTTGACTATCGTCTGGTACGCCATGCCAGCCATCATGCCAATATTCGAAACTATACGCTTTTCACCGCCATGCACGATTGTGATACCTTTACCTCTCCCTCCTCCCAGAGCCTTGACCATTATTCGGAACTGATTGAACGTGCCGGACAGGGCCTTGCGGATGGCGCCGTTATTCTCCCTCGACGCTTTTACTCCGATCTCTCCCTGTTAAAGGATCTCGTATTGCGAGGCTTCCCGATCGTGTTCATCGATAACTATGTCGAGTCTTTGCCTGTACCCTTTGTCACTACCGATAACCAGACGGCAGCACACGAACTCGCCCGACGCTGTGTCCAAGCCGGAGCCAGAGAAGCAATCCTTCTGTTTGAAGAACAAAATGCCGTAGCAAAGGCCCGTCTGGCTGGCGCTCAAACCGCTTTGCGTGAATTAGGCGTACCCTTTGTGGAGATGCATCAAGTTCCCGCCGACTGGACTCCCGAAATACTTGGATCTTCAGTGGCTATCTTAGGATCAGCCCAGCATTACCTGCATCAATTTGCCGTCCGCCATGCCGAACACTTGACTGGAAAGAACCTGGTATTCGGGGTATTCGATGACTGGCTAGGAGAACCAAGTCCGGCCCGCACCGTCATCATTGCCGTCCAGGATTGCGAGACGATGACCCATCGCGCCGTGAACAACCTGATAGCACAAATTGAGAAGAAAACACAGGAAGCCCCGGGGATGGATCTGATTCCTATCCGTGAATTCAAGATACTCTCCGGTTCGTTCTAACCTTCTTCATTAGGAGCACGATCCAATGCCCTTGATCGACAAACCTCTTTCCGAACTCCTCACCTACCAGGGAATCAATCCACGTCCCTCCGATTTCGACGCCTACTGGAATGAGGCACTTCGGGAGCTGGACCAGATCGACCCCCGCGTGGAACTGATGCCTAGCCAAACCATCACCTCTCGCCACGCCGAATGCTTCGATTTATGGTTCACCGGGATCGGAGACGCCAGGGTTCATGCCAAGTACCTGCGCCCTAGGAATCGACAGGGGAAACAGCCGGCCTTGCTCCAGTTCCATGGCTACACCGGTAACTCAGGCGATTGGGTGGAGAAACTGCCCTACGTCGCGGAGGGCTTCTGTATGGCAATGCTGGACTGCAGGGGACAAGGCGGTCTGAGTGAGGACAACCTCCAGATCAAGGGCAATACGCATTACGGTCATATCATCCGCGGACTGGATGATCCCGACCCTTCCCGCCTGCTGTTCCGCCACATATTCCTGGATACGGCTTTGCTGGCACGGATCGTCATGGGGTTCGCGGAAGTGGATCCGCAACGGGTCGGAGCCTTCGGCGGATCACAAGGAGGCGCTTTAACTCTCGCCTGCGCCGCACTCGAGCCCCGTATCCGTCTGGCTGCGCCGGTCTACCCTTTCCTGTGCGATTACCAGCGCGTCTGGGAAATGGATCTCTGCAAGGACGCCTATGCGGAACTCCGCACTTTCTTCCGGTTGTTTGACCCCACTCATTCTCGGGAGGAAGAGATTTTCACACGTCTGGGTTATATCGATGTCCAATTCCTCGCGCCCCGGATCCGTGCCAAAACCCTGATGGCGGTTGGCTTGATGGACACCATCTGCCCGCCATCCAGCCAGTTCGCCGCCTACAACAAAATCACAGCACCAAAGGAATTGGCGGTCTATCCGGACTTCGGCCATGAGGGGCTTCCGGGACATACGGATCGCACGTTCCAATTCTTGATGGGATTATGACGGGGATACCGGTGCCGGAATCGGATTGTTTTTTTAATTCCCGCCGGGTGATAAATCGGCAACAGGCTGGGAAAACACACGGATTGGTTTCCCTCTCCGCAGTACAGCAATTTCCCTCTCAACCCCCGCAACACCCCTGGCCGTGGTGTGAACCTCCAAGGTTAGATCAACCACGTGCCTTTTCCCGGGCGCCAGCCGAATAACCCGCCCCTTTTCCCGTTCAAACCTTTTTGCATTGGGCAAGTTCGTGCCTGGCTCAAGCCCCGTGACATAACCCTCACCTGCTCCGACCGTGTTTTTCCATTGGGAAAAGCAAGGAAGTTGTTTGACGTTATAACGCAGGGCAACCCCCTTGTTCCCGGCCTTGTTCCGCAACATCGCGACGGTATCACCTTTACGACCGGAACAGAGCTGGTGCCAGTAAACCTGTTCAACATAACCCGGAGTTGGCCCCTGATAGCGATCATACCCCGTGAGCCCTTCCATCGCCCGGCGATCACGCGGCACCACCACACGACTGGGCGCAACAAACCGGCTGCCCTGCTCCAAAAAGGGCTCCCCGAAGTTGCAGTGATAAAGCAATTCCATCTCTCGCGCCACCGTATTCAGGTTCACCACCTCATCATGGAGGGTGACGGCATTACTCCCGACAATAGTCGAAATCCGAGTCTCCAAACGCAGACAGGGGGAAAACAACATCCCCTCATCCACGATGCCGGAAATGACCAATTCCGTGGTTTTCCCGGACTCGACGACGGAAATCTCAACGCGCCGGGCCGGGGTGTTGGCAATGCGCCCGTGCAAAGGAAGCATGACTGAAAACGGATTTCCATTATTATCAGGGACTACATCCTCCCCGGGTGCACCATTGGAATCCAGCCCGCAGCGCACGATGCACTCATCGAACCCCTGTAGCCAACCCAGCCCCCCGCGATCCGAACCCTGGACGAACATCGGATTGACGGGCCCCGCCACTGGCGAGCGCCATCCCAGTTCACATCCCTCATACGTCCCCTTCCATAACCCCATACCCCGGGAGGGGACGATCGTGAACGAAAGAGCCCCGTTGTTGACCTCGATGATATCGACACCTTCCGTAAGGCCGCCATGCAACTGCCGCTTGACAATGCACCAGTTCGCTCGCTTTTTATGATCTTTTTTTTCGCAGGCCGCCGCGAACGACTCGACCCAAATTCCCGCCTTGACGTCCGTCAGGATCCATTTCTTTTCCTTACCCATCACTCACCTCCACTTCGCCCAACTTCGAATTACGGCCGGCTCGTAGCCGCCTTCTGGCATTCACGCAATAATTGGCGGGCTTCCGTGTAACCGGGATTTCGCGCAAGCAGTTTCTGCAAAACAGCCGTTGCCGACACTGGGTTTCCCGCGGCCATGAGGTAATAGGCATGCGTGTAAGCATAGCGGGGTTCCTGGGGGCGCCATTCCGCCGCCCGGGCCGACCACCGGATGGCCTCTACAAGATGGGAGGAACCCGCAATAACGGCCAGGTTGTACGCCGCCACCGCATTCGTGGGCTCGAGCTGGAGCACCTTCAGGTATTCCGTGCGGGCCTCCGGCAACCGGTCGACTTCGCCCAGCAAGAGGGCGAAGTTAAGACGAACCGCAGCATTGCTGGGGGCGAGGCGCACCGCTTCACGAAGGTGCCGCTCCGCCTCCTCGTTCCGGCCCAGTGAGTTCAATAACGAGGACAGGTTGACCCGCGGGGGTAGAAAATCGCCCCGCAACTGGATCGACGTTTCATAGTCGGCCAGGGCGTTGGTGACATCGCGCCGCGCCGCATGGTAATTACCGAGGTTGTATTGCGCCCCGGCATCATCGGACCGGAGATGAAGCGATGTTTCCAGTTCGGCCGTCGCCTTGTCGAGTGCCGCACGGTCTGCTGCCCCGAGGCTTTCCCGCGGCACCCCCGCCAGTACCAGTGCCGCACGAACACGAACCAGCCGGTAGTCATCCCGAACCGCCTTCAGCAATACCTCCACCACATCTGGAATCAGATTGCCCTGGCACGCCTCTACCGCCGCCGCACGCACATAGGGCGAATGATCTGACAGCGCCACCGTCTTCAATACAGACCACTTGGCCTCATCCGGACAGGCCACGGAAAGACGCAGCAACGCGGCCGACACAGCCTCTTCCCGATTGGTGCGCTGAATGTAATTAAGCATTTCCGGCAGGCGCGCCCAGTCCTCCCGCCGCGCCGATTCAAGGAGTCCCGCCCAGTACAGGGTGGGTGCCGCCACCTTGCTGTCCGGATGCCACTTCCGCACCTCATCCAGGGCCCAGGAAGCCGTCTTATCATGATGGCAATTCAGGCAGGCCAGGGTTGACCCGAAGGCGATGGCTGACTCGGGCATCGGCGGGCGCATGGAGTGATCGCTACGGCGCATATTGGCGAAACGCGTTGTAGGCATATGGCATGACACGCATTCGCTGCCCTTGGAGCCGGATGCGTGATGCGTGTGGGCGGACCCCTCCTTGACGCGGGCCTCATGACAGGAGAGGCATGCTTTGTTGGCATCGGCCCCGGAGAAACGATACCGGCCGCTGGAGGTGTGGCAGTGGATACAGTCAAGCTTTCCGGCCTTTGCACAGGGGCTCAGCATCCATCCGGTCATGGTATAATTTTCACCGAGGTCGCGGCCGTCAGAATGGAAATCCGGATTCTCCAGGCCCACGAGGTCGAAGTGGTCAAAAAAACGATCACCCGGCGTAAACGCTCCCGTCAGCGGCGATAGTCTCGCATGGCAGGGGGCACAGAGGTCGTTGCGCTGCGCGGGGGTCATGGTTCGGGTAACAATGAGCTTCAAGTCCTTGGGGGGCGAATTGGTCGGTGCCGCCTTGCACACCCGCACATGCTCCTCACCCGGCCCATGGCAGGTTTCACAATTGATCCCCGGTTCCGCCCAGGTGGTATGATACGCATCTTTGGTGAGATCATAGCGTGTGGCAAACTGGCTCACATGACATCCGAAACAGGCGGTATTGAAGGTATAGAGCCGGTCGGTCCAGTCCAGCGCTTCATCCTGACGCCCGGCGAAATGCCGCACCCCGCTTCCCGGATTGTCATACCAGATCTTCTTATCCACATCGAACGCCAGGGGCAGGACCTGGAGTTTTCCCCGCTCCAAGGGGGTGAGGAAGTAATAGACATTCTTCCCACCCATGACATGAACCATCGGATAATCGCGGGTTCCCTGTGGTCCGGTTTCACGAACCACGCCTCGCTCCAGGATGGCCCGGTAGGCTTTTCCGCCAATCGCTATCGACTCCGCCTGGGGAAACAAATTGCTCCGGGCAAAGCCAGGGGTGTAAGGCTGCATGGCTAGTCCGTGGTGCGAGGTTGACCATTTCTGGTAGAAGACCTCGTGACAGCTCCGGCAAATACCGGATCCTGTATAACCAGAAATCGGGGCCTGGTTCAGTCTGAACACCACCAGCAACCCGATTCCCACCCCGACGACAAGCACTCCCCCAAGCCCGAAAGTAATTTTCTTCAAGTGAAGCATAACTTCACCACATCCCTGAAAGATTGGACAAAATGAGGCTTCAAGCCCTTGCGGATATGTGCGGGGAGTTCATCGAAATCCTTTTTGTTTTCAGCGGGAAAGATGAGATCCACCACGCCGGCCCGTTTGGCGGCAATGGTTTTTTCCTTCAGCCCGCCAATGGGCAGGACAAAGCCGGTAAGCGTCAACTCGCCGGTCATGGCGTAGTGGGCCCGAATGGGCTTGTTTAATACCAGGGAATACAAGGCTGTGGCCATCGTGATCCCGGCGGAGGGACCATCCTTGGGGGTGGCGCCTGCTGGCACATGCAGGTGCACAAAATTCTTTTCAAAGAACTCCTTCGCCCCGGCAACCCCGTTCAGGAGGGATCGCACATACGTGTAGGCGATTTCCGATGATTCCACCATCACGCTGCCCAGTTGCCCCGTCTGCTTGAATCCCGCGTTCTTGGCCTCAACCCGAGTCGCCTCGACATACAGGGTGGAACCGCCCAGTGACGTCCACGCCAGCCCCATGACGACGCCGACCCGGGGCTTCTTGTAGGGATCCGTCTCCGAGAAGAGACGCTTTCCGACATACTCATTTAACGTCTTGAGCGTCACGGTCACCCGCTTGGTTTTGTTCTCCACAATCTGTTTCGCCGCCTTTCGGCAGATCTTCTTGATGTGGTTTTCTAACCCGCGCACACCGGGCTCCCGGGCATAACCGTCAATAATCTCCCGAAGCGCCGCGTCGTTGATTTCAAGCTGTTTCGCCGTCATTCCATGCGCTTTCAATTGCTTGGGAATCAGGAATTTCCGGGCAATCTGAACTTTCTCCTCAAGAATGTACCCGGCCAACTTGATCACCTCCATGCGGTCGAGCAGCGGCGCGGGGATCGTGTCGAGCTGATTGGCCGTACAGATGAACAGCACATTCGACAGATCGAACCGGACATCCAGATAGTGGTCCAGAAAGTCCTTGTTCTGCTCGGGATCCAGCACTTCCAGAAGGGCTGACGCCGGGTCCCCGTGGTAGCTCGCCCCGATCTTATCCACCTCATCGAGCATGATCACCGGGTTCTGGGTCTTGCAGACCTTGATGGCCTGGAGGAATTTTCCCGGCATGGCACCGATGTAGGTCCGGCGATGCCCCTTAATTTCGGCCTCATCACGCATTCCTCCGACTGAAAACCTGTAAAACTGCCGCCCGATACTCCGTGCAATAGACTGACCGATGGAGGTCTTGCCCACGCCGGGCGGCCCGACAAAACAGATGATGGATCCGGAAATATTTCCCTTGAGGATGCCGACGGACAGGAATTCAAGGATCCGGTCCTTCACGTCTTCCAGTCCATAGTGGTCGTTGTTCAGGATGCCGCCGGCCTTCCTGATGTCATAACTATCCTTGCTGAAAACTCCCCAGGGCAGGGAGGTCAACCAATCCACATAATTCCGGCTGACCGTGAATTCCGGGGAATGCGGCTCCATGATGCTGAGTTTGTTCATTTCCTCGGAGATCCGCTCATTCGCCTCGGGAGTCAGAGTCAGTTTGGCCAACCGCTCCTTGAACTCGTCCAATTCCGTCTCTTTGCCCTCCTTCACGAGGCCCAGTTCCTTCTTGATCGCCTTGAGCTGCTCGCGCAGGAAGAAATCATGCTGCTGCTTGGAGACCTTCTCCTCGATGCTCTTGTTGATCCTCACCTGGATACGGGAGATGTCGATCTCCTTCCGGAGCAGCAGCAGCACCTTTTCGATCCGGCCCCGGATGCTGAACGCCTCCAGAACCTCCTGGAGATCCTTTCCGGCGGCGGTCGTCATGGCCGCCGCAAAATCCGCCAGGCGTCCCGGCTCCTTGATATTCGACCGGCTCAGAAAAAGATTAAGCTCCTCCTTGAAAAGAGGATTCAGCTGAAGCAGTTCCTTGATCGCCATAATGATGGAAAGCGAATAGGCGCGAAGCTCATCATTTTCAGACATTTCCGTCTCGACGACATAATCGACGTGAACCACGACATGCGGGTCTTCGCTCACCACCCGGACGATTTTGAAGCGCTCCAGGATGCCGACCATGATCTGAATCGGCCCTTCAATAGAAGGCTGGCTGGTCTGGAGAATTTCCGCGATGACACCCACCGCATAAAGATCCGCGGCTTTCCGGGGAATATGGCGCTCCTCGCTCTCGCCGCCATTTCGAGCGAGAACCAAGCCGATGAATTTTGAAGACGACGCTGCGGTGGCCGTGAGCATGGCCTTTAGCGCGTCATCATCCACACTCAATGGAACCATCATTTTAGGAAACAGCGGCCGGTTCAGCAGCGGCAGGATGGGCAGGGTATTAGGAAACACAAACCGGGCCGGAACAATGGTCTTGTTATCCGTCTTTTCGGATTTCTCCTGCCCCATCACCTCGACATCCGTCTCTTTTTTTGAATTCACCATAAGCCACTCTCCCTCATCATTCAGTCCTTACCTCCTGATAGTACGAGGAAGCGACTGTGGAATTCAAGACTCGAGACAATGAGGACATCCTTTGGGGTGACAGGCGCGACAATAGGATCTGCCACACACGGGACACGCCCCATGACAAGTTGAGCACACTACATGGAGCTTGTCGTCGCACACACTGTGTATGGGCGAGACCGCACCGCACGCTTCGCAGCCCAGTGTGTCCAATTTACGAGTGAGGGGATTCCAGTCCAAGTATCCCGTCC
>CAJBSZ010000416.1 GCA_903958395.1 uncultured bacterium | reverse complement strand
GACCATACTTTTCCATCCCCTCATGATTGTTCAGAGCCCAGTCATCCGCGTAATTTTCCCAGCAACGCAAATACTGCGGATCGCGGGTGAACAAATACCGGGACAGGAGAGGCTTCAGGAACTTCACGTAGTAAAACTGGTCGCTCAAGCCATCCCCCCAGTTCCAGTCGGATTCTTTTTGCGGAATCTGAAAGCCCCAGTTCACCACCCCCGGCGCGCCGAACGCGATGAGCTTGTTCTCCTCCCCGGCACGCCGCAGGATCTTGCCCTCCTTGAGCAACTCCACCGCCTCCGGATGATCCGAGAGATAGAGGGGATCTTTTGATGATTCGCCAATTTTCGCGAGCCTCTCATCCATGGCCAGGCGATGAAAGAAGTACGTCTTGTAGGCTTTGAGGGCCTCCGCGTATTTCTTCTCCTTCACCAGCGAAGTGTAGGCCGTCTGTTCCGCCCTCAGCTTCGAATCAAAGGCAGGTGCATTGGGATCGAGAATCTTGAAAAACTCCTCCCCCAACTTTGCAAGATTCTCCGGGGAATTGCGTTTGGCAAAAAGCTCCCGCCTTTCCTTGACCGAATCCGCAGGCAGCAGCGCGTTGATGAGTTCCGGGGACTCAACGGGAGGCGCTTTAGGCGGCTCCGCAGCCGGAGTTGGAGTGGTCGCGGACATCGCGTTCTGCCCATAGAAGACCGCCGCAAACAACGAAACCAGACTCATCACTCCAAAGCTCTTTCTTCCGACTATTTTCATACTGATTCTCCTAAGTTACGCATATGGCTATACATTCAGTAGTTTCCTTCATGCCGCCAGAGGTCAAGCATCAGTTCGTAGCGTTTCAGATCCATCCCGGTGTACACACAATTGCTGGTCCCAAACACGTAGCCGCCGCCGGGCATGCCGTGGCGCAGGGCATACCGCACGGATGCGGCAACCTCCTCCTCCGTTCCGGATTGCAGCATTGCGCAATTGACGTTTCCGATCAGGCACACCTTATCGCCAACCAGGCGCTTCACCTCGGCAATATCCACCCCACCCTGCGGGTCGATACTATGCAAGGCATGGGGATTGGCCGAAACCAGAGAGTCCAGAATCGGCATGATATTGCCATCCGTGTGCTTGACTACATAGAACCCCAACTCCCGATAACCGGCGACCAACTGCGTGAGATAAGGCGTGACAAACTCGTCAAACATATCGGGCGACAGGAACGGATTGTCGTTAAAGCAGTAGTCGGAACAGAGGAAGAAGCAATCCACCGTCCCCCACTCTTTGATTCGGCGCCCCCTGACCAGCGCAGCATCCACAGCCTGCTGGGCCTTATCCTTCATCTCCTGCGGCTGTTCCGCGAGTTCGACGATAAAATCCATCATATGGGATCCATCGGGCAGGCCATAAGTGGTATCCCCATGCAAGGCCAGCACGTGCTCCAGACCGTCCAGCCGCCGGACGTGCTCAAGCGAGAGACGGATATCCTCATCCTTCCAACCGCGGGGCACATTGTAGATGGTGCCCGACAAATCGAACCGGCGCACGGTCTGCACATAGAGATCCGCCAGATCGCGCCGGTGTAACTCACGTTCATGCTCACTCATCTGCTGCCACTGGTTATAGGCGCGCTGGGAGGGATGAACCCGCCCGAACGCCTCCATGGTTAAAAAGAACTCCAGTTCGAAATGAGGAACCCTGCCCGTGAAGGGACGGCGTTCCAAAGCGGCTATAAACCGTTCCCGGGGCGTCATCGTTGAAGTGTTAGTATTCATCAGTCTAATGACACAACCAGGCGGCTGGCAGTAACTGGCGGGCCAGACCGGGGCCGGAGATTTCCATCTGCGGCGCCACACCGTCCCAGACCAGGTTACGTTCCGGGCTCAAGTCCGGGAAATTCATGCGCGCCTTGCCGGTAACCTTTCCCGTGCGATCAAAACGGAGCGTCTGGAGGTCACCCGGATTCCTGCCTTGTCCAAATTGGATGGAAGCGTCCTGTCCACGATAGTCCAGATAATCCACCGCCAGCGTGTGCAGGCCTTTGGCCAGGGCAACCGACGCTGTTCCATGGGCATGACGGCGTACTTCCGGCTGATATTGCTGCCCGTCGATGATGAACCGTATGTCGTAGCCGCTGATGAGATCCATCCGGCAGAACTCGTCGGGGAAATACAACGTGTAGACTCCATCGGCCGGCACGTTCAGATAGCCGGTATAGCGGAAGGCAAAGGGCTCTTCGGTCTGGCGAGGGGTGATGTCGAATAACTTCGCGACCTCTCCCTTCTTGAGGGGTTGCAGCGTATCGAGTGCGAGTAACATGGTTTTCCATGAACCTTCGTAGTATTCAAAGTTCAGCCCTGCTTTGCTCGCCGTCGCGGTTGTGGCTGGCTGGATCTTCACCGCCGTGAAGAGAGCGCTCGTGATCGACGACGCCAGCGTGCCACTCATCACCGACGGCTCGCGGGTGATGCCGGGCCGGAAGGCCCGTGCTTTGACCGTGGCGCTGGCGGTGAGGGCGAATGGCTTGGTATAGAGCGGCGAGGCCAGTGTCGGGTCGCTACCATCGATCGTGTAGTGGATGTTCATCCCAGGCGTGGCGCAAGCCAGAGTTACCGGAAGACGTCCGATAAAGACGTTGGCCTCGGGCGAAATCACCACCGGCTCGATGGGGCGATAAATCGGCTGCACGTCCGTGAGGCGCGCGCTGACAAGATTGAACTCGGCATCGGCCGAGACCAGAACCTGCTTCACTCCACCGATCGCCAGGGCGCGACATCCCAGCATCATGCCCGACACCTTGCCGTCCGGCTCGGTGACCAGCAACAGGGACTCACCCGTGACGGTCACGGGATCGAGTGCCAGCTTTCCGGTTCCGTCCAGACGGGCCAGGTAACGGACTTTCGCGCCAGCCGGCGTGGTCGCCGAAAAGCCTATGGTATCCTTATCCGGTGTAAGCTTCTGCACATCGCGCAATTCCGGTTCCCCGCTCGGATGCGGGTAGATCGCAGTGATGATCGTATGCGCGCCAGGCCCCGAGAAGGAGATGTTGGCGTAGCTGTACGAGGGCATCTTTTTACCGTTGTAGTTAAAGTTGCCGTCCTTAGTCTTGACCTCATAGCTGAGGCTGTCGTGAGTGAATTGCTGCATTTTCACGCAAGCCTTTTCCACCTGCGTCTCCACCGTCTGTTGCTTCGGATCGCAGTGCACCTGGTCGGCGGGCACCACAAAATCCCATCGCTGCGTATAGGCGTGGGTGGCGGGACTGGCAATGCGGTCGGTCACAATCCAGAGCCCATGGCGGCGCAGAAACTGCACCCACCGTTGAAAGGTCACATCTTTGATGAGCGTTTTGTTGGCCGAGACCAGATCCAGTATCCCATCATTCGACGAGTTGTAGGCCCCGTCATAGATGCCCTCCACCAGGTCGTAGCGCTCGGAGTTATGCCAGCGGAAGGGGTTGGGACTATCGGAAACGGGTGGTGTCAGGAGCTTGTGTCCAAATGTCACACAGCCATAAGCGTTATCTTGTCGCCGCCCATCCACGGTCAGGGGCGAAGGGATCTGACTATAGGCGCCCACCTCGCCAGCGCTGATCACGTCTTCACCAAAGGCATGCAGCGCAAACTTATTGTCTGCGAACATCCGCTTGCCATGGCTGATCCGCCCGGCGCTGGAGAACGTGCCCTGCTGATCGGTCAACCGCCAACCCTGGCGAATGATATAGTAACCCCCATAGGGGTAGGCATCGGAGGTGAAAGATGGGAATGCCTTCGGCTCTTTCTTATCTTTGTTGGCCGCGTACAGATCCATGAGGACCGGCAGTTCGGGATCATTGTGCCACGGCACAAGATCATAAAAGGCTTTAGGGATTCGGACATACCCCTCATTGCGCAGCACCTGCGGAAGCTGGCCGGAGGGGTACATGATACGCACGCGGTAAGCGTGCCGGGCCCGCGCCGAGTCACGGAAGAACAGGTCCCAATCCGGCGTGAGCAGCTTCGGTTGAAAGGCTTGCAGTCGGTTGAGAATCGGCACCACGCCCCATTCGACATAACACTGGTTGTACCAGATATCACGTTGGATCTCGGTGCCGTCAAGGTAGCCGCAGTGGGTATCGTAGGCCGCCTCGCCTCGGATCCCCTCCTGCATGAAAAACTGCCCGACCTTGAAATGGACCCGATCCAGCTCAATGCCTGTGGCTAACAGATTCGCGGCTCCGCCCGTCTGCCAGTTTTGCGGGTTGGCCCGCGAATACAAGACCCCCATCGCAGGGTATTCCCGCAAGGTCGTCATCAGCACCCGGGCGAGCGTCGTCTCGGACAAGCCCGTGCCATCCTCCGGCAGCGCATAGGCCAGCCATGAGAAGTGTTTGAACAGATCGAATACCGCCATGGCACCATTGGGTTCGCCATTGTAGCCCAGGTCCACGGCACTGCGCGGATCATGCACATTCAGCGCCCAGTCATCGGCAAACGCGGCCCACTTCGCCAGGTAGCGCGGGTCGCCTTTTTCCAGGTACGCGTGCTGCAGCGGATAGAACTGTTCCTGCCACAGCATCTGCTTGTCAAACGACCAGTTGATACGACCCGGCTCGCCCAGGTCCACTTTCTTACGTGGGCGCACATTGTCCAAGGTCGTGATATTGAACATCTGCTGGTCGGCAACATCGAGATAGGACAACTCGCCATCGGTGTTGAGTTTACGCCAGTGATCCTGCTCGCCGATCATGTCCCAGTGAGGCGTCGTGTCGCGCATCTGACGCAGGAAAAAGGCGCGGTAGGCGCGCAAGGCCCCATCGTAGTCGCCCGCCGAGTATAGCTTTTTCACCCCGGCCAAATCGGGATGGTCCAGATCGATGCAGGTAAAGAATTCGATTGCGAGCTTCTTGACTTGTTCCGGTGAATTCCGCTCCGCAAAACGACGGGCCTGCGTTTCGACCTCCGTCGGCGCCGGCGCATTGGTATCCACGGTCACATTGGGACGCTGGATCTCGGGAAACGCGGACGGCGCATCGCTGGCGCGCTCGACGTACATCTTCTTGACGCGAACATAGCCCCCCCTGCGAATCACCAATTTCAGGTATTTCGCGGCCACTGGATGGAACCAGGCGCGCATCTCATCGGGTACGGTCTGACTCTTCGTCTCGGGAACCCACTTACCCGACGCCACGTGCGTCCAGGCGCCATCACACCCATTGCTCGAGTCGGCGCTGATATAAACGTCGTAATCTCTGACGTTTTGATAACAGTCATAAGTTAATATGCGTACAGCCGCAATGGTAACCGACTGCGCCGGCGGCGTTTCGAAAACCGTGCTGCCCAGATTCAGTGTGATGGCGGAACCAATCGGTTCGTTACCCGACATCCAATAGGTATTTGTCTTGCCATCGAGTAATTTGTCGGCGTCGTTCCTCGTGCCATTTGCATGGCTGCTGGCCGCCGCGCTCATCGTGCTGGCGGGAATGTCGCGCTCGGTTGACCAAACCCGAGTCGCTATGGGTTTCTGCCCATAGGAGACCGCCGTAAACAACGAAACCAGAACCATCACTCCCACGGTCTTTCTTCCGACCGCGACCTTTTCCATTAACGTTCTCATTCTCTTAATCTCATTTGTGTGAACATACCGGCGATTACACAACACATCCGCGACAAGAAGGTTCCAACCTGTCCGGCATTAGGGGTGGTACTCCAGCCCGTAAGGTGAGCCGCTTCGGGGCTCTTCTTCATCGTAAGGTAAAAATCGCTCCTCGAGGTGTTGCATACTAACTTATCGTATCTTGAACACACTGCCTCGCGGGAGGGTTGTCAAGTTACCATACAGTTCTATTTCCCGGGCATCGGGAATGTTGTCATAATCCAAGTCGCTCGCCGGGCCGGTCGCGAGGCCTGTGGGTAGGTTGGTCCAGATCTTGACATCATCAAGATAACTGGCGCCTCCCCCGGCTTGGAAACTCGCATGGTTATAACTCGACACACCGGACGCGCTGAACGGCACCTGCTGGCGAACCAGCACCCCGTTGACGAACAACGCCAGATTCGTCGTAGAGAAATTCTGGCATACCGTCACTCTTACCCATTGCCCCGTCGGGGCCGCCACCAAGGCCGACTGGTCACCCCCCCTCACATCGTTGGAACAGACATCCCACGCCCCCGCGTTCCACAGCGTGACGAAATTATTCGAGTTGACAAACATCTGCACGGCCTGCCCCGGAACGGAGGCCGGATAGGGATTACCCTCCCTCGACACCGTGTCGTTGAAATAGAAGTCGGTCCACACGATTCCCGTCGCGGCATTCACGGTATTGGACAACGTGGAGCCCACCGACACCAACGCCGCCCGGCTTCCCGGCGCATGCACGCCGTTGCTTTGGACCGTCGGCCCACCCGATGACGCCCCCCACCCCTGTCCGCCACACTGGTTCAGGGACAAGCCAACGGGATACGTCTCGAAATCGTTCGTGTAGTTCAACACCTGGGGCGTCACTCCGCCGCCCCAGCCGGAATCCAGCGTGAACGTCCCCGACAACGTCACACCGTTCGCCGTCAGTGTGCCATTGCTCACCACCACGGTTCCGCCCGACTGGATGGCGAGGGTATTGACCGCGAAGGTCGTGAACCCGCTCAACACCACCATCTGGTTTGACAGCACGGTCAACGACACCAGTCCTGTCACATTCGTCCCGGCTAGCGTGACATTGTTGCTCACCACCAGCGTCTCGGCGTACGTCCCATCGCTGACCACAATCTGGTCGTTCGCCGTGGCTTCCGCCAGCGCATTCGAGAGCGTCGTGTAATCGCCCGGCACGTACCGGATGCCGTTATAAACAAACGCCGCAACAATCGTCTGGTTGTTCGTGATGTTCGATGCCAGATTCGTGTAGGTCGCCGTCTTCGTCCCGGCAATGGTGGTGACCACCCCGTTATTCGTCACGGCCCCCACCACATACCCGATATTCGTTGCCTGCAGGGTATAGACCACATTCGACCACGTTGAGATCATGGTGCTCGTCCCGCTGGGCGTGATCGTGCCGTTGCCTGCGGAGGACACCATATTGGTGATCAGCGACAGGGTGAAGGTCCCCGAGTTGGTATAGTTGCCCACCACCAGCGAACCGTTCACCATCTGCAGCAAACCGCCACCCCCGATGGTCAGGCCGCCGAAATTGGCCGCCGTATTGCTGATCGTCAACAACCCGCCCGCTACAATATTCACCATGCCCGTCACCGTAAGTTGGCCCGAGGCGACCATGACCGTACCGGTTCCCGCCGTCATGGTTCCCTGAAGCACCAGATTCGTGGCGTTTGACCCGAAGTTGATCCCCACCAACGTCACCCCGTTGGACAGGAACAGCGACGTGGCATAGGTAGCGTTGCTCACCGCGACACATCCTCCCGGTGGGGATGCCGCCATCGCATCGGCGATCGTCGGATAATCGACCGGAACACTCAAGGCTATGGCGCCATAGGTCATCAGTTCCTGGGCATCGGGCATCCCATTCCCGTTAATGTCGTTGGTGGACGAGGCCGCCCCCAGCAGGACGGGCGGAATGGCATTGCTCGCATACACATCATCCAGATATCCGGGATTGACGCCGCTGGCGCGGACATTGAAACTCGCATAGTTGTTCCGGTTGCTGATAAAGTTCAAGTTCTGGCGCACCAGTCGGCCATCCATGAATATCGATACGAGATGAGTATTGTAATCCTGCAAGATACTCACCCGCGCCCACACCCCGCTGGCCACGCCCGATGGAATCACTTGGCCCCGGGCGTCGTTTGTGCAGACATCCCACCCGTTGCTTGCCGGATTATACACCATGGCGAACCCATCCGTAGTCACGCCCACCATCACCATGGCGGAGGGCATCACCGCGGGCAGAATGCCCGGATCCATGCGGGCGGCCTCGTTGACCAGGCATTCCGTCCACACTTTCCCGGCCTGTCCGACCATGTTGGTGTTTACGGCCGCGTTGGTCGCACCCAAGGCGGCGACATGATCCGATCCCGTCTTCCCGTAAACGTTGTTCGTCACCAGCGTTCCCGCATCCGACGCGCCCCAACCCTGCGCCACCAGTTGGTTCAGGTTCGTGCTGATGGAATAAGCATTGAAATCGTCCCAAAGAGAGGCCGCTGGAGCCTGGCCCACCCAACCGGCGGCGATTACCGCCATCCCCACGATCACTCTGCATTTTGTCCGCATTTTCATACCCCCACATTGGCGAAAGTTTCGAAAATCCGGTCAGTTGATATAGATGAGCATTCCGGTAGGAACGCCAATCAGGACTTGGTTGCCTTCGACATAGGCCACCGAACCGGGAATGCAATCCCCCTGCAAAACCCAACCTGAAGGGCTACCCGAAATGGATCCTGCGCTGAACAACACGGATGAATTGGTCGGCCAAGCCGTGCCACTCACCCGGCTGACCGTTACGGTGGCCACCGAGGCGGAGGGAATCGTCAACGCCCCACTGATGTTGATCAAGTCGCTGCTCGTGACAGTTGCATTATATTTCCAGATTAACGAGGCCCCCGAATTCATGACCAGGTTCGATACCGTGAGCGTGCCAATGGTGTTCGTTGCCACACCCGCCATGATCGTCGCATTGTTGGACACCACGCCCGCCACGATGCCTGTCCCGCCCAAGGTGCCACCCACCACATCAACCATGCCGGTGACGGCTCCGTTCACGAACAAGGTTCCGTTGCTGACAACCGTCCCGCCGGTGTACGTGTTGGTCGCGCTCAACGTCAGCGTGCCGGCGCCGGTCTTGGTCAGGCGGCCGGGCCCGTTGAAGACACCGCTAAAGGTACTGTTGTTGCCGGCAGTGTCGATCGTGCCGTTGTTGCTGGTGAGATAGACCGCGCGGCTCGACGTGATGCCTGCCGTCGTCTGCAGTGTGCCGCCATCCAGCGTCAGCAGACCCTTGACGTAGGCTTGAATGGCACCGTTACTGCCGGCTCCGCCCACGAACGCCGTGGGGGGCGCCACATAGCCAGAGCCGCCACTCAGCCAGGTGACATTCCTCAATTGTCCGTTTGCAAAAACGTAAGTGGCTATGTTTGAGCCGCTGGCGGTCGTTCCGCTCGGCGGAGCGGAAAACGTGAAAAGCCAATTCGTAGTGCTGGCGCCGTAGCCGCTTCCGATATTTGTCACCGTTGCGCCCGACACCGAGCCATCGTAGGCCGCGCCGAGGTTGGTGTCGGAGGCGATGGCCAGGATGCCGCCGCTGATGGTCGTACCGTTGCTGTAGGTGTTGACGCCGTCCAAGGTCAGCGTGCCTGCTCCGGTCTTGATGAGATCACCAGAGCCGCTGATGACGGAGTTGAAGCTGAACGCGGTGGGATTGGCGAACTTCAGGGTGGTGTTGGCGCCGCTCAAAGAGACCGCGCGGTCGGGAAGACTGCCGGCCGTCGTCGTACCATCGCCGATTTGCAGAATGCCAGACGGGACAGTCGTGGTTCCGGCCCAATCGTTATTCGGATTGGTGAGGATGACAGTGCCTGCCAGAGGACCGGTGTCACCGAGAGCACCGCGCACAGTTCCTTTCTTCGCAAAATTCCCCGCACCGGTGACCTTGCCGGCGATGGTGAGGACGAAAACGGCAGATTTGGTGGCGGCGTAAGAAGTGTCGATGGTGGCTGTGGCGTTGGATGCGGCCACAATGTTGCGACTGGCATTCAAGGTCATAGTTGAGAACGGCCTCAAGGTTCCACCTTTATCCCCATTTGATCCAACTGATCTACCCTGAAAGTAAACCGCCCCGTTGGCAGCGCCGAGGCTATTGTCGCTATTAATGTAGAGATATCCGGTGTTGATATACGTTCCGCCGGAGTAACTGTTTATTCCCGAAAGCAGATTGCCGACCG
>CAJBSZ010000415.1 GCA_903958395.1 uncultured bacterium | reverse complement strand
CGTCAGACCGCTTAAATTCCGGGAAGTCGATTCCATTCGTAAAAGAACGCCTCAACTCAGTCAAACGATGATTACCTTGGCCCGCATAAACTTGCGTGATATGATCCGCCTGGTCATGGAAACTCGTCAAAAAATAGAGCAGGGTCTTTGCATCAAACTGTTTTGATCGGATCATATAGGGAAGCGTAAAAACATGCGTGCCGCAACGGCTATCGGTCTCCATGCCGCGTGCTACAAATTTCGGTGTCTTCTTTGTGAACGGCAAAATTTCTTCCGCCCAACAGACCAGCTCATAGCGCCATTCGCTAAAATAGCGCTCATCGGCAGTCGCGGAATAGGCTCTGGCTAAGGCCGGCCACCACGTGAAGCGTTGAAACTGCAAATACCATTCACCGTCATGGATCTCCTTCCCGTCAACAAACGCGCGCCCTGTCCAGTCAATCTTGGCACCGCGAAAAACCGGCGGATGCACATCTTTATTGCCCCTAAAAAAATGTCGAAGCGCGTCATCGGCATGGAGACGATCCTGCGCCCCTAGCGATTTCACAGCATTCGGCTGGGCGCTTCGCGTCTGCCTGAAATAGGACAAAAGCTCCTGCTCCACAAGATCATATTGCTGCGCCTGTGCCGCAGCCTTCACCTTTTCCATTCCCTTAAAATCCAGATTGAGCAAGGAGAGAACACGGATGACGCCAAAGCGCGGATCAGTCGGCTGTACCTTCGTCGGCCAGGCCTTTTCAAAGCGTGCCAGCTCCTGCTCAACCTCAGCAGCAACCGGTCCTGCTGCCCAGCCAGACAACACCCCTACTCCTACACACACGAAAGCCATACACACCTGTTTCGGGATCCGAATCCGCGATAAGTTAGCGCTCACCCTTTTCATCTATAGTTCCTCTTTCGTTCAGCATCTCATTTCGTTTTGGCAAAGACTTCCACCTCGCCGATCCCAATAGGTGTTCCAGTTGTAGAAACAACACGAACATATCGGGCAGAGGCGTTCATGGAATAAGGGGTGGGATATCCGGGCGGTTCGGTGATGGCGATGGCTTTGACGCCAGCCTGCTGCTGAAGCGCTGCCGGGTCATCCGACTGAAAGGGTTGGTCTGAAACAAAAATAAACCCTTGCTCAAGAATGACATTCTTCGCCGGAAACAGGTCCCAAATATGTAGCCCTTCCAGTGGCTGGATTTCTCCAAGATCGATTTCCAACCAGGCAGCTTTGCCGGGCAGGTCAACCGATGTGTTTGGGTTGCCATCCACAACGTCGCCACCGGACTTGACTTTTTGATTCGTCGTAAAACGAACGGGCTTGCCTTGGGCAATGTTCTTGCCTTTAAAGAGATGCACCGATGAGGGAACAGGCCAGTTCTTCCATGAGTCGGGGATGGTTTGCAACGGCGGCGGAGGTGTCCAGGCTTTGCCGATTTCAGTCAGGCGGGCGAGGACATTGGCGTCCATCAAGCCATCGCGATTGGGTGCGCAGTTCAGGAAGAACAGCACGTTGCGTTGATTGAAAGGCCGCAACTTCTGGTTGACAACCCAATCCACGGAACGGAGTTCATTCGTTGGGTAACGGGTTTGCCAGAACCAGGCGCTCTGCAGCGTATCGCCCCCTGCGGTAGCCCAATCAGCGCCGCTAGGTAAGGCCATCCCGGCGCGCAATTCGATTTGCGGCACATCGCTGACAGTCCGTATACGCGAGTGATTCAGAACGAGGCAATTGGGTTGAATCGACTTGATGTGGCTGTGGATCTCCGCATAAGGGATGTCCCAAAACGACGGGCTTTCGTGCCAGTTGTTGCCCCAGGCATCGAACATGATATAACGGATCTCGCCGTACTGGGTGAGCAGTTCGGTGAGCTGATTCTTGATAAGCTGGATTTTCTCAGGTGAAACTCCGCCATGCGCGGCATCGGTCGCAATACGCTCCGTGCGATCACGGATTGAATAATAAAGGCCGACCGTGAGACCGCGCTGACGAAACGCATCCACGAATTCCCGAACCACGTCCCGTTTGCATCCCTGCGCGACGGTGTAGGTGGAGTATCGACTCGGCCACAGACAGAAACCATCGTGATGCTTCGTCAATAGAACAGCCGTCTTCATCCCCGCACTCTTGGCTGCATCCGCCCACTGACCGCAGTCCAGCTTTGCCGGATTAAAAAGCGTTGGGCTAAGGTCGTCGGCAGTCCCCGCAATCTCATCCTTGCCCTGCCGCGGCGGCGCGTGATCCGGCTGAAAGTGATCGGGAATATCGAGGTAGGTAACCGGGCTGGCGCAGATGAACATGCCGAAACGCAGGTTCACCAGATCGCGTTGCAATTCGGGTAAGGGTTTTGCGATGG
>CAJBSZ010000414.1 GCA_903958395.1 uncultured bacterium | reverse complement strand
GGGTTATGGACGGAGATATAGCCTTGAGCATGATTCCACGCGGTGTAACCATACACTTCACCCGCCTTGGGATTGCCGCCGTGCATCCGGGACCGGGTAAACACGGGAAAGACATCCTGCGCCCAGAACAAACCCTCGCTGATCACGTCCCAGTCACCAGGCTGGAGCACAAACGGCTTGATGTAGAGTTCGATAAAGCCAGTACCGCGCGAGAGGCTCATATAGAGGTACCGCCGGAACTCGTCCTTCGATTCGCCGGTCGAGGTCTTCTTGGGCTCGTGGTTAAAGATGCTGGACATCGGGAACTGGCCGTTCTGTTCGCGCCAGATTTCGTGATAGACGCCATCGCGATACACGAGTTCATCCCTGCGCGAACTGCCCCCGGCGGCATCGCCGGCATTGATCATCCAGACCGAGTCCGCATACATCAACCACCACGGGCTGAGATAGGCGCCGTTGGAGATGACGATGTAGATGTCCGGATCCACCGCCGCGAGTTTTTCGAAGATCTGCATCAGCCGCTCCGTCCCCGCTGTGAGGTAATAGATCTTCAACTCATCATACTTCGCATCATTGAGCCGTTTGTCGCCGGCAGTGAATCCTTTCAACCCGAATTGCGGCATCTCCGGCAGGCCGTACTTCGCCCCGTGCAACTCGAAGTTGCGCAGGTTCAGGTTCCCAAATATCCCGTCGAGCTTGAAAAACCCGACGCCCTGCCGAGTAAGTTCGAGCATGCGATCCTCCAGCGCCTGCATGTAACGCGGCCCGGCCATGGACATATAATTGTCGAGCGCCTCGAATCCCCTGGCCCGTAATTTCTTCACCTGACCGCCCGCGCCGAACAGACATCCGGGACTCAACCACAGTCCGAGCTTCGATTGCGCCTCCGCCACCGCCTTCCGGCTCGACGCGAAATCGGCGTCGAACTTGTTGTTTACGTTCCATAATTTATTGGACCACCCCTCGCCCCCGGCCTGCCAGCCGTCGTCTATCACATACATACTGAGCGGTTTGTTGCCGCGCTCCACAACAAGTTCATGGTGAATCTTCGCAACACTGTTGGAAAACGTCTTCTGGCGCACACTGCTTTCATAATCGAACCACGTATTGTACTGAACCTGCATGCGTAACGGCCGGATCCGGATGCGATTGATGTAGTCCTGGAAAGCATCGCTCACATACACCGGATCATCCGCCACGCCCACGACGGACGCATACGCCCGATAGATCTGCCCAGCCTTGAGTTCGCGCCCCCACAAATAGCCGGCCACCAGTTCCCCGTCCTTAACCTGATTATCAGCCGCAGGAAACTCGATGCCCCAGAACGTCCCGCTCTGGCGGGTGTAAAGCGGCTGACCGAGCCCCGGGCTCCACTTGCCTGGCGCATCGGCAGTTATCTGGCGTACCGTATACGGCTGAAACGCATCCGGCACACTGAACACCTCGACATCAACACGTTCCAGCGTCACCGGCCTCGCACTCGCGATCACGAGGCGTTTCCGGAGATAGAAATCGTCCGCCGCCAAATCGTATCGCACCTCAACCTGAATCTGCCGGGCGGCATTCTCCAACTTGAACACCAATGAGTCCTTGCCGGGCGTCTCCGTGACCACCTTGAAATCCGCCGCCGTCAGCGTGAATTGGGTCTCCGGCTTGTCCGTACCCTGCGACAACCGGAGCCGGAACTCCGGGGCATTCGTCGGTTTCACGGCGGTGCCCGCACGTTTGTTGACAACCTCGATCGTCCGCAATGTGCCACCATCCGTGGAGACAATGCGTCCCAGATATTTATTTTCCAGACAATAACGGCCGTCGGCCGTGGCATGACCAACGGCAAACATGAGAACAAGAAACAACACTCTTTTGATATCCATTAGTTATCCTTCTTGTTCCTCACTCTTTGCCCTTCAGCCAGACATTGCCAACCGATTTTATTCCGGGATCCATGCGTAAAGTTGCCTTCACAGTGTACTTCGCATTCGGCACCACCATGGGCAGATGGAACGTATAGACATTGTTCTCGCTCCGCGGCCCGGCATTGATACCGGTGCGACCCTCATGTTCGTCCTTGGCGATTCCCACACCATCCTGATCAACAACAATAGAGCGTATCTTCAACTCGCCACCCGCATCACGGACAAACGTCAGCTCGAAGTCGCTACCCATGACAAGCTGGGCGGTAATGTCGAAGGTTACCTCCTGCCAGTCCCCGCCAGCGAGCGTCCCGGCCTTCCAGGCCCAGACCCGCTGACCAAACCCTTTGACCAGTTTGGCCTCGGCAACCCGGCTCTGGCGGGCCGTCCACATTTTCCGCCCTTCCGGCGAGAACAACCCATCCGCGACAGGCCGGTACTTAGCCAACATCGCGCGGGCCACCTCGACGGGATCCCCCATGGTGTCGGCGTCGTATGACTTGTCGGACTGGATCCAATTCATTTCCCAGTCATACAACTCGTTATAGAACGGTTTTGCATTTGCCACCGGCCGGTTGTAGTTGAGCTTGAAGCCTGCTTCAGACCAGCTTTCCCCCCTGCCCATACGGTCGGCCAGCATGGCGTGGAATTTTTCCCAGCGGCCCCGGTAGTAATCCCCCAATAGCCCACCCCACTCACGCCAAGCATAATCAAAAATATCCGGCAGAGGCTCCGCGCCCCAATGAGTCAACAACATATTGGCATTGAACGTATAGAGCGCCCGCTCCTCCGGCGTCGTGGCCCAGGCCTGCGCGGAACGTACCCAGCGCCGATGCGACAACACGGGCTCCGTACTGCACACCGCATCGGCGTCGGTGAACAGCTCCAGGAACTGGCGGGATGCCTGCGCAAAGGCGTTCGTGTCACGATCCATAAAGGCGTTGGCAACAGCCCAATGCATCGGATGGGCCAGATCGCCCAAGGCCTGGCGCCCCAGATCCACGACGTCGTAGCGGTAGGCGGCTGAGCCCTTCAACCGGTCGGCGTCAGAAAGCAACAGCTCCCAAGCCTTGAAGAACTCGGCGGGATCATAGGTCATGGAGACGCCATTGTTCGGATCGCACTTCCTGATATCGAGCGCCGGTCGCGTCACAAATACGGAAGACGGCGTCACAGTCCGGTAGACCGTACGGAGGAGGATGGCCCAGGCCTTATCCGCAGCGGCAGACTCGGCTCCGTAACGGCGACGCACAGTGTCGCACACCCACGGCTCCAGTTTCACACCCTCGTTCCGCCAGATCAGATCAAACGCCAGATCGTAATAGACCGGATTCTGTTCAATACCTTCCGGGAATATTCCCATTCCCTGACAGTTGTCCCCCTTGCTCAACGCCTCCGTGAAGGGGTTTTGGGACAAAGCCGCCAGATCGCCGGCCATGCGCGTGCGGCCGCCGAAGTTATGAATCAATCCTGACACAAAGGGATATCCCGAAAATCCGCCCGAGGATTGCCAACGCCCACCAATATCGAGTACCAGCATCCGTTCCTTCGGCATGGCAGTGAGAATCTGATTTCGAAGCGACCATGACTGCATGCACCAGACGGCGGCGGGATCGTGCGCGACCAGAAGGTCGCCAATGGCCTTACCCACCTTTTCCAGGTACCCGGGTTCACTCCGCGGCGGGCCGCTCTCATGAAAGGGGTCACAGCCGTAGAAATGGCTCGCTCCAAAAAGACGCTTCTGCTCTTCCAGGAAGATGCCGCCCATCTTCGCGAACAACGGATCCGTCGGATCCAGTTGCATGATGCCGGGAAAATCGCACCAACGTCCTTGCTGCTTCATCGAGGCCTGCGGGAACTTCTCCTTGAGCCGCCGCGGCACCGCGCCGCTAAACCCCTGCTGTATCGGCGTCATGCCCAATTCGCGCTCGCGGTCGAGAATCTGCCGCCCCAGCACGATATGGCTGTCAATCCAGCTCTTCGGCAGCGGTCCGCCGTAACGTTCGATGTTCTGCATCCATTGCCAGGCCTGGTACGCCGGCCCGACAAGGAACTCCCGCGCCTCGGCCTCGGTGAATCCCATCCGCAGCAGTGCGTGATACCAGACGCCCTCGATCCCCGTGACACCGAGTGGCATGTTGATGCCGTTCATCGCCATGAAATCAATTTCACGTTCCCACCGCTTCCAATCCCACCACGTGGCCGTGTAGCTCAACGTGCAGTAATTGAAATAGACCCGATAGCGACTTGGATTGACCACGCGCACCTTCGCCGTCACCGGCGGCAGAGGATCAGGCAGCTTGAGATTATCGCCACACCAGGACAGGTGGCACTTGGCGTAATGCTTCAAGTACCAGTTGAACGCCGACGCCACGGACACCGGATTGTTCCCGCGCAAGACGATCCTACCGGCGACGCTCTCAATCTCGAGGACATCCTTGCCATTATCGACTGGTATCATCTCGACCGTGAACTGATGGGCTGCCGCTGGCGCGATGCGTCCGATCAACGCCCGTGCAACGGCAACCGGGGTTGGGCTTGTGTCAGT
>CAJBSZ010000413.1 GCA_903958395.1 uncultured bacterium | reverse complement strand
TCCAGATGTCTGGAGGAAGACCATAGAGCCGACGCAGAAGTTTTTCTCGTGGGTGATGAACAATCACTGGGGGACGAATTACCGTGCCTACCAGGAAGGTCTGGCAGTCTTCCGGTTCATCCTGCGGCCGTTCAGGAACACGACTCCGGATGAAGCCACAAGATTTGCGACGGGATTCAGCCAGCCGCTGATTGCGGTTGCTGCGTCGGGCGGGAAGGTCAAATCAACTCCCGTGTTGAGTGTTGAACCTTCCGGTGTGATTGTGACCGGATTCAAACCAAGCGATGATGGTAAGGCCGTGATTGTGAGATTGTTTGGGGCTTCCGGCAAGGATTGCAAGGTTAAGCTGAACTGGGCAGAGCCAAGCCCGGGAAATGTCTATCTCAGCAACACGAGCGAAAAGCCACTGGAGCAGGCCGGCAAGTACATCAAGGTGCCAGCCTGGGGCATAGTCACGTTGAGAGCGGAGCGACCAGCCGCAACCACCTTTGCCTTGAGCGCTTTGCCTGCCACCGGGTTCCACGTCGCCATCACCGGCAACGATGCCAATCCCGGCACCCGGGCCGCACCTTTACGCACGATCCAGCGTGCCGCCGACAAACTCGACCTCGCCGGCGAATGGAGGGTAAAACTCGATCCCTCCTCCGTCGGCGAGGAGGAAAAATGGATGGGCGGGCCGTTGGCGGATGCCGTCACGGCAAAGCTCCCAGGCTCCCTGACCACCAATCACCTCGGCGATGACATCACCCTGAACACGCCATGGATGGGCAGCACTGGAAATGGCGGTTTCACCACTGACCCGCGCTATGCTCCCTACCGCCAACCCGGGCAAATCAAGATTCCATTCTGGCTTCAGCCGGTCAAGTATTACAAAGGAAAGGCTTGGTATCAGCGGGAAGTGACTGTTCCCGCCGGTTGGCAGGGAAAACAGGTGGCGCTTTTGCTCGAACGGTGCCACTGGGCCTCCACAAGTTGGATTGACGGCAGGAAAATCGGTTCATGCGAAAGCCTGTCCGTGCCACATCGATACAACCTGGGCGCCCTCACCGCCGGGAAGCATCTGCTCACCGTTTGCGTGGATAACAATTATCTCATCCGTGTCGGGCCCGATGCCAGTTCCGTCACCGATCACACCCAGACGAACTGGAATGGCATCATCGGAAAAATAGAAATGTCAGCCCACTCCGCAGTCACCATCGTTGACCAGCAGATCTATCCAAAGAACGACGGCACGGTCCAGGTCAGAATCAATTTGCACAATTCCGGAAAAGAGACCGTGGAAGCCACCCTCAACCTTGTGTTTTCGGAGAACCCTTCGGGAGCACAAGTCGGCACGACTGCAAAATCCGTCGCGGTCCCCTCCACGGGAGCAACCATTGTCATCGACCTGAAACTCGCCCCGCCGCCCAAGCTTTGGAGTGAATCCGCGCCCAACCTGTATACCGCGACCGCCACCGTCGGCGATGAATCGGTTTCCGATACCTTCGGCTTTCGTGAAATCCGCGCCGACGGCCGCACGATTCTGGTCAACGGTGTCCCCGTCTTCATGCGTGGCAATCTTGACTGTGCCTCCTTTCCGCTCACCGGGCACCCCAGCATGGATGTGGCTGAGTGGACCCGTATCTTCCGCGTTTACAAAGCCTACGGACTGAACCATGCCCGCTTCCATTCCTGGTGCCCGCCCAAGGCCGCCTTCATCGCCGCCGATCAGGAAGGCATATATCTCCAGGCGGAAGGCGCTGTCTGGCGCGGCACCTGTCCGTTCCCCAATGCCAAACCCGTCGAACCTTTCCTTTACGAAGAGGCGGAACGCATTTGCCGCGAATACGGCAACCACCCGTCCTTTGTCATCTACACCCATGGAAACGAACCCTGGGAACTGGACCAAAAGGCGCTCAACTACGAATGGGTGCCCGCGATGAAGAAGCTGGACCTGCGCCATCTGGTCGCCGCGGGCTCCAACTATCCGTTAGGTGATAACAACGATGTTCACATCCCAGGCGGCGGCTATGGTGTCCGGTATCACGAAGCCTTCAATACTCCGCCAGCCACCACCCGCAACTACGAGGAATTCGTTGCAACGAAAGCCGCCCCCTGCATCACCCACGAACCCGGCGAATGGTGCGTCTTCCCCAACCTCCGGGAGATCGACAAATACATCGGCGTCATGAAAGCCCGGAATTTGGAGATTGTCCGCGATTTCATGACCCAAAGCCATATGCTCGACCAAGCCGACGAGTTTCTCATGGCTTCCGGCAAGTTCCAGACCTTGGTTTACAAGGAGGAAACCGAGGCGTTCCTCCGCACCCGTGGCCTCGCAGGCTTCCAGATGTTAGGGCTCAACGACTTTCCCGGCCAGGGGACCGCGCTCATCGGTGTGGTGGATGTCTTCTGGGACGCCAAACCCTATGTCACCGCCGCTGAATACAAGCGCTTCAGCGGACCGGTGGTGCCCCTCGCTTTGATGGAAAAGCGAACCTGGACGTCAGGCGAGACTTTTACGGCCAAAATCCGCATCGCCCAATATTCCGGCGCACCGCTGGCAGATGCCAGACCGGTTTGGAAAATCACCGACAGCCGCGGCAAGCAAATCGCCTCCGGCAACCTGACCGCTGGCACCATTCCCGTTGGCAATTCAACCGAACTTGGGGAAGTCTTCCTACCACTCAATACACAAACCTCCGCTGACAAACTCACCCTGACCGTCACGATTCCCGGCACCGGGTATGGAAATGACTGGTCATTCTGGGTCTACCCCGAAAAGGAAGCCCTGGAGCCTGGCAAGGTCTTGGTGCATTCGACACTCGCCGCCGCCCTGCCTGATCTGGCAAAAGGCTCCACAGTCCTCCTGGCCGTAAAGCCGAATCAGGTCGTCGGAAGCACCGTCGGTACTTTCCAGCCCATTTTCTGGAACAAGGCCTGGTTTCCCGGACAAAAAGAACACACCCTCGGGATGCTCATCCAGAACACGCACCCTGCGCTCGGCGGATTCTCCACCGATTCCCACGCTGACTGGCAGTGGTGGGATCTCATGCAGAATTCCAAGCCGATGACGCTCGATTCGCTCCCGCCCGAACTCCGCCCCATTGTCCAGCCAATTGACGATTGGAACACCTGTCGCCGGCTCGGCAATCTTATCGAGGCGAAGGTCGGACCTGGCAAACTCATGCTCTGCTCCATGGACTTGCAAACCGGCATCGACCAGCGCCCTGTCGCACGTCGCCTGCTTGCTTGTTTGCTCCGCCACATGAACTCCGATGCCTTCAAGCCAACTGTTGATCTTACAGCGGAGCAGTTGGCGACACTTTTGAAAAACAACACGGGCACTGAAATGGAGATCAGCGCTACCAGTTCACATGGGAACCACCCGGTGGAAAATCTCTTCGATGGCGACCCCACCACGATCTGGCACAGCGATTGGGAAAACCGCTCGCTTGGATACCCCTATGCCGTTACCCTCAAATTCGCACAACCGGCCATCGTGCGTGCCGTGAATTTCCAACCCCGCCAGGACAACCTCTCGAACGGCAGGGTCAAGTCCGTGAAAATTGAAACCAGTAGCGACGGCAAAGCCTGGCAAACTACCGTCCCCGCCGCCACTCTCAAAAACACCACGGAGTGGCAATCCGTCACCCTCGGCACCGCCGCCAAGTGCGGCTATCTTCGCATCACCCTGCTGGCTCCGCAGAACCCGTCCGAGTCGTTCGCGTCCTTCGCCGAAATCTCCATCACCAGTGAATAACCAACAGTGAAAAACCAATATGAAACACCTCCTGCATCTGACCTTGCTCGCCTTCATTGCGGTGGCTGCATCAGCCGCCGAGTTCCACGTCGCCATCACCGGCAACGATGCCAATCCCGGCACCCAGACCGCGCCTTTGCGCACGATCCAGCATGCCGCCGACCTTGCCCGGCCGGGCGATACCGTCACCGTACATGCCGGCGTGTACCGTGAACGCGTCAATCCGCCTCGTGGTGGGGAGTCCGATACCAGGCGCATCGTCTATCAGGCGGCCGCCGGTGAACAAGTGGTCATCACCGGTTCGGAAGAGGTAAAGAATTGGGAGAAGGTCCGGAACGGTGTCTGGAAGGCGACCCTACCCAACACCTTCTTTGGCAGCTTCAATCCATTTGCGGAACTCATCTCCGGTGACTGGTTCGACGACCAGGGGCGTAATCATCACGCCGGGGCTGTCTACCTGAACGGTGACTGGCTGAGCGAGGCGGTCAGTCGCGAGGAGGTTATGAAACCCATCACCGCTACGCCGTTATGGTTCGCAAGCGTGGACACAACCAGCACCGTCATCTGGGCACAGTTCAAAGGCGTCGATCCCAATACGCAGCAGGTGGAGGTCAACGCGCGTCAGACCGTATTCTATCCCGACAAGCCGGGTCGGAATTTCATCACCGTGCGTGGCTTCAACTTACGCAATGCCGCCACTCCCTGGGCGCCACCCACCGTGGAACAGATAGGCCTGATCGGCGTCAATTGGAGCAAGGGCTGGATCATAGAGGATAACGATATCTCTTATTCAAGGTGTTCAGGGATCTCACTTGGAAAATATGGCGATGCCAAAGACATTAATGAAGGATGGGCCGAGGGTTATGTCAGGACCATAGAGC
>CAJBSZ010000412.1 GCA_903958395.1 uncultured bacterium | reverse complement strand
GTTGTTCAGAATGTTCTGCCGGTCAATTTCAGATGTGGTCAGATCTTTACTCATTGGTGTTACAGGCTCCGAAGATTATCCGAATCAAAAATTCTTATCCGCACTCATGCTTGCCTCTTTTAGCCGGGCAACTGCTGGTATATCCCAAACCAGCCAACAGGGTGTCCAACTTCTCTGAAACCGCAGTACGCTCCTGCTTCAATACCTCAAGCGGCACCCGGTATTTGTCCCACAGGTTCTCCAGGAATTTGACCAGACGCTGCCGCTTTGCGATGAAGGCGGCCTCCAATCCTGCTTGCAGATCCAAGGCAAAGAGTTCAAGGACCAGTTCCTGCCGCTCTGGTTCAATCATGGCGTTGCAATGCGCCCTCAATTCGGCGACGAAACGATCCATGAGTTCACGGTAAATCGCACGGATAGCCGCCAGATCGGTCTTGATTTTATCGTATGGGGCAATCTCAGTCTCAAGTGCGGCCACACCCTCAAAATATGGCTTCAGCGCGACCCGGGCCTTTTCTGCGGCTTTTTGATCACCGCTTTTCTTGCCCACAAGTTTTTCGAGTCGGGCCAATTCCTTCAAGGCATCTCTGTTATCCGCCTTGAGTTCCTTGAGCTGACGCTCAAGATCCTTGGCATAGTTCCAGGAGGCGAGTTCTTCTTCATCCAAATCATCAGGTGCATTACTCTGTTCAAAGGCCTCCTTCTCGCCTTTGAGGCGGGCGATATCGGCCTTGGTTCGGTCGATCTGCTGGAGGTAGACTCCCATCACCCGCTTCACCAGCTTATGCGTAAAGGGATCAAATGCAGGGCCAGTATTATCGTCATCCTGAACTGCGTCGGCAATGGCGTCAACCCACCCCTCCACGACACCCTTAAACCCGTTTTCGGTCAGGGTCTTGAAGTCCGGCAGGGTATCTGTCCACCAGGTGGCCACAATCCCGGAAAGGGCGAACCCATCGAGCACCCCAAGCGGCAGCATCGCCTCATTGAAGCTCACCAGGCATTCCGAGCGGACCGCATTTAAATTCCGGCGCTTGGGCATGTTGGCCAGGCTTCCGGAATGTTTGGCCCACCAGACGGCGAGCGCGTCCCGCGTTTCCTGCAACCTTGCCTGTATCCCTTTATCGCCCTCGATGAGGGTCGCCATCGCGGCACGGTCAGTCACGGCTGATGCGAAAGCCTTATATCGGATGTCCCCGGCGGATGCGGAAAAGATGGCGGAGGGCGAAAAATTCAAGGACGTGTAAAGCTGTTGCTGTCCCTTGATTTCAGAAACAGGAATTCCGCCCATCAGGTGTGCGCGAACATCGTGCGCCTCCGGCGGCGGGGAATTGTCCACATAGCGACGAATGTTCAAATTGAAATCGTTCGCTTCAGAACTGATTTCCTCAAGAGATACCACTCTGGAGTAACCCGGCACCTCGGCATAGCGCTCGAAGGTTGAGGCCATTTTCTCGATATGTTCCGGGCGCAGATAGTTCTGGGCGCGCCCTTCGAGATATTCAGCATCGGCATTGATGAACAACACCCGGCCCCGGCGACTCTCCGGCTTGTTCGGGTTCGTGTCCTTCCCCGTCAGATTCGGGCGCATGACAATGACACAGGCGGGAATGCTGGCGCCATAGAAGAGGTTCTGCGGCAGGCCAATGACGGCCTCGATCAAATCCTGTTGCAGGAATTTCCGGCGAATCTCCCTCTCCTCGCCGCCTCGGAAGAGCACCCCGTGGGGCATGACGGTGGCCACCATGCCTCGCGGTTTGCACACCGCCAGCATGTGTTGGGCAAACATCAGATCGCCCTTTTTGCCGCTGGTGGGACACCACCCCCATTGGAACCGTTCCGGGAACTCCATGTCGTTCTTGGTGTAATTCTGACTGAATGGCGGATTGGCAATCACCCGGTCAAACCGTTCCAACTCCCCACCCTCCCGGTGCATCGGATGCAACAGGGTATCCTGAAGCTGAATGTCGGCGCCCTGGATATCGTGAAGCAGCATATTGATTTTACAGATGGACCAGGCGGAAGCATCATTCACCTGGCCGCAAAGACGGAGGTTTGTGGGGTCACCGCCGGATTGCTCAATATGCTCACGGGTGATGATCAGCATTCCGCCCGACCCGCAGGTGGGATCGTAGACGCTCATCCCCGGTCGGGGCGCGAGCAGTCGCACCATAAGCCTGATTACATCGCGCGGGGTGTAGAAGTCGCCTCCCTTTTTTCCGGCGGATTCCGCAAACATGTTGATCAGGAACTCGTAGGCTGATCCCAGGAGGTCTGAAAACTGGAAATCCTGGTTGCGAAGCGGGTACTTATTGAAATGCCGCACAAGATCCTTACAGGCCTCGTCCGAGACGACACGCTTGTTGCCCTGCATTTTCATGAACATAATGTGATCAAGAACATGCTGCAGAGAGTCGTTTGTCTCACTCAGGCCAGCCAACGCTTTGTCAAGAAGACTGCCATAGGTGATTGTAGAATCATTCAGGCGCTCCTGAAGGTACGCCCAGCGAGAGTGTTCTGGAACAAAGAAACCATCATAGTAGTCCGGGTTCTCGCCGTATTTCTTTTCCACCGCTTCCCGGGCTAGGCCCTCCTTGACCTTTTGGTGCACAATCCCTTCACGCTCGGCTGTAAATACGTCTGAACAACGTTTCAGGAAGAGGAGGCCGAATATGTAGTCTTTGTAGACAGCGGCATCCATGCCCGCGCTGCGCAAGATATCCGCCGCCCCATAGAGATGCCGTTCGAGTTTTGCCAGTGACAATCTAGCCATATTTCAATCGCCTCATTTTGTAACCACCTAAGAGTTGAAAGATAGTTATGCGCGCATAGAAAAGCGACTCTTCTTTTTCAACAGACTTGCATTACGAAATGACCAATGCTAAACAGGTTGCGCATGAGCACTTCAGTAAGTATAAAGGATGTCGCAGCGGCCGCTTGTGTCTCGAAATCTACCGTATCACGGGTCATCAATGGGAAGGGAAATAGCACCCGGATTTGCCCGACCACCCAGGCGCGCGTGCTTGCCGTGGCACAGCAGCTAGGTTACCAGACAAACCTGCTCGCCCAGAATATTTCTCTCGGCAGGGGCACCGGCCTTGGGCCGAATCTTCCTAATCAAGAAGCTTCCAGGAAACTGGCCAACTTCATTTGCCTCGTGCTCTCAACGACCAGCCCGACTGACGCCCTAGCCTTGATTCCCAGTCTCGATCCTGTTCTCACGAGAGCGGGGTACCGGTTGATCGTTATTACGGTTCCCGACGATCCTGAAGCCGGCCAAGCGCGCGTTGCCGAGTTGCTGACCGCTGGGGTCGCAGGACTCCTTTGCTGTCCCACCCTCTATCCCACTGTTTTGAAAACGGTGGCAGGAACACGCCCAGTCATCGTGTTATGGGCTGGTGCAGCCAAGGCCGTGGTAAATGTATTGAATGGTGAGTGCGTGGAGCAGGACGCACAGAGCAATCCTGTGGCAACACCGGTAACAGAGACCCCTTCGCCAGTAGTAGCAGAGTCGATTACACCCATCACACCAACCACGCATGCACAACAGCCGCAACCAGGAATCATCACGAAACCGGTCATCGCGACACCGCCTCCGACCTCACCACCTTTAATACCGCCACCGCCCGTAGTTGTGCCCGAAACCACGCCGCCAGCTATGACACTGGAGCCAGAACCGGTCGTCATCGAACCGCCACACACAATACTCCCAACTCAAGAGACCATTCCAGAAGCGCCTGAAACAGAACCTGCATCGCCCATCACCTCTATCGACGATACACAGAAGTAATCAATGCTAAACAGGTTGCGCAACAAATCACGCTGCGAGTCCTGAACCCAGATTCAATCCGGCCAGAAAAACGGCCGGAGAAAGAATCAGGGCATCTCGGACAACGGATTTAGGGAAGTGTTTGGCGTTGCCTGTTCTGGTGAGAGAAGAACAAGTGTCAGCATGAAATAGTGTGAAATAGATTATTGCAATATATTTATATTCAGATATATTGATTATTCAATTCAGAAGTAATTGCGACAGAAAGAGTTACCCATGAAAATGTTGATACTTATTTGTCCAGATAACAGACGTGAGGATGTGCATAAGGTTCTGCACCAGCATGGCGTACAGGGATTCAGCGGGAAGGAGATGGTATGATCGTCAAACTAATCATGGGGGCCGTGATCGGTGGTGTTTTGGGATATGGGCTTTATCGGTTTATGGGATGTTCAACAGGAACCTGCCCTATCACCTCGAATCCGTGGATCAGCACAATTTTTGGTATCATCACGGGCCTTGTTATATCCGCATGTACGCTCTGCCGCCGATGGCACACGAGGATCCTCATGAATTAATGATTTCTTCAATTCCATTACCTTGCTCCTTACTCGCGGCTATTTGCATTCATCGTTTCTTACCCCTGACTGGTTTGCGTGCCTCGACATTGATGCTCGCAACATAATGGCTCAGTTTCGCTCCTTTTGGAAGGCGTTTGAGGATGCCCCGATAAAGCGGATCGTTCCAATCCACCATATTATCCACATACCCAGGCTTCGGTGTTAACGTGATCGCCGCCAGGCCAGCCGCTTTCGCCATGGCCCGGGTCTCATCCACCAGTACTGCACCAGCAACACAACCCACCAAGGCCTCAATGGACACCAGAATCTTCCTTGGAAGCCGCTTGAGCAAAGCCAAATCTGAAACCGCCACCCGTCCGCCGGGCTTGAGAATACGGGATATTTCACGCCAAACTTGAGGCTTGTCGGGGGAGAGGTTGATTACGCAGTTTGAAATAACCACATCCACGCTGGCATCTGCCACAGGCAGGTGCTCGATCTCGCCCAGCCGGAACTCAACGTTGCCCAACTTCGTCTGTTTTTTAAACAACTCGGCATTTGAGCGGGCTTTCCCGAGCATTTCCGGGGTCATGTCTACACCAATCGCCCGCCCTTTGGCCCCCACTTGTTGCGCCACAAGAAATACGTCAAAGCCTCCTCCGCTGCCGAGATCCAGCACTACCTCGCCCGGTTTAAGCGCAGCGATTGCCCCTGGGTTCCCGCACGAAAGTCCCATGTTGGCACCCTCTGGAAGGGTTGCCAGGTCGGCATCCGAGTAACCGACGCTCTTGGCGACTTCATGAGACGCCTTTGTCCCGCAGCAAGTCGAGGACGGGCCACAACATGATCCCCTGCCCTTGGCTATAGCTGCATATCCCTTTCGCACCGACTCTCTAACTTTGTGTTTTTTATCTGTCATAATGTTTCCTCCAATCCTTACCGCAAACTCCCCGTTCCTCCGTCAAGGGGGCCTTTTATACGGGCCCCCTTCTGGTGTAGAATTTCCGGCAGAATGCGTTCCCGGATAAACGCCAAGGCTTCCTGTGCATCGTGATCCATCTGAATCGCCGTCAGTCGCACCACATCTTCCTCCGTGAGATTAATCATAATCATAGCTTGCTAACTTTCCTGGCTTTCAGCTTTTCCATAAGCGCTTTTGCCCGGTCAAGTGCCGCACGTTCCGCGTCATTATCCGGCTCCGACCAAGGCTGAGTCACACGCCAGGTAATCCGCCCGTCCAACGGCGGTTCGGAGAACGGACCTGGATCCCAAAGTGAGTAACCCCTGAACGGAACCGGCTCTTCCTGATAACAGGCACGAACCGCGTCCCGGATCGCTTGCTCCGGCTCGAACTGCATATCGATAAGCGTCACCTGTTGCAGAACCCGTAGAATGAACTCCGCCGGAATGTTGTGGAGCACCGCATGTGCGGCATCAGTCCCCACGATACGCTTCCGGTCATCCACCCCATTTGCGAAGAGCGCCTTGAGTGAGGACCCGGTATGATGTCCGGGGGATTCCGGCCCGCCCAGGACGAGGTACCGGATGTTCGGATTACCAACGATGTTGCAGATAATCTTCTCGAAGCCAATATTGGGGGTCTGCACGGTGCCAGCCAAGGCCGCCCCGTTTTCCGCTCCTACTCGTACAAGTCTCTCCAGATCGGGCGGGATCTTATCCTCATCCGTGTTGAGGACAATGGCCAAGGCCACCGGAGAGGCATCATTGCCCCGGACATATCGACCCGCCTCGGCAGGATAATTGGGATGCGGCGTTGCCTTAATCATCGTTACCTCGCTGTATAGATCAGGTAAAGCCCACCAAACAACACAAGAATGCCACAAACCTTTTTCAAAATCACTGCCCCTTTGGATTTCTCGTTCCAATCCAGGTAGTGCTGAACCACCTCGGTAAACGTGCCGGCCAATACTATCACCGCGCAATGCCCCACACCATAGAGCACAAGCAACAGTATACCGTAGGTCAGATTTGTTGCCGCAAGTTTAAACGACACCGCCAGCATCGGGGCCATGAAGGCGAAGGTGCAGGGGCCGAGCGCTATCCCGAATACCAAGCCAAGAATAAGTGCTGCCAACATGCCCCTGCGCTTCATGCCCGGCTGGGCCGCCCCGGGCATGGGCAGGCGAATGACATCAAGCAGGTAAAGCCCGACAACGAAGAAAATGACAGCCACTGCGTAGTTTCCCCAGCGGCCCACGTCACCCATCATCCGCCCGGCCGCCGCCGTAATGGCCCCGATCACGCCAATAGTGATAAGGATGCCAACCGCAAACAGAAGCGAGATGGTGAACGCCCGGCGAGTGGTAATCCGGCCCTGCTGGTCAATAAACCCCACGATCAGCGGGATACTTGCCAAATGGCAGGGACTAAGCAAAATGCTGAGCACGCCCCACACAAAGGCGGCGGTCAAAGCCAGCCCCGCAGAACCTTCGACGGCATGTGACAATTCAGTGAATAATTGTTCAAACATCTGCGACCTCCACTTTTCTTTTTTCTTCTCCGGGTAGGGCGAGGCGTCCCTGCCGAGCCGCGCGAATAAACGGCTCCCCACCTTGAATCGAGACCGATCCTGGAGCCATATCGGCGCGAACCAAACTATGCGGCCAGGCATCAGGCGAAGCCACAAGTTCTTTCCTGACCGGATTCATACGAACATAATGCATCTTCTCGACAAACTCATCGTCATTGCGTAATCGGTGCTCGAAGTAACCCGCCTGCCATTTAACATGCAGCATTCTTTTCTGATAGCCCTTCCAGCTTTTCACCGTTGCATCAAGTCCATGATCCAAGTCGAATGTGGCGATGAGATGCGCGTGGTCTGGCATGACCACCATTAACCACAAATACCAATGGCCAATCTCTTCGTAATGCCGAGCGCTGCTCAATAACTCAGTCGCCACGTTGCCAGTACAAAGGCGATCAACACCTCTCTCATGGCAATTAATGGTAATAAAGTGCCGCGCACCTTGCCCGACCCATGACGGAATCAAATGCGGCAATTTACGGCGCTGTGGAAGGTTTTCCTGTTGTGTCATGCTGAGTTACCCGGTCGGGATTTGTTGAAATCTTGAGGTAGGGCGAAGCCTCCGGCTGAGCCGGAGCAAGTAAAGGCCCCAATGAAGAGCCAGTCGGGACCTTTGATTTTTATGGCACATTTCATGAAAACCTTTTCGCCGGCTCGGCAGGGACGCCTCGCCCTACCATAACTGGATCGCTTACATGGCGAAATTGACTCCGAACTCTTTCCACTTTGCCAGGATGTCATCCTTGCCATAAAACCCCTCATGACGGAATAGCTCCTTGCCCCGGGCGTCATAGAATATCTGGGTCGGGATCACAGTGATCCCGTATGTCTTTCCCGCATCCGGGTTTTGCCAAACGTCAATAAACTCAACATCCAATTTACCAGCGAGTGTCGTCCTGAGATCTTCCAGGATGGGAGCCATCATCTTGCAGGGAATGCATTTCCCTGCACCCAAATCAACCAAGCGCGGGAGCGCCTTCATCTGACTCATAGCCGGGACATCCAGTGGCGCATCCTTTTTCGAGGCATTCTTGGCAATCAACACCCCCGCGACCGCCAACGCCAAAAGAATCCAGATCCACTTACTCCGCCCGCTGCAACAACTTCCGCCCCCACATCCACAGGCCGCGTCCTCATTTTTCCTGTCTGCAGTGTTAGTCATATTTTCCTTTCATCTTACAGAAACTTCTTGATGTCCTCAGGACTTAGCACCTTACCAGCGCTTTTCACCACCCCATCCACTACCAGCGCCGGGGTCGTCATCACGCCAAACTTCATAATATCCTGAATCTTTTCCACTTTCTCGATGGTGGCCTCGATTCCCAGCGCCTTGACTGACTCTTCCGTGTTCGCCATCAGCGTCTTACACTTCGCGCATCCCGTTCCCAGTATTTGTATTTTTTTCATATTTTCCTTTCGCATCTTCGCGTCTTCGCGTGAGGCCTCTTCCCTTCTACTACATGATAAAATTGAACAAATAGCCAACCGCCATGATCCCCATCGCCACCACGCCAAAAAAAACGGCGAGCAATCGGGGTTTTAGCACTTTGCGCAGAATGATCGCCTCCGGCAGGGACAGTGCAATCACCGCCATCATGAACGCCAGCACCGTCCCCAGTGCTGCCCCTTTACCCAGCAAGGCCTGCACAATGGGAATGATGCCCGCCGCGTTGGAATACATCGGCACACCAATGACCACCGATAGCGGAACGCTCCACCAAGCCCCTTTTCCCATGAATGAGGCCATCGCATTGGTCGGCACATACCCATGAATCCCGGCCCCCACGGCAATACCGATCATGACATAGAGCCACACCTTACCCACAATATCCCGCACGGCATCACGCCCGAGCTGGATACGGGCGGTGATATCAAGTTTCTCATCTTCAAGCCCCGCCGCGGGACCGGTTGCATAAACCCAGTCCTCGACATGCCGATCCATCTTCAACCGACCGATAACCCAGCCCGCCACCATGGCGATGGTCAAGCCCATGCCCAGATAGATGGCGGCCACCTTCCAGCCGAACATGCCGAACAGAAGAACCAGAGCTATCTCGTTCACCATGGGCGCCGAAATCAGGAATGACAGGGTCACCCCCAGAGGAATCCCCGCCGTCACAAACCCGATAAAGAGCGGCACGGCCGAGCAGGAACAGAATGGCGTCACAATACCCAGTAAAGCGGCCAGGACATTCCCCACCGATTCGCGTTTACCCATCAGAATCCGGCGCGTCCGTTCTGGTGTGAAAAACGAGCGAATGATGCCCACCACAAACACGATCAAAGTCAACAGCATCAAGACCTTGGGCGTCTCATACACAAAGAACTGCAAAGCGGTGCTGAAATGCTGATCCGGCGGTAAGCCCAGCACGCCAGACGTCAACCAGACTGAAAAGGGTTCCAGATTCCAGTACACCACTCCCCAAAGCAGGAGCAGCCCGACTCCCTTCATGATGAGAAACAACAAACTTACGTCTTCCTCATGCTGGTTATTCACATCACACCGCCTTGAGATAGTCATTCCTTCGTTTGACATCCGCTTTAATCACATCCACGGCGCAATCGAATGCTTTGAGAATACAGGGCGTTTCCAGATGGTAGAAGACCTTCATCCCCTCACGACGGTCACTTACAATCCCTGCCTTTTTAAGGTTCGCCAGATGCCGCGACAGGCCCGACTGATCAATTTCCGCCAGCTTATTCAACTCACACACGCACTGGTCACTGTCTGTGAGCGCGCTGACAATCAGGACACGAACCGGATGGGCCAGCGCCTTCAGAATGTCTGCCCGAACTTTTGCTTGTTGGTAATTCATGAAGGGTACAATATGCAATAATGCGCATAAGGTCAATGACTTGCTTCGCGTCTCACGAAAACGAAAACACGACCAGGTGGACCGGGACCTCCGGGCGCGGTAATTCACGTGGCACCTCTCGGTTGCGCCGAACGCCGCTCGGAGATCGGCGTCCACCCGGACTTTGCATCCGATGGGCTGGACTTGTTACCGGATTTACGTTCAGAGGGAATCCTTCAAGTGCTCGACCCAGATGCCTGCAACTGTCATAGACCCTCTTTGAGGTATTCTTAATTGAACCGTTCGATCAACTGAATTACCAGGGACAAATCCCTCCCCACGATCCAGCCAAATAACCGCTCGAATCCAAACTCCATCGGTAATTGGACAAACTCGGGATCGAATATTGGTAATCGTATCCCAAGAATCCGGAAGTTCCAAAGAACAGGCGGCAGCCTCTTCTGGCGATCCAAACTGAATCCCAAGAATAATCGAATCTCCGGAATTAGCCGCTATCAGCGATTCAATTTTCAGGGTCAACCAACCCTCTCCCGTGACAGTCAACCCAGCAGCCCCGTTCGACACCGTCACTCCCTCGCTTCGAGTCACGGACCACGAGGTCGGGACTAATGCCAGCTTGGCACACAGCAATTTCTCATATCCCGGAAATCGTAAAGTGGCAATGGGAGTGAACGCCGCAGGTTCCGGTTCGTTTTTATTACAGATCAGAAGATCACCGGGTTGCACGTCTGTAAATACATTTCCCTTGAGGGTATAAATACCCCGCGCTCCAAGATGACGATAAAGTTCATCTGGAGCATAAATATAATGAGCCCGTTTCCCTAAAGGCGACTGTTCGGCTATTACGCGAACAAAAAACTGGTGTGGAGACACCCTTCGCAACCTCGATTCAATCCGTTCCGCCCATATACCGACACTTCCTCTTGAGCCAGCATCTTTTATGCATCCCGCAATTTCCGTCACTTCCTGAGTCAACCAAGGCCATGTGATGGCCATTGCGGCCATAACCCCGAGTGCAGGCCCGACCCGACCCATTCGAACTCCCACCCTTTTCCAACCCAGGGAAAACAGGACACAAAGGAGGATAAGAGCGGGAAGAAGGTTTCGCGAATCATACGCGGCCGTTTTTTCCCATACCCACCACTGAAGCATCATGGCTCCAGCGACAGCCGGAGCACCGCCAGGCAGGGCTCCACCCAACACACCTACCCCGATGAGCACCCGCCGGACCTCGGGCGGAAGCAAGGCAAACCGGGCTTTCCATGCGTGACCAATCCCGTCAACCTCACCCATAATACGTGCCCGGACAGCACTCGCGGAATGGTCATACAGCCCAGGCTTATTTACATCCAAGGCAAATGAATGAAGCCGCGAATTGGAGTCAACCTGCTCCATGTGGGTGGTCAAAAACCGCTGATGAACATAAAAGGGCGATAATAACAACACGGCCAATCCAACCCCGCTTACCAGAAGCTTCCAACTCAAAGCCGGACGCCCGCCCAACCGCCAGACCGCCACCGCCGTCAGGATCGGAATGAAAATCACCCACAGGAGCCCGTAACCCTTGATAAACCCGACCCCGAACAGAATCACGCCGATCCAGCCAATGGCCAGGTAACGGCTCTTCATGACCAAGGTCCCCCGCAACAAAGAGGTCAAAAGCACCAGTGCCGACACAATCAGTGCCGTGGCGGGCACATCAACATACCCCGAAATCCACCATTCTTGAAGCGATCCAATACTCATGCTCAGGAGAATACAGGGAACCCACGGAATTCCCCACGTTCGGCAAAGCCTGATGATGGAGAAAAGCAAAAGAATCGCAAACGGCGCGGCATAACCGTGCATCAACAACTGCTCATCCGGAAAGCCCCCATCCCACGATCCAGCCAGTTTGTATGACACCGAACACAGCGATGGCAACAGTTGAGGATACCCACCCAACAAATACCGCCCGAATCCCTGCCGCTCCGCCATGTCACTGGCCCACTTGTCCCACGAGACAATGGCATCCCAACTCGTAAGCGGTGCGCCGGTCGCCTGTAAACACAGAGTCGCTCCAAACAGTACAACCATGCTGAAGGCCGAAAGTTCGACCCAGGAGAGGGATTCAAGGGAGCGACACACACGTCCCGGCACCTTAACCAGAGAGCGCCAAGGGAAGGCCACCATACCAAGCCCGAAAAGGACAACCACAAGGGTCCAGGCGACTTGAACATAGTATAGGCCGACAAAGTGCAGTGCCCACACCATCAACCCACTGGTTGTCACACTCCCGACCACTACCCCTAGACAATGGTCCAGTGACGACGGACAGGCCTTCACGCCCCAGCGAAACCAGCACAAGCCAGGAGCCAACCACAGCGCAAACGTGACCCCAAAAAAACGCCATAAAGAAGCGTGCCCATCCGGCGCGTACCGCCATAATGCCCATCCGTGTTTGGACACCATCCACGCGATCAGCAAAACAAGCCCTATTGACATGCCCCGCTTTGCCCATAGAGAAAAACGTTCCAAATGCACCTTACTTTCCATTGCTTATCAATTGAGTAACGAAATTGACTGTAGTATCCCATTTGCCACGACCATAGATCTGCAGCAGCATGCAACACAACACGAGGAATACATACAGTCCCACAGTCTTGATCAGCGCTCCCGTTTTTTTACTCATGCGGTTCCCGCCCATTGTCGGCCAGTCGATACAACCCCTCGCCCATGTCCATCAGCTGTCCGGACTTGACCTCTGCCGCACAAATGGACTTCCAGTCCCCATCCATGTCGAAGGCAAGCAGATACCGGACACCCGAATCCCTCATTTTTGCGCTGATGGCACCATTACCAGGGGACATATACCGAATTCTTCTTGAATAGTCCGGATGATAAAGCTGGTAAATTCGTCCGTTTGAATGGGAAATGTAACCGAGAATTTCCTTGGCGGGGACTTTTTCCCCCAAGGTAATCAAATTTGCAGGACGCATCGAGCGGCTCCATACGGGAGTGCAGATCATATTCCTCCATTCCTGAATACTCATGTACCCCGAGGAAATCGTCCCAACATAATTCAGGCTTCCGCCTATGACAACCAGACCATACAGACCCTCTCTAATGGGAATCTGTCTTATCCGGCCTAAACAGCAGGCCGTTGCAACAGCAAAAAGCGCGGGGAACCACGTCATAAACCGGGTATTCCACGGATCGGGCGTGACAAATGCCGCAAGACACAACAAGGACACCACAAAAGACACCCAAAGAACCGTAAAGTTTTTACTCATAAACAAGGCAACAACCGAAAAAGGCAAGCCAACCGCAAAAACGAACCACCCCCATCCAGCCATATTCTCAAGGTCGGGATTATAGGAAAGCGAAGGGTCAAAGATTTTAAAGGTAGAAAGCGACTTAAGGTTCTCGACCATCGAACAAATGCTGAATGATCCCTGTTGACCGCCGCCATGCCCGGTACCCGTCACTATTCTGCCAAATATACGGAAATCAGCAGGATAGAAGGGGTTGTTGAACTGCGCCATATTTCTCAGATACCAATATGCCCCAAGCAGGCAGGATGCGGAAATAATGAACAGCATCATTCTGGATCCGATCATCGCGTCTTCACCCAGTCTACCCTTGTAACGGAAACCACAAAACAGCGCCAATACCACTAACCCGGGCAATAAGAACACGATTGTGGCCTTGACGCCAACCCCCCACATGAACGCCATTCCCAGTAGCCAGAATCGCTTATGGAAACCGGTTCCGGACACCTTGAAATCCATCAAAACGGCAGCCATCATCAGATAAAGGGCGGTTATCGCGATATCATTTTTGCAGGATACCGCGTTCAAGTAATAGGCAGGCGTGAGGCCATAGGACAATGCCATGACAATGGATACTTTCCGCCCCGCCTGACATGAGCGACACAATGCATACACGCTTAATACGCCGATTACGAAAAAGGGAAGACCCGCCAACTCGATGAGACAATCATGATGCAGAAACAGAACAAACCACGTTTGAAACACCTCAAAATTAGCCGGCCAATAACTTCGGGTAACCGGTGTCTCACCCATATAGAGACTGTGACTCTGAACCCAGTCGGCCACTTTGGGCAGGTGGTATGACATTGCATCCCAAATATACGGCGACAAGAACCACACATGCGCCATCATCCGCACGGCCACCAAAAGAACCGCCATCCCAACACAAAATGAAAAGAATCGATGTCGTGAAATCGCGGCTGACAACACATCGAAAACCTCACCAAGCGCATGCAACGCCTTCTTAATTTGATCCTTTGCATAATGGATCTCAACGATCAAGATCGCGCCCCCCAGGATGGCGGCCGCCGTCGCAAAAAGAGCGTGAGCAAGCCCCAATGCGAACACCATCAAAGTGCAGTTGAAGACCAAGAAAAACAGGAGGACGGCAAGATCCAGCGCCTTGTTTCCGCATCGCATAAAATTCCATAGATGAAGGGAAAGTGCGACCACTCCAGATGCGGCCAGTGCCCACTGAATCACGGCCAAAAAAAGGGCTCCCACAGGCATTGCTGATTACTCCTTCACTCTCTTCATCAGGAATGAACCCCCGACAACGGTTCGCGGCGGTATTGGCCCGCCTTCCCATTCAAGACGCATACGCGATTCCCGATTGTCATTGAAGTACTCAACCCGCAATGCGTGCATCCCCTCTGAAAGCCTTAAATCCGCATGTTTTCCGCTGGAATAAAACCCTTTTTTATTCCAGCCATCAATAATCAGATTTTCATCAATATAAACCCTGATGCCACCCTCGCACAATGAGGCGAACGTGTAATTGGTGGAAACCGGAACATGCAACCAGGTTTTCCAGCGAGTTGAAAACTTTCTATTTTTTAGGAAATAATACGTTGGCTCACGAGAGTTTGCTTGAATGCCGGGTTCCGACGAACACCAAACGGGCAAGTCAAAATTAATGCCTTTGTAATGCCAGACCATCGCGCCTAATGGGGACACCCACTTCACGGCATGCAAAATCATGAATGCCAATAATAAAGCAGAAAGAACAGTCACCCCTCCCTGCCCCATTCGTTTCAACCGTAGAACGAATAACCCATTAAAGGAAGACCGCTGCATTACAATCGACTCCGACGTCTAACTCCGAACTCATCAATCTTGATTGCAAGGTACTCGCCCACAATCTTATGCCCAGTTTCATTCCAATGCGCCCCATCGGCGGCCCGCACCGAATGACCTGTCTGTTCTGCCCGCGCCAACGTCTCAGACACGCCGTCAATAAACTGTATGCCCGTCTTCCGGCAAAGTGATCGCAACTCGTCACAGTCGCCCGCGCAAAACGCCACAACAGGGATATCTTTCGGAACACGTTGACGAATCATTTCTAGCGCCACTGCCGTAACACGAACTGCCTGATTATAAAGCGGGAAATCACGACCTTTTTGCACGATGACATCTTCAACCGAGTCCCCGCTGGCTGAGCGGCAGCGATCAATCCTGGAGAAAACAAAATACAGAAATCGCGAATGACGGTTCACCAACATTCTCAGCCGAGGAAATATTCGCGGATAGCCCCCCGGCATGGCGTAAAACAGATGACCCGACTCATCCAAATACGGACGCCTCATCGAATTGTTATTTCTTGTGCTCAACGACTCCAATTCACAGGAATTATTGATGAAATCGTTATCACACAACTGCAACACCACCATATCGGGGCGGATGCGGTCTAGAAATCTGTCAAGAACCAGGAATTCCTGGCAGGTGCCGTAACCACCTCCTCCGATAGCCACCGCATTCGCCTTCAATACTTTCGCAATCCAAGCGTAGTAAGTTTTTTCATCGGAGGCGTCGACAGCCATGGTAAACGAGTCCCCAACAAAAAAAATGCAAGGTGAGTTGCTGGAATTTCCCGCTCGCACCCATCGACATCCGGCTTCGTCAACAGTGATGGAAACCTTGTACTGATTGCCAGACTTATCCGTCACATCACCGCGAAACACAAAACCCGGAGCGACACGCCACCCGAGCACATCATCCAGCACAAGCATGCTTGAACCTGTATTTCGCGAATACTTGACATACAGTATGACGCGCACCACCAATTCACCGATTATAAGAGTCAAAACGGGAATCGCGGCTATCAGCACGGCCGAAAACAAGAGACGCTTTACCACAGTCATTATACACCTTTTCTTCGTCGTCCCATCATGTAGCACAGTGCGGCTGATTCAGTTACACATTTTGCCGCCGCCTCGATTTCAACCAGATTGGCTCGGGAAATTTATCCGGGGCCTACCTCATTCCCCATTGATGATATTGGGCGACCCGCATGCCGTCCGGAATTGAAGCGTGGCAAAACGCGATATTCCATCGCATACGCGGGTCTTCGAATCGAACAACCCCGAGGTCACACGCTTCCGGATCGAATTGACCGCCGGCCCACTCCAGAAGGCTATCATGGTCTTCCGCCTGGTGATCTTGCATGCTCCTCTTGAAATTCTCATATCCGCCTGGCCCACCACAATCTTCAGGCGGACAAGCGTTCTCACCGCCGACGCATCGGGGATAGACGCTGTCCGGCTCCTTCTGCATGACGGCCTCTAACTCCACCGAATGGATCCAATTGTCTCCAAAGTCATACACATACTCCGAGCGGTTGTTGACCAGCGTAAAGAACCGGGAGATCCGAGTCTTCCAGCCCGGCAGGGTTTTGTATGACATGAAATCATCATCCTCTTCGTCAGGAATCCCGAACCGGGTGAGCTCGTCAGTTGATGGGTTTGGAAGAGTAAACAGGTGAAGGTGGTAATCGAGCCAGCCGAAAGCATCGGTGATGGCACAATGGAGATCCCAGAATGTATAACACCCCGGAACCTGAATTCGCCGCCACACCAGTGGCTCGGTTTCCTGAAGGGTAACCTTGAACTGGTACACCTTGGTAAAAGAAAGTGGAACGGCAAAAGGCGTAGACGGCGCGGGTGCTTTCCGGGGAACACGCTGCAAATCCACCCGTTTCGGATCCCCTGCTGCCACAGGAGTGGAACTCTTTTGGCCCACCGTCTCGCCCGGGGGAACCACGGGATCGCCCCCGGCGTCAAGCCCAGCCACTTTAGAGCGTAGTTCGCAAAGCGCCTCCACAGGGTAGGCGAAATGCAGAGTGCCCATGGGGGTTCGGTTCAACTGCATCGACGCGTCAAACGGGGAGAGCCCCCTACAGCCCATGGAAAAAGCGGCGTTTCGCTCCAGGTCGTTCATGGACGCAGTAATGGAACGGTTCAGCGCCTTGGAATAGCGAATGACATCGGCGTTCGGGGCGATAAACCGCTCATAGAACGGTGCCATTTTATACTCCTGCAGCACCTCGCGAAGCATGGCGAACCCATCCCGGATGAACGTGTGGTCATCGGTGATCCCTTTCCCGTGCAAGACCACGGAAAACAGCGACACCGTGTTGGTGATGAGGATGTACTGTGCCCGATTGACCGTGAACACCCGGGCCGACCAGTCGGCAAACGGATTGGGATCTGCCGGCAGTATAATCCCTGGCTCCATATGAATCTTCTTTCCCAACCTCGCCGTCAACCGCATGATCATGGTGATGTCTCCCGCTTTCTCCCTCAGAATAATTCAAAAAACGACTCCTGCCCCAGATGTTTAACATACTGACGGATCTGTGACGCCAACACATCGGGGCCGTCAATGAAGATCCAGTCATCGATGCCGCCTTTGAAACAAAACCGCTCTGTACAAAAGGTGCGGGACTTCTTGTCGGTCACGACAAACCGCAACACTGCCTGATAGGAGGCAAACCGGGCGTTTTCGGATTCCGTCAATGGACGGCGGCCAAAGTCGACCGCCATCCGGCTGAGCCCAGACAGATCGTCAGCCGCGTACACGGTAATGGTGTTCTTCTTGATCTCCGCCCGGTAACGCCAAGGCTCCCCGTGTTTGCGCAATGTCGCTTCCACCAGAGCCAGTTCATCAGGCCGGATGACCTGCGTAGTCTTTTTTCTCAGGAACACCTGTCCATTGATGTTCTCATAAATCTCATAGCCATCCGGAACCGATTCAACCAAAGCGCCCCCGTCGTCCATAGAAAAGAAATAGCCGGGTTTCCCGGACGCCGTTGTTTTGGCATGCAGAAACCACATTCGCGCCAATCTGGATTTGTATTGAACAGTCATAATTGCCCTTCACTGGACTTCATCTTCAGTTGTCCGATATTTTCGGACAACACAACCCTGCTACCTCCGCAATTTGTCAATGGCCACCCAATCACCCGGGGCGCGCTCATACTGCCAGAAGGTCCAGCCGTTACAGGTTCGGCGCTTGCACGCGAGTGCGGCGGCCATAGACGGCGAGGTGTAGACTTTGCCGTCAAAACGGACGGTTCCGTCACGACGAACACGGGCGGTGAGGATTTCGCCCTTGAATCTGGCGCGTAGCAACATGGGAGTGGAGATATATTCCGCGAGCGCCGGGGTGCGCCCATCATGCTCTTCTTCAACGTGAGTTTCGGGCTTTTTTTCCTTCCGACTAAAGCCAAACAGGCCATCCATCTCCGACAGAACGCATTTCTTGATATCCCGGCGAAACCTCCGGCGCAGGTCCTCCGATTTCGCAAACTTCCCCTTCTGCTTGTTGCCGGAGGGTTTGACTGTCCGCAACATCAAGGCCTCAAGTTCTCGCAGGTGATTGTCGCCGACCGTCAGGTAGACCGAGAATTGATCCCATGACCCGCCATGCCGATCTTTGAGATGCTGTTTCAGGCGATTCCGCAGGTTGGTCGCCAATCCGACATAGTAAAGTTTTCCCCGGCGATACAACGCATAGATCCCCTGCCGCCCCCGCGCATACTGCCCGATAATATCCTGATGCCGCTCCAACGCCTGCCGGGAAATGTTCTCCAAGTGTTGACAAACTAATTGCGTGCGTCTTTTCATGAGTCTTCTCCCTTTTGTTGGCTCACCGTCCTGGCGGCAGCCTCATCCAGTTTCGTTTCCCGGATATATTGCAATACCGTCGGAAGCTCTTCACACTCTTTAGCCTGGCCGCTTTCCTCTACCGTTAAAGCAAAATCCTCAAGCGAGGGATTCGTCAGTGGTGACCCCGTCAGATAACTGCGCGGCACGGCTTTGCCGTCCATTATGCGGTCCATTATGCCGGATCCAACCCGATACAAGGGTACGGGGCAATCCAAAGCTAGAAACGCAAGTCGGGCCATTGCCTTGAGTTGGACCCGAGCTGGGCCATAACTCCAGTCCCAAGTGTCTGAATAGACCCGGTACTTCATGATCTCTTCGTCACCGAATTCCGCGATTCGCTCCGCCAATAGCAAAACAAGGGGCTGTGAACGGTTGTCGGCCGCGTTCAACTCGTTCGTGCAATACAAAACACGCACAGGGAACCAGTCATCATCGCGCTTCAAGGTCGCAAGATCGCGGAATAAATTCACCGGGCGCTTATAGATCGTTCGAGATGCATACAGACGGTCGCTAACGCCATCCAACCACTCCCGCTCCACTCCAAAAAGTTTACCAGTTTCATCCAGCACATCGTTTGTAAGAGCACCCAAGAGTGAATCACGCGAGTTAAGGTGATCAAGCCCCACCTGCGGAAGCAGACGTGGGATTTGTGACACAGCCACACCGTGTGCACCAAATAGCACCAGAAACCTTTCCGCAACGATATCCGAGGGACTCTGGGCCTTTCGGACAAACAGTTTTCGTAACAGGCCGTTGATGCTTACCGACACGGGACCAAGAGGGACAGAAAAATCAATTAGGTCTTCAGCCACGATGGTATCTCCTGGTATTCACGCCAAACCTTGCTGTTGTTCTGATCGCCCTCACGCATTGCTCCTTTTGCGTTTTTCTCCATTTCGACGTGGCTTTTGTCGAAAGTTTGATAATTCTTTGGCATTTACCACCTTTTGTTTGGGCGTATGTGGATCCAAGGATAGATCTAATATGAACGATTTTACGGTTAAGTCCTCGCCTGATAACAAAGCAGCTTGAGCAGAAAATAAGGAACGCACTTCCTCAATCGTCATATCCGGAGTGGCCTTCTTTCGCGAGTCATCTTTATCCCAAGCCTCACACATAAACCATCCGACAAGATACAATCCCTGGCGACACTGATTTTTGTGCAAATACCTGTCGACGAGTTGGGTCTGCAGGGCTGTCTTAAGTTCGGCATGCCAGCATCCCTTTGCCTCAATAATGCAGGTTATGACGTCACGTACACCGCCAGCGGCTTCAACAACGGCATCAACGTGAATATCCGTCGTTTCTCCTGGCTGCCCATTCCCTCGCCGTATCTCCACTTCACGGTTAACAACAATACCGCGTGCAGATATATCCCTGTTCAGAAAACGTGCAACATAGTCAGACAAGGCATTCTCGTCGATGGGTTGCCAGGCATTCCCATTTCGAGAGTGATCCCAGACATCTCGAACAGCGGGGGTCTTGTCATGTAATTCGGATTGCAGTCTATTCAATGATTCCATGATTACAGTGACCAGTTGGCTAGGATCGCTAACGATACGCGAGTCCCGGTCACTGACTAATCTTAATACTTCCGGAGGTTGTGGTGGACGCCAATTCTTTCTCCGGGCTATGGCAATTGCCTCTGCTACAGTGAAGCGAAGCCACGTGACCTCAGGCAAAGCAGCCTGAACTGACACCAGGGCTGCACATGCCGAAAATGTCCCTCGATTTTTGAGAAGCTGCAGAAGGTACTGGTCACGCCAATCGGCAATCTGCTCACGGGCACCGATTCCGTGATATCCCATTTGTCTTGGATCCTCGCTATATGGGAATTGACGAGACACCCAAATGTACAAATCGGCCAATTGATTGTCAGATAACTTGGTTAAAACCGTATTCCTTCGATGTTCACTAGTCCATATACCCACAACTGAACGCCCGAAGTCCGGGCTAGATTGGAAAACATTCCACAGTCTCGGCCAGTGTTCAGCACTGACATCAACACCTAATGCCGCAACTGCGGCCACAAGTCGATTGCGCTGATCTCCATCGGCAGGTAATGGTTCAGTGACTTGCGTCCACACCATGCTGACAACTTCCGGATCGCGATGCGCAACCAAAAAAACGATCAACTCTCGAACGCAATTTTCATTTATGGTGCCATCATCAATCATTACGCGTAAACACGTGCACAGTCTATCGTCGAGAATATGAACAACTCGCTCAAGGCACGATGTTATAGGGCCTTTGACTGCCTCACGACGGACACCAGCCTTAAGCGCAACAACAAAAGATTCAGGTAATAGTCTATAAATCATCGCGATAAGGGGTCGATGATACTTCTCGGCCTCTTCTTCGCTGAGCCCCCTTGGGTAATCCAACAAAGCCGCGATCCAGTTTACCCAGTTGGACGCTTCCAGATTGTTAACAAACACCTGATCAAAGATGAGGAGAAGGCGAAGAGCTTGATAGCCAGAATTCTCTATCTCATATGATTCCATCCACTCAGCCCACCGATCTTTGCAGTGGAGAATGTATTGCCTTGCCGCTTCTAGAATTCTCGCTCTGGTTCCCTCATCAGCCGATTGCCATCCCGGGAAAGCAGTTATGTCGGGCTCCCACTCATCATGGTAGTGATGACTCTCCGGTGTAAGCGTGAGTTCCCTTACTAGATGCCACCAGATCTCCGGCTCCCCAGCCTCGCTCCGCTTCAGCCACAGGGGGATGCGTTCATCGAGAGGAGGATTAAGCTGAGGGCGTTCTACATCCGTTTTGCGCCACTCTCGCTCACGTTCATACTCATCATGGCCTGCTTGCGCCTCGGGCGAATCAAGTGCTACTGGCTGCAAATACCATTCAAAGGCTTTTTGCACCGCCGGACTATGCGCCGCAAGGTCTATGATCAATTCTACATGGTGAACATTTCGCAGATCGAAGCACGACTTGCAAAGTATACCCCACACCTTGAATAGTTCTGATTTCGTCTCACGATCTAATTGATCGAGCAACCATGGCAGATCTTCGGGTTTCGCGATACCAGTACGCTGTTCAATCAAACAGATGATGTACCGCTCGGAATCCTTCATTAGCGGAACAAGTTCACAGAGAAGTTTGCGCCGCTTAGTTGTATCATTTAAAAATGCATTGCTTTCTTTATTTGAAGAATCCACTAAATGCCCATAATCCAACAGAATTCGCGCGTGAATTGCCTGAGCAAACAGCGGAAGCACACCCAACGCATCCATATACTCCCAAGCCGAAAAAAGAATTTTATCGAGCAGGCGGCAATACGCGGTATCGCCACTATGCCGACTCCACGTTTGACGGATTACCCACCGCAAAGCTGCAGGCAGGTGCTCTGGTCCCAGATTTTTAGTTACGCCACCAGAGATAAATGAGGAGTACCTATTAATTTCGCTATCTGTCGTGGGAATATCAATAATTTCAAACAATTGTTCAGCCGAAATATATCTGGGCCAAAGAGCCATTAAAGCGGCCCCACGGAGTCTGCTGGCGTGCCCTGAGTTCTCACTGCACAGTTCGATCAATCTAGCCTTTGTTTTATCGTCAGCGGTCGCACCGATTGCATCAATAGCATTCAGGCGAAGTTCTAAGTGCGCTGAACTGTCGAAGGCGACACCGACCAGTTCGGATGTTAATCCGGATACTGCACAAGATTCCGTTATATGAAGCGCCAGGAGCCGGGCATCAATGTTGGATCCAGCATCAGCAAGGTATGGGCGAAGTTGTTCCCCTAGACTCGAATGCCGTAGATGACGAAGACGGTCATAGTAATCAAGCCACCGAAAAGGAAACTCCCCCCTATGGCATAGATCCAGAAGTGCTTGAACAAGCGCGAATCGCTGAGTTTCCCCAGCTGTGGCCACATCGCTTCGCAACAACACAACGGGGTCGTGTTTGATGATTGCATCGAATAACTCTTTATTCGCTGTGGCAATTCGAGACGCGACCTCGTGTAACTGCGGTATAACTTTGCATTGCCCCGACAGATTGTCGGTGATTAGTGCCAAGATTTGTCCGGAGGGTGTGCCACGGTCAATCAGGTAGGTTGCCGCAAGGAAATCAGAGTAAGTGAGGTGGGCCCATCCCATTCGTGCAGGCCCCCTGGAAGAAAATAGGCCCGTATTTAAAGCCTCCAGCACAGCTAATTGGTCGACAGGAAACTGCTTTCCGTTGACCACCTCATAGCCAGAAGTTAACAAACCAATGGCAACATCCTCATCAGGCACATCGCCTTCATCTGCGCCAGTCCATATGGCATACCTATTTGAAAATACAGTTACAGCCGCGATGCGCTTGGCGACGGCAAACCTTTGATCAGGATCATACCGATAAGGCGTCCGGCTATCCTTGCGTTCAGGTGATTCTTCACACAAAAGGCGACAACCCTGCTGATAGAGGTCAGCCTCCGTATCCGAAAGTCGCGCATTTCGACGGTATGTTTTCAGCAAAAACCGTAGAGTAACCGGCTTAATTGCAAGTGATTGTGCCCGCAACCGTTTGACCTCATCAAGAAATCGAGGCGAATCGATACCTTCTGTTTCGGCGGCAGTAATAACATCTCTGCGACGCAATGGGACAAGTTCATACGTGGCACAAGCCTTCTTCCCCCAGCATTCCAACATCACTTCTTCCAGTGTTTGTGGCCATTCGGCTGTGCGACAGGCTATCCTAAGTCGTAAGCGATTCACTGGTGCTTTACGGAACTGCTCACATAGGATTGGAACAACAGTGCCCATCCGAAGCAGGCTCTCATCAAGACTGTCGAGAAACAGCTCCAACGCGGAATCCCCATCAATCCACTGTTGATAGGTTTTGGATTCAAACACGTCACGAATAAGACGCTCTTCACTACTGTACTGGCGCAGATTTTTTGCAATGACATGCTTATTAGCCTGTCGTGCCGTTTCAATAACCTCTTGAATTGCTGTTGATTTACCTATTCCAGGTTCGCCAAGGAGTCCCAAGCAAGGAATCTCATTAATTGCCGAGTAGGCCTTCACATCGGGATGCGCGTAACTCCCAAATGCTTCATCAGGATCGACAAGATAACCATCATCGCCAAGGTTCATCTTCCCATCTCGGGGGCACCAAAAGCGTTTCCAATTATAGAGGGCGGTTGTCATTACAGTGATCCGATATCTGAGGTGAATGCGAGACTTCCCTGAATAATGCATCCGACTTTCAATATCTTAATTCTCAGGAACTTTTCATAATAGCCTTTGGATGTGGATCCGTTTTCCACTGTTTAACCGCGAGTAAATCGCAAAGTGACTCCAATTCAGCCTGTGATTTTCCAGTGCACACATCCCGGGCCGGATCGGGCGAGAGCGATGCGTCTATTAACCTGTCCCTGCGACACTTTTGGGTAAACGCTCGGCCTTCCATCTCATGATTTCTCGGTCCCATAATCCGCTTTGGCTTCGGCGACCTTGGAGGGTGCTGCGTCCTGGGACGGTGCACTGAAACTCACTGTAGGCAACAAAAGCGCGGAGAATGGACCGTTGTGCATGGCATCTCGCAAAATCTGCCGTGCTGCACTGTAGAGAATGGAACTGCCGTTAATTGACACCAATTGTCGGACCTTAGCGTCGGGATATTCGGGATGCACCTCGAAATGCCCAAGTAGGACAATAGCGAAATTGTAGGGCGCATTTTTCTCCGGACCAACATTCTGACGAACATGAAGCAATAGTCGCCAGATTCTTGTGCCGGATTCATTCGGCACGGCTTCAGCCGAAGACTCAACCTGCAAATCCTTAAAATCAAGTTTAGCCGCGTTCTTGGCATTGTGCTCCGGGTTGGCCGTGACCATCAACTCTGTCACAAAATAACCGCGGCACTTAAGCGGCGAGGGCATCGCTTGCATTTGTCCACCCCTTGTATGATTCGGAATATTTGTAGGAAGGCGCATCAAGTATCACCGAGGGTGCCCACCGCCTGAACTGCGAGCGCATGGCGGGATCGGCCATTGATCGGAGATAGTTGACATCCACTTTCCCGTCATAAACCGAACACAAGAGCAGGTTCATGGACCGTGATGGCCGTTCCACTCCTGTCTCCCAGCGTGTCCATGACTTTTCGCCAAGTTGAAGCAACTCGGCCATTCCCCTTTGTGTCGTTCCGATGGCATTTCTCAAATCGCGTAGTTGGCCAGGGAGGAGGATTCCCATGTAGCGAGCCTTGACCCCGTCCAGAATCTCACGGGCTTCACCATCAAGGTAGATCTCACCCGTTGCTGGATCCTGCCATGCTGGCACATCCTTGTAGATAGTTTCAGCGATACCATCGCCGGTCGCGGTGGGAATAATAACAGGCGCGCGTGATATAATGCGAACCCATCCAGGTACTGGCGGTTTCATAATTTATCTCCCTTTCTCGGTATGTGACTTGAAAATATGATGATTACCTGGCCATCTGGAAGAAGGCCTATTTTACCGAGCAACTTCCGATCATCAAAATAGAACCAAAACTCATAGGCATCACATGGAGGAGCCATATCTGTAATATGCCGACCTTCGATACCATCGACGACCAGAGCTTTAGCCATGGCCTCCGGTCGATTGAAGAGCCAAGCATCTGGAAATGTGTGTTCCCAATCAACATCAGCTTGTTGAGTACTGAGTATTTTTTTCTTGTCGTCTGATCTGAGAATGCGAACAACTTCTTGCCGCCAAGCAGCCGGTATGCATCGCTGTTGTTCATTGATTTCGGTCATAATGGTATCAATTGATACTAATTAGGCAACAACAATTTTCATTTTCTCCCACCCGCCCCACCACCGACTTCGCTAGCTTCTCCGCAACCGCGTTAGACTGGGTCAACTTGGCCTCCAGTTCATCGCACATAACCATGAGTTCGTGGACCTTGGCCACGATGCGTTTCTGCTCGGCGAGAGGTGGAAGTGGCACCGCCATTGCTTTGATCTTCGCCACATTCAAATTCGGTTGCGCACCACCGGCAGCTTCTTCGCGAATTTCGTCGTACATTTTCTTGAATACCAACAGCACATAGCTTCGAATCGTATCTACGGCAAAAGGGATCTGAATTGCAGCGCAGGCCTGGTTAATTGTTGCGGCGATTCCCAGTGTTGATGATTGCCCCCGGGTCTTTCCTTGACCATAAAGGGCGACGATCACCGTCCCCGATGGATACAATCGCAGTCTCGTTTCCTTTTGGGCAATCTCGGTAATCAGATTATCCGTATGATCAATTGTCTCTGCTGATGTAGCCGAACTCGTAACCCATGGAATACTACCACTCGAAAAATAAGCTGAATTCGATCTCGAGGGGGTACTCCCCGTACCAACCACTGAAACACTCTCAATATTTGTCCAACACCAATTGCCAGGGACCGAATATCGACCTTTCATCTTTTCAATGGGAACCTTGATATCAGATGTTTTGATTACTCCCGCATTGAATAGGTCCTTCTTCGCTGCCGCGATCTTTCTTAGTAGCACCGTAGCTGGCTCATCCCTGGGATCCTGTGCAACCAACTGCCCTTTGACAGCGAGCTGGAGAATGGTTTTGCGGAGTTCGGCAATGGATTCGGGAGAAGAGAAGAGAATGTTGAATGTTGAATGATGAATTATGAATTCGGGATCGCATTTTGTACCTGAAAGGGCGTTGAGGCAGGAGGCGACAAGAGTCTTGTGGTGGGCAACGCGTTCTTTTTGCCGGGATTCCAACTCGTCGCACCGCTTCATCAGTTCGTCCACCTTGGCCACGATGCGTTTCTGTTCGGGGAGAGGGGGGAGAGGGAAAGGTGCCCGTTTTGCATCTTCAGTTCCCAAGCGCGGCATCTTCATTCCATACGAACGCGCTGCCGTAAAGTCCAGGAAATCTCGACTCTTCAGCACACAGACAACGTAATGCGGATTCACTCCTTTGAGCGGTTTCATGGGCACAATTTCCGTTGTGCAATATCCATCGCTATTCGCCACCAGCACCTTGTTCAAGTAGGGACGCAGTTTGCCATATAGCACATCTCCGGCACTGAACTGGGATTTGGTACTCGTGGATTTCCGGTCACCCGCAAGGACGCGTTGAAGCAGGAGCGAGGTGTCCTTTTCGATATCCTCAAGATCAAGTAGCCATGCATCACCCGGAATCCTCTCACTGGCGGTCTTTCCCCCGTAGTTGTAATCGATAACACAACCCAGTTGGGTCCATATCCATTTCGCCGGAATAGCATACTTCGGTCCAGGCTCTGTTGTGTCAGTTGATCTCGTCACATGCACTGATACATCCTTAGAATCCTGCGGCACGAGTTTACCGCGGACGGCCAACTGAAGGATCAGTTCGCGCAATTTCGGAACACCGCCTGGGGCGTCGGCGATGAGGTCGAAGTTGTCGAGTAAAGTGCGAGCGTTCATACTTCTTCGCCCTTTGGGCTACGCAGCACAAGTGGCCGGACCTTGATGAGCCAGGCACGGCCCTTTTCGGTCAGGCGGTATTTCTGGAAACGGCTGGTGGGTTTGTCGCCACTCATTTGGTGTCTCCGTATACGGCCGCTTGTTCGCGTGCGACCATGTCCCAGTCTTTGCGCAGAAGACGTACTAACTCATCTTCGCTAGGCAACGCGGTGCGGTAGCGGCTGGCAAAAATCTGGTTCTGGCCCTTAGGAAGCGTATACCTGACCATCGACTCATTCCGGTCTGTGCAGAGAATCAGGCCAACCGTCGGATTGTCATCCGGGGCGCAGACCTCTCGATCGTAGTAGTTAACATAAAGCTGCATCTGCCCAAGATCCTGCTGGGTGAGTTTTCCCACTTTGAGATCGATCAGCACATAACATTTGAGCCGGGTATGATAGAACGCCAAATCCACATAAAAATGGTCGCCGTCGAGAGTCAACCGCTGCTGTCGCGCGACAAATGCAAACCCGCACCCAAGTTCAAGCAGGAACTGGCGCATGTGACCAACCAGCGACTGCTCTACCTTGCTCTCCACTAGTTCGTGCCCTTCAGGAAGGTCCATGAACTCCAACACAAATGGATCCTTGAGAATGTCGATCGGTTTCTGTGGCTGATAGCCCTTGCGAACTAACGCCATCACGCCTTTCTTATTCCTGCTCTTGAGAAGGCGCTCGAACATAAGGCTGTTGATCTGGCGCTCAAGATCCTCCACCTTCCACCGCTCGTGAATGGCTTGAATCTCATAAAACGCACGAGCCTGGTGATTATCAACGCGCATCAATAGGCGATAGTGTGACCAGGATAACTGCGGTGCAAACCCACAGTGCAGCTGAGTTTGCTCGGGTAACGAATTGTTGTCTTCACTCAATACAGGTCTTGCAGTAACTGGGTCCGGCAATTCGCTACATGTCTTGTAGCGAATCTGGGAGGCTGCCAATTTAGCACAAGTCGTGTACTGAATTGATGAAAGACGATTCTCGTAAACCTGATAAAACTGCCGAAAGTTCTTCAGATTGGCCATCGAATAACCGCGCCCATACCGCTCCTTCAATCGGCAGGAAAGGTCCTCCAGCAGCGTATCCCCATACCCAGCCCGCCGCTTCCCCCCCTGCTCCTCCTGCACAATCTCACGTCCAATATGCCAATAGGCAAACACCATGCGCGTGTTAACTGTGCGTACAACGCTGGTCCGGGCCTCCTCAAGAATAGCCGCGACACGGTCAAACAGCCGCGGCGTACGTTTAGCAGGTTTCCGGAATTCAGTTTTCATACATCATCCTTCAACCTTCATACTTTCCCCCAGCGCCTTGGCCAGTTCGATCCGCAACGCGTCACGGGCGGCGGCCACCTCATCCAAGAGTTTCTTGTAATCGGCGAGCAATACTTCCGGATCCCCATGCTTGGCGGCTTCAGCGTTGGGGTTCTTGATATCGAGGTTGTAGTTGCGGGCCTTGATCTCATCCAGGCTGACCTGCCAGGCAAAAGGTGTCTCCTTGCGGCGGGCGCGGCCGGCCGCTGTATCCTTGCACCACCAGTCCTTCTCGGCCTTGAATTCCTCAATGGTGATGGGCTTGGTTTTGTTGTAACTCTTCGCGCCAGGCGGGTACGGGTGCTCGTAATACCAGACGGACTTGGTGGGCTCGCCCTTGGTGAAGAAAAGTAGATTGGTCTTGATACCGGTGTAGGGACCCGATCCTCGACAAGTTTGCCATGCTTGTCCTTTTTCCCGGCGGGCGGGCGCCAGCCCTGGAGATCCTTATCAATGTCGATGCGGACGACCTTGTAGGGGGCAAGGAACCCGTCTTCGATGCCCTGGCGCAGGGAATAAGTATAGAGGGGGTCGCCAAAATAATCGATATTGGAAACATCGCGGGTTTCCTTCGGGGTGGCGGTCATACCGATCTGGGTGGCGGATTTGAAGTATTCCAGCACATCGCGCCAGGCGGAATCGGCGGCGGCACTGCCACGGTGGCACTCATCAACGATGATGAGATCGAAGAAATCCGGGGAGAACTGCTTGTAGATGTTCCGCTCTTCCTCGGTGCCGGTGACGGCCTGATAGAGCGCCAGGTAGATCTCGTAGGACTTGTCCACCTGGCGGTTGACGATTTTGGTCATGGCCGACTCGAAGGGCTTGAAGTCGTTGATCCGGGTCTGATCCACCAGGATATTGCGATCGGCCAGGAAAAGGATGCGCTTCTTGGCGCGGGCGCGCCACAGGCGCCAGATAATCTGGAAGGCGGTATAGGTCTTGCCGGTGCCGGTGGCCATGACGAGAAGGATGCGATCCTGCCCCTTGGCAATAGCCTCCATGGTGCGATTGATGGCGATCTGCTGGTAATAGCGGGGCACCTTGCCAGAAGCGCCCGCGTGGTAATCCTGGGTGATAATAGCCTGTTCGGCGGGTTTCAGTCCCTTTGCGACGCAATAACGATGCCAGAGTTCGGCCGGGGAAGGAAAAGCCGTCATGGGGATCTCCCGCTCCACTTCACCCTCCCGGCGGGTGCGATCATGTTCCAGAAAAGCATCGCCATTGGTGCTGAAGGCAAATGGCACATCGAGGGACTCGGCCCCGGTGAGCGCCTGCTGCATGCCGGCACCAACGGAATGGACATTGTCCTTAACCTCAATAACGGCAATGGGAATACCGGGCTTGTAATAGAGGACGTAATCGGCACGCCGGGCCTCCCCGCGTGTAACTTGGGAGCCCCGAACGATCACCCGACCGGCCGTAAAGGTCACTTCTTCTCGGAGTTGAGATTGTAAATCCCACCCAGCGGCGATGAGAGCGGGGGTGACGAATTTCGTACAGATGTCACGTTCCGACAACGTTTTCTTAGCTACCTCATTATTGCCGTCGCAAGCCATATGCGGGAAGTTACACCTTCTGGCAAATAAATCAAGAACGGGAAGCCATATCCCCCACATTCTCAACATCCGGTTCCGTTTCGACGGAAACCTCGGGAGCGGGAGGAGAGGTGGTTGTTAAGTTGTTAGGTTGCTCAGTTGTTGAGGGAGTGGGCGCTGTTGGCTCTGGCATTGTAATCACAGGCGGCGGCTCGGGGACAACGGCCACGGGCTCGACGATTGGCATTTCGATTGGAGCGGGTTCTGGGGTCGGAGGGGAGATGGTTGTTGAGTTGTCGGGTTGCTCGGTTGTTGGGGGAATGGTTGCTGTTGGCTCGGGTGATGTTATGGGCGCCGCTTCAGGCGCTGGTATTGTTATGACAGGTAGCGGCTCGGGGGCTACGACGACCGTCGGTGCGATGAAAGGTTCCGGATCAACCGCGGGGATCACTTCTGGTTCCGACTCTGGTGGCGGGACGGGAGGTGAGATGGTTGTTGAGTTGCTGGGTTGCTCAGTTGTTGAGGGAGTGGTTGCTGTAGGCTCTGGCACTGCAATATCAGGCGGCGGATCGATGACAACGGACACCGGCTCGGCGACCGGCATTTCGATTGGGGTGAGTTCGGGGGCGGGAGGGACGATAGTTGTTGAGTTGTCGGGTTGCTCGGTTGTTGTGGGAGTGGCTGCTGTAGGCTCAGGTGATGTTATGGGTTCCGGTTCAGGCGCTGGCGATTGCAGGGGTTCTGGCTCGGAAATTAGCTCGGGGGCTACATCCACCGTCGGCGCGATGAAAGGTTCCGGCTCGGGAGTGGGCTGCGGATCTGGGGCGGACGGCGTTGCGACAGGTGGTTGTTCGGGTGTGACGACCTCTGGCACGGTGACTGGCTCCATGATCGGAATCGGTTCTGATGCTGGAGGAGAGATGGTTATTGCGTTGTCGGGTTGCTCTGCTGCCGGGGGATCCGATGTCAAAGGTTCTGGGATGATTATGACCGGCGGGATGGCTATCTTGGGGACGACCGGCGTCGGGGCAGACACGACTGGGGGAATTGCCACAACGGGAGGCGGTGCGATAGGCGTCGGCTTGGTCGCCGGAGCGGCGGCCACTGGGGATGGCGGCGGCGTCATAGCGGCAGGGGCCGCGGCGGCCGGCGGCGCGGGGGCTGGAGTCTGAGAGGCCATCGGGTCGTTCAGTGTCGCCAGCATCGCCTTGGCGGCTCCGGCCCAAAGGACAATCACCGGACATCGCCCTGCCGCCGTCGCGACCGTGGCCTGGTAGATGGTTGGACAGCAAAGGAGCCCGATGATGCCTTCCTGAATCAACTGGTTCACCCGCTGGCTGGCGGCGGCCGGATCGGCAGGGACCGTGATCATGACCAGGCGGTAGTCCGCTGCGGCCAGCACCGGCTCCATTTCCGGAAGCAGGGCAAGCGTGGGTGAGGCACTGTCCGCCGCGAGCACAATCCCCATCTGCCGCCTACCAACCACCGCCGTTGGAGTCGAGGATGAGGAGATCGGAGGACGCGACGGCCGCGGCGGGGCACCCTTCCCCAGCGCGACATTCCTGGCGACTGGATCCGGCTGGTATCCCATCTGGCTGGCGATGCTCCGGACCCGAGCCTGTGTGGTGAGTCCAATCCGGAACCCGTCGAGCTTCCCATTGATGACCCGTGAGACCGTCGTTTTGGATACTCCGGCGGCCTTTGCAACCTCCATAATTGAAACGGCGCTACTCATGAACAACCTGTATAGCATTGGTTGTTCATTATATCTAGGAAAAAATATTTTCCGTAACGCTGATTTGTGAATGCATTTTTACCTTAATACTTGAAAGCCGCCTGGGCCTACCTTCACGTTCAGATATCACATTTTCGTCAGCGCGACTGAACGAAAACGACGAAATTACCGGCATGTCGCACCTGACATGACGGTTCTCGGCCTGTAAACGCGAGCCGAACCATTCACTCGCAAGACTTCATTTGCAGAATATAGAGACGTGCCCCCGCTCTTGAACCGAAACCCTTCAATCCCAGATCAGTCTCTTCCGGACTCCGTCTTGATCCGGCCATAAGCGGGAGTGGGCTCGGCCACTTTGCGGGAATCTTGATGGTCCCAATGCTTGACCCTTTCGGAAAATTCTGCGACATGCTTCGGCCAATCGTGTAATAGAGCGGGGTCAAAATCCGCCCCATTCGGCCAGACCACGGTCCTTGCTTCTGGATCAAGCTTCACTTGATTAAACAGATTCAACTCTCGCAAGGGGCCGAACAGTTCGCCAGCCAGGATCGGTAGAAAATCTATGACTTGAATACTCCCGTCTTCAAACACCAGCCGCAATGTGTATGGCGCCGTTGCCTGAAACGAGATTACTGAATGAATTTCGTGTCTCATATCACAGCCACCTACCGCAAAGGAACAATCGGAAAAGGCTTGCGCCCGGACTGCAACCGTTCCCCGCTTCCATCAACCAAATCATGCGCGACTCATTTGACGGCGTCAACCAATAAGTACCCCTCCTTGGAGGGTAATGCCATAGACTTTTTTGTGAAAATCAGAGGCGTCACATTCAATGAGGCGATGAAATTACTCACGTCGTAAAGATGACCTGCATCCATAACCGGAGCAGCCCAAAGAAGGAGTGAAACAAAACGATCCACCCAACCTCGTCGTAACTGCCTGAAACTTTTTCGACGGCACTGGAAAATATCAGGAAATTATACGACGGCACTGGGGACTTTTCACGATCAGAGTGCGGAAATCTTGACCCTTTTCATCAGATTTAATTCAGGAACGGCACGCGGTCATAATTCGGTCGGCAACAGCTGGGGACATCCGCCCTCCACTGTGCTTCGCGCCAGCTCTTTCCCCTTGGAGGGGCGAGCTTGCGAGCCCGTCGCACCTAGGATGTCACTCCCTAGCTTCAGCGGCGTCGCCCCTTCGACTGGCTCCTTCGACAAGCTCAGG
>CAJBSZ010000411.1 GCA_903958395.1 uncultured bacterium | reverse complement strand
TTGAACACCTTCTCGATCACCACCAGAAGCTCCACGAATCCCATCGAATCCACTCCCAACGAGGGAAGCGACGCCCCGGGCGAAATGGAAGCGGGCTCCTTGCACAGGATGATGGCCACCTCCCGGATCAATCTCTGCTCGACCCCGGCTTGTGATGTTTCGTCGTTTGACATAGGGTCGAATTTATATCGCAAGACCGGATCACTGTCCATTGAGGAGTAATCCGATTAGGAAGCAGAACGACCCAGCAGGATACTCGCCGCACGGCCTGAACAATCCAGTTTGATGCAAACCACAGCGCTCAAAGGGGCGGTTAAGGGCTCACTGAGAAGGGAAATCGAATGGGGATTATCCCGGACAGGGCAGGCATAGCGCCTTTGCTTCTTCAGCATCAAGGCGGCCACCGCAACTTCAAAAGCGCTCCCGGTCAGCAGACCCCCGAACAGCGGCGCATATCCGGCGACGGGCATTCCGGGAATCACCGCAGCCCGGTAGGCGCGCTCGTCCTTCGCCAGACCGTCGGCATCAAGGAGCTGGAGCGAGGCCCCACCATCAGGGACAGCACCCCCGACAGGCTTGATGCAGCCGTAGGCGGCTCCGTCAGGATCACGGGTCATCAGAAAAAAAGCGCGTCCCTCGCCGGGAACCGTCTCGGGTGTTGCGGAGAACGCGAAAGGCGTGATGCGGCCGTCGGCAGCGGACTTTGTCATCCGGCCGCAGACATGATGCAGCACCGAACCCAATTCATCCACCGTTCCCACCAGCACCGCATCGCATCGCCCCTGGTCCAGCCAACTGCGGGCGATCTCGAGTGCCTGATGAAAGGCAAAATGAAAATGGGTCACCGTCAGGGTCGGCCCTCGCGCCTCCAGGGTCATGGCGATGTAGGAGGCGGCGGCATTGTGGACGGAGTGTGAAAACGCTGTCGGCGAGACCGCCGCATCGCCAAAATCCAGGATCCCATCGAGAAAGCTGAAGGTGGTGGCATGGGGCCCGAGCGCGGTGGCCACAATAATTCCCAGGCGTGACTTATCGACGCTAGCGCCCAGCCCGCTATCCTGCAGGGCATCCGACGCCGCCAGAACCGCCATCCGGGTAAACCGGTCGGCCCGTCGCGCCTTGGCCAGAACAACCTTGTCGCTCAAGGTCTCCGCGGAAACGGCATAAACCGGCAGGCGCCCCGAGGCCAGCCCTTTGACCTCCACTTCACCCGGCGGAACCCAGCCCTGCTCCAGCGCCTGTTCCAGGGCGGCCACGCCGCGCCCTCTTGCACTCACCAGTCCCATGCCGGCAATATTCATGGTTCACGTCCAATCACCAGGGAGGCATTGTTTCCGCCAAAGGCAAGCGAGGTGGACACCGCATAGCGGGCGGACACGGTGGTTCTTTCCCGAACGGCACCGATCGGAATTTCCTCATCCTGGTTCTCGAATCCCGCACTCGCGGGAATCCACCCCTCCCGCAAGGCAAGGGCCGTGAACGCGGCTTCGAGCGCCCCGGCCGCGCCGAGGGTGTGTCCGGTGAATCCCTTGGTTGAAAGCACCTTGATCCCTGTGCCAAAAACACGCGCCAGAACGCCGCCTTCCACCTTGTCGTTATCCCGTGTGGCGGTGCCGTGGGCATTCACAAATCCCACCTCCTGCGTTTGAATACCGGCCTCGGCGAGACTCCCGCGAATCGCGGCTTCAAGGCCCGAGCCATCCGGGCGGGGCGCGGTCAGGTGATGGGCATCACAGGCGGCATCATACCCGCCGACAAATAGGGAGGCCCGGGATCCCCGGCGGCGCGCTGCCGATTCAGGCTCCAGAATCACGATCCCGGCGCCTTCGCCGAGATTGAGGCCCTGCCGGTCACGATCATAGGGGCGGCACGGCTCATGACTAAACACACTCAGCGAACTGAATCCGCAGATCGGAATGCGGCTCAATTCATCGCCGCCTCCCGCAATCACCAGGTCACACTGGCCATTCCGGATCCAGCCCAGGGCAACGCCGATCGCATCAGCACTGGAGGAGCAGGCATTCACCACCGTGACACAGGGCCCGTTCGCCTTCACCCGGAAAGCCACGGCCTCCGCCAAGTTACTTTTCAGGAAGCCCGTCACAGGCTCCATCGGGGGTTGGCCGGTTTTACGGTAGGCTGTATAGAAATCCATATCGTTTAACTGGCTCGCAACGGTGGTGCCCATGCACACCCCCACCCGCAACCCGGACAAATCCTGCGACAACCCGGCATCAGCCAGGGCTTCGTCGAGGGCATGGAACGTGAGATGAACGGTACGGGAGGAAAAACGACCCGGGTCACCAAGCGGGGCCGACACATGAAACACAGGATAGTCGAGCGGGGAGAGCGAGGGGGTGGTTTGACTGATGTTCCGGGTGCCGGAAGAAAATCCCGCCAGCGTTTCGGCGACATTCATTCCCGCCGCCGAAACAACACCCATGCCGGTGATCAGGACTTTCTCAACCGCCATCGTCGGTTTTCCAATCATCAATCTGCAAACAACACTCTACAACTACTTCTGCCCCTGCTTGGTCTCATAGACATAGTTTGCCAGGGTATTGACAGAACGGAAGATCTCGCGCCCCTTCTCCATATCCTTGACCTCAACCCCGAAATGGCGCTGGAGAATCACCACGATTTCTACGGCATCCAGGGAATCCAGGCCGAGTCCTTCGCCAAACAACGCGTCGTCATCCTTGATCTGGTCGGGAGTCACACCCTCGATATTCAGGTTGCTGACCAGCAACTCCTTGAGTTTGGCGCGAATCTCAGACAACTGTTGTTCTTTATCTTGCATATGATTCCCTGCTCCTGGCTAAACTTTGGGGCGCACTATAATCATTCCCCCCCACTCTGCCAATTCCTGATTTGAAAGAAAGAGCTTGAGCCGGAAAGGGCTTGCGCCTAGCATACGGCTCAAATTCAGTCAGCCAATCATACTTAACGGTGGGTTATGTCAACTATCAGAACAATCAAGTTGAAACGGGCAAATTCAGACTCAAGTCCCGCATCTCTTAATGATCCCACGCCTGAGACCTCGCCTGAGGGAATGGACTCTCGCGCCGAAGCCAGCCCTGAAGCCTCGTCACCCAGCCCGGTTGCGCCCGCCGTTGCCGCCCGGGGTGTTTCCGGAAAAACCTACACGCCCTATGTGATTGCCGCGTCCCTGGTGGTGATCGTCTTTATTGTGATCATGCTGCTTCAGCAAATGGAAATCTCCCTGTATCAGGCGGAACCCTCGGTCTGGCTGAAGAAGTAGGCGTCAGGGCAGGAACTTGCCCCGCTTCAGCTTCTCGGGAAGATAGGTCTCGAGAACATAGTTCAGGCCGTGTTTCGCAAACGCCTGCTGTTCAACACGAACCCCCATCTTGAGCATCTGGTTGAGCGCGTCCTGCCATTCCTTGTGGTGCCTGATGAAGGGGTCATTTTTCATGGCATCCCGGGCCCGCTTGATATCCACATCTTCCAGGGGATGCGTCGCATCCTGAAGGCCGAAATCAATGATGTCCTGAGGCGTCACCCCGAGATAGTGCGCCTGGGGCACACAGAAAAACCGGTTGATGTGGGCCGCCTGCCCCGAGCCGACCTTCAGGGTCCGGTAAATATTGCAGTACCCGTAGGGATCGCCATCGGTGAACACCAGAACGGGCAACTTCTGGTCATCTGCCAACCGCCGGATAAACCGCCGGCACGCCCGGGTCGGCACACCGCTCATGGAAATCAGGATGCATCGAGCGGTCTCGTAATACCGGTGGTGAACCAGACGCTGGAAGAGTGAGGAGGTTTCGATGACCAGGATGAATTTGGCGTTGGACTCGAACTTCAGGTGCTCCACCCGGGCAGGAATGCTCCAGGCTCCTGTACCCAGTTTCCCGCAATTGATTTTGACGATCTCGCCGGTTGAGGGATTCTGGTCGATGACCGTCAGCGGCCCGGTCACATCGCCGCCGCGCTCCTCGGGAATATACCCGATCTGCTCCCGATTGACCCCCAGCATGGCCTCCATGTCGTCCAGCAGCGTATCGCTCTCGGGCTGTTCGTCAAACCGGCATTCGCCCCAGCTCTTGCTGTTGTAGTAGATCTCGCGTTTTCCGGCGATATCGTTCTTGTCGAGCAGGTCTTTCTTCGTCGTCGCCAGAAGCCGCATCGACTGGGCAAAGGTCTTGACGGTGTTGTAGCTGAGGGTGCGCGTCGCCATTTTTCCCCGAATTTCAAAATACCCGGTCTTGGGGTCATATTTCACATTGGCGAGGGACCGGATCGGGAACCGCAGGGAGGGCTTTTTTGCCTTCTTAATGATGTCGTTGAGCACCTCGCGCCCCACCGTGAGGATGCGCTCGGAAACATCAGCGCGCCCTTTCTTCAGAACCGCTTCGCTGGATTCTTTCGATGTCTTCTGAGGTTTTTTCTTTGCCATCGTCATGTCTCCAGATGCGACCGTTCGAGCATTTTCCGCAGGATCTGTACCACCCGGTCCTCTTCCTTGCCGGGAAGATCCAAAATATCCTTCAAGCCATGCGCCAGGTGCGGGATATACTTCTCAATGTAGGAGCGTTTTCGTTCCACCTCATTCTCCCGGTTCCGGCGGCTGAGATGCACGGCCAGGCGGCGCCCGCATTCCTGGACGCAGAAGGTGATCTCCCGGATGATTTCCGGATAGTGGGCAATGGCCTCTTTACTTTCACTGGTAAAGGGAACCCACACGCTGGCGATGTGCACCATGATCACAGCCGGTCCGACAGGAACTGATCCGCGCGGCTGGGCCAGTCCGTAATTTTTCCAGTTCACCCCGCTGATCGCCTTGGTGATGGCACAGGCTCCGCCCATATACAACAGGGGAACCCGATTGGCGAAACGGAGGACGCGGACCGGATCGTCACCGCTGAGCCCCTCATTCTCCCCTGCCTTCGCATAGGCGAGCCCGACCTCCACCTGAAAGGGGTTGCCCCGGTACACCGTGGGATCCCGGGTTACCGCGGTGCAAAATTCGGCCTGAATTTCTTTTGCCAATCCGCCCGCGATCAATTCCTCACCAATCGGCGACAGGCAATCCGTGGGGGGGCGCATCAACTTGGTCTCATTCACCGCCTTGAATAACCCCTCGATGTCGCGCTGGGCAATCCGGCGCGGATTGGCCTTGGGGTCCAGCCCCGCCCTGGTACAGATATCCAGCGCCGTCGGACTGCTGACACGGGAAAAATCCTCGGACAACGCCCCGCGCAGGGTACGGGACTCGGTGTCGCGAAGCATCTGCATCAACATTCCGAGCTCCACGCCGTGCGGGTGGGGCTTGATCTCCACCGGAGGCACGGGCAGCTGGTGCGCCAACCGCATCCAGGAAATCCACTGTCCTTCCACAAGCGGCGTGGCGGCCTGGCCCTCCGCGTCCACCTCCTTGTTCAGGAGATTGATCCGGTAATGCAACTGCAGGTGGGGGTTGGCCACCAGGCATTGCCTGAGAAACTCATCCACCGAGAGTTTTCCCCGGATATACTGGGCCTCCATCTCGATGGTCACCGAGGTCCCATGCGGGCTCGCCTCAGGAATTCCGAAGGCGCCATCGGGGGCGGGCCGGGGAAAAGCGGGACGCCAATCCAACTCGACATCCTTCAGAATGGTCGGCGTATTCTTGCGGGTATCGATTTGAACCTCAATGTGATGGGCCATTTTCCCCTTGGAAATCCGGGACAGGATCCGGGTTGCCGCACCGGTCGTCAATTGCCCGTACATTCCCGCCGCACTGATCCCGATTCCCTGCTGTCCGCGGGACATGCGCAGGCGGTGGAACTTGGAACCATACAGCAATTTGGCAAAAATCCGGGGCACCTGCTGACGAACCACGCCGGGGCCATTATCCGTCACGTCCATCCGGAAGCGTTTCTCGCCGGTCTGGGTAATCTCCACGCTGATTTCCGGAAGGATTCCCGCTTCCTCGCAGGCATCCAGCGAATTATCAACCGCTTCCTTAACGGCGGTCAACAGGGCCTTCCGCGGGCTGTCAAATCCCAGAAGATGCCGATTCTTGAGAAAAAATTCGGAGACCGAAATCTCGCGCTGCTGGCGCGACATGGTTTCCGCAGTGGCGGTCTGGGGTGTGGCTCTCGACATAATACTCCTCCGTCAGGCACCGGCCAATTCACGACTGCGCCGGGCTGCGGCCGCGATGGTGCGGCTCAATAGATCCGCCATTTCCGGGGTCTCTAAAACGGCACGCCCCGCCGCCGTGGTTCCCTTGGCAGAAGTCACCGCCCCCGCAAGGTCGGCGGGCTCCATTCCGCTTTCCATCAATAGCCGCGCCGTGCCCAGCAGGGTCTGGGTTGCCAGCGTCAGGGCCTGCCTGCGGGGCAGTCCCTCCTGAACCGCGCCATCCACAAACCGGTCCAGGAGATAGGCGAAAAAGGCCGGACCCGATCCGCTCAGCGCGGTCACGGCATCAAACAAGGCTTCCGGAAGCTCAGCCGCCTTCCCGCAACACCCCAACAGCCGGGCGACCTGCTCCGAGTCCTTCGTCGTGGCCCGGGTTCCCCGCGTATAAACATTCATCCCCTCCCCCACCAGGCAGGCAATGTTGGGCATCACGCGGACCACGCGCCCGTTCGGCAATAAGGACTCCAGATAGCCTGTCGTTTTCCCGGCTGCGATGGAAATGATGAGGTGATCCGGAGTAAAGTGCGGCGCCAGATTACGCAGAACCTCATTCAATTGCTGGGGCTTCACGGCTAGCACGCAGACGCGGGCCGCCCGCACGACTTCGGCATTATCCATCGTGATGCGCACGCCCTGTTTCCGACTGACCTCGGCGAGGCGCTCCCCGCTGACATCGCCCGCCAGGATTTCATCCGGAGCCATGACCCGCTTTTCGATAAACCCGGCCATCATGGCCTCAGCCATCTTTCCGGCACCTATGAAACCGATCTGGATCATGATGTTCTCCTATCGCCTCTTGTGTTCCATCAGCTGGACGATCATCTCAACCACCTTGACGTAAGGCGCCATGAGTCTTCTTTTTCCGGGGAAATTACAGAAAGTCCCCACCACCAGGAGCGTCGTATACAGCACCGCCAGAAGCAGAAAGGCGGTGCCGAGCCCTTTCCGCATCCCCTTCCGCGAATGGGGCGGCGAAAGGGCTCCATCATGACTGACCCAGTCGGCGGGAAGTTGATCCTTGATCCGGCCGGACTCGTAAGCGGACAAAACTTCAATGACCCCGCCCAGGTGGGGTTCCGACGCGATGTGCCCGTGCGTTCGGGAAACGGCTTCCATGACCTCTGCAGCGGCGTTGGAGGGACACGCGGTAAAGCACGGAGGCGTCATTTCCATCATACTGATGTCATTATGACCATCCCCCACCACCAGAATCTGCGTCGTGCTCACGCCCAGATGCCGGGCTAATTCCGTTACCGCCAGGCCCTTGGTAAAGGGAATGACCCGGACATCCAGTCCATCCGGCGATTCAAAAAGTTGCAGGTATTTGTAGGCGCGCACTTCGGCCCGCACGATTTCCGCCGCGACCCGGGCGGCCCCCTCGTCCTCAAAGTGAAAAAAGAGACGATGGCTATTGGAATAGACTACTTTGGCAAAAGGATTGTGCGCCAACACGGCCCGACTGAGCTTCGGAAGGGCCCGGCGCAGCGCCAGACTATCCTTCCAATGCAGCCACAAAATCCGGAAATTCCAAATCCAATGTGGCAGGAAGCCCCATGACCGGACTTCGTAGATATAAGCATGCCGGGCGATAACATAGTCGGGCGTGATCCCGAACATATTCATGGGACGGAAAATGGCCTTGTATCCGTGCAAACTGCGGCCCGTGCACACCACCCAGACCGCCCCGTGATCGCGTCGCAGGGAATTGATCCGATCCCGGAAAACCCGGTATTGTTCATACTCGGGCCGACGCCCCATCAGGGTGCCGTCGGCATCGGTCACAAACATCCGGATACGGCTGAGAATGTTATCGGAGCGGTTCATGACGTCGTCAACCGACCGGATTATTTTTTGGCCGCAGCGGACTCCTTGATCAGGCCCAGGCCAATCACTTCGCGCTGGATCTGGTTGGTGCCTTCGTAGATCTGGGTGATCTTGGCATCGCGCATCATCTTCTCAACCGGATATTCGCGCATGTAGCCATAGCCGCCCAGCACCTGGACGGCGTCCGTGGTGACCTTCATGGCGGTATCGGAAGCGAACAATTTGCACATGGCCGAGATCTTGCTGATATCCTTGGCGCCACTGTCAATATGACGCGCCGCCGCATACACCAACGCCCGGGCCGCCTCAACCTGCGTGGCCATGTCGGCCAGCATGAACTGAACCCCCTGGAAGGAGCAGATGGGTTTACCGAACTGACGGCGCTGACGGCTGTAATCAACGGCCTCATCCAGCGCACCGGCCGCAATGCCGAGCGCCTGGGCGGCCACACCGGGCCGGGAACTGTCGAGCGTCTTCATCGCCACGATAAAGCCCATGCCTTCCTTGGCCAGCAGGTTGGCCTTGGGAATGCGGCAATCCTGGAAAACCAATTCGCGGGTCGCCGAGGCGCGGATTCCCATCTTGTTCTCCTTTTTGCCGAAGGTGAAACCCGGGGTGCCCTTCTCCACGATGAACGCCGAGGCGCCGCGCGGGCCCTTGGCTTTGTTCGTGATGGCCACCACCGTATAGATCTCCGCCTCACCGCCGTTGGTGATCCACTGCTTGGTCCCATTCAACACATAATGGTCGCCATCCAGAACGGCAGTGGTCTTGATGCCGCCGGCATCCGATCCCGCATTGGCTTCGGTCAACCCGAACGCCGCCAGGGACTTCCCGGACGCAATGCGCGGGAGAAACTTCTTCTTCTGTTCGTCGGTGCCGAAGAGGATGATCGGGAACGTGCCCAGCGCCGTGGCCGCAAGGGCCAGCGCTATGCCGCTACAGACCTTGGACAACTCTTCCACGCAGATGGCCAGATCCATGATCCCGCCACCCATACCGCCATATTCTTCACCAATGTAGACGCCGCACAGGTCGGCATCAGCAAAAACCTTGACGATTTCGTGGGGAAATTCATTCACTTCGTCATAATGCTCGCGAATGGGCTTGATCTTTTCCTGGGCAATCTGGCGTGCAAGATCCCGAATCATTCCCTGCGTTTCTGTCAAACCGTAGTCCATCGTATTATCTCCCAATTCGTTAGGATAAAAAAATGTCGGCGCGCTCCGCCAGAACCGGGCAGACTATAGGGGAACACCCTGCCACGGAGCAAGAAAATCCTGCCCATGAAATCAGGTTTGCTGATTTCCGGGCTACATGGTAAGTACCCAGTCATGAATACTGACGCTTGTCTTTATCCCTATATCCTTGAACCCGTCTACAAGGATTACATCTGGGGCGGCAACCGGATCCCGACCCTATTAAACCGGAACCTGCCGGACGGCATCTATGCCGAATCGTGGGAACTGTCAGACCGCCCGGAGGGAATGAGCCATGTCGGCAATGGGGCCCTGAAAGGCGAATCGCTCGCCACCCTGGTCACGCAGTTCGGTGAAAAACTAATGGGACGGGGCATTCACGCCAAATCCTTTCCCCTGCTGATAAAACTGATCGACGCCCGGGAACGGCTCAGCATTCAGGTGCATCCGGATGACGAAAAGGCCGCCCAAGGCATCGGGGAAGCCAAAACCGAGGCCTGGCACATTCTGGATGCCCCCGCTGGTGCGCTGGTTTTCGCCGGACTCAAGCCCGGCACAAGCCAAGCGGCCTTCCTGACCACCCTCAAGAAGAACCAGCTGGAAAAAACCCTCCAAGCTATTCCTGTGATCACGGGCGACACCATTTTCATCCCCGGTGGACGGCTTCACGCGATTTGCGAAGGATTACTGATCCTGGAGGTTCAGCAGAACTCCAACACCACCTACCGGGTTTATGACTGGGGGCGCCTGGATAAAAACGGAAAGTCCCGTGAACTCCACCTTGCCAAGGCGCTACAGGTCATTCGGTGGTCGGATCCCGCCCCCGTTAAAACAACCCCTCAGGCAACCAGCACCAAGCCCGGCGCCCTTGTTACCGAACTGGTGGTCTCTCCCTATTTTCGCATGGAAAAACTGGAGATCAGCGCCCCGTTTTTTGTTCAGCATGACGGAAAAAGCTTCCAGGCCCTCTTTACGGGACAGGACGAGGTTAAGGTCATGAGCGAGGCCGGCAGCGAGCGCATTCCGCGCGGCCGAACCTGCCTCATCCCGGCCGCACTGGATCATTACACCCTGAAGCCCATCGGAAGAACCGCAACGCTTCTGCGAATTTCCATTCCATCCTGATTCCAGATTCATTATGAAGGCACCGCCGGAACCCTTTGCGACTGCCTCACTTTATAACCCGCATTACCCGCGTCGTTGCGGACAGGCACTTGATCAGGCCTTGCAGTTCACACCGGCCTATCACTCCTGGCGCTCCTTCGACATCGGTATCGAATCCGGTGTGTTTTCCCGCCTGGCCTCTTTCTCGGCTCTAACAAAGGAGGATTTGCGGACGCATGGGCCTCAGGGTTTCGTCCCGCACGGCCGTTCCATCCCCGAAGGGCTCGCTTCGGGTGAAATCGAACTGGCAACCACAAGCGGAACCACCGGCGACCAGGTTGAAAACGTCTGGTATCAGCCCTGGTGGAACCGCTCCGAGGCCGCCTCGTGGCAGCTGAATTCCCATGCCTGCGGGGCGGACCTGGGCAACCATCGTGAAGCGATCCTGACCAGCCCCTGGTGTGCGGGAGTTCCCTGCGAAAACGGCTTCCTGACAAAAGAGCAGCGAACCTTGGGCCGTTTCCTTTATCTGTGCGAACGCTCCGACCCAAGCCAGTGGCCGAACGCACTGATGAACCGCATGGTGGACGAGTTGAACTGTTTTGGGCCACAGGTTCTGGAGGCTAACCCCTCGTTTCTAGGAAAACTTTCCCGTCACATCATCACCAATGGGTTGCGGGTTCGGTCACCGGCCTTGATCGTCCTGACCTACGAGTTTCCATCCATTCTCCATTTACGCATCATCCGACAAGCCTTTGATTCTCCCCTCGCCAGTTCCTACGGCTCAACGGAGACGGGGTATGTATTCATGGAGTGCGAAGCGGGCCGGATGCATCAGGTCACCGAATCATGCCACGTGGACTTCCTTCCCCTTTCGCCTGATCAGGGCGGCCCGAAAAGGGGACGGCTACTCGTCACCACTTTTGACAATCCCTGGCGATCGCTTGTTCGCTTCGACACCGGCGACATTGTGCGCCTGAATAGCGGGGCACCCTGCCCCTGCGGACGACACGAGGGATTGACCCTGACCTCGGTGGAGGGCCGCCTGGTAAACCTCACCCTCACCCCGGGGAACCGCCTGGTGACCCAAGGCGAAGTGGACCGCGCCCTCAGCGAGGTTCCAGGGATTGTGGAATATCAAGTCATCCAAACCGAACAATCCGCCTATACCGCCCGGTTTGTGATCGGGCCCAACGAAACCACACCGCCCACCGGGGCTGTCCGCGAGGCAATCCAAGCCATATACGGACCCGCGGCCACCATCACACCAGAGCCCGTCACCTCAATCGCCCCCGATCCGCCAGGAAAGTACCGTCTTGTCAAATCCCTGATTCCCATCGACCCGTCCTTGTTCCTCGACGACCAGTTCGCACCGCGTGAAAAAAACACGCAGCGATGATGCAACGCAGCGGGCAGACACCTGCCCGCCGCTCCCAAGCCCCGCAGGGAAATATCAAGACTTACTCCGCCTTGATCTCGAGCTTCCTGCTCCGGCCGATTTCGCCCTGAACCTTGGGCAGAGTCACATAAAGCACTCCCTTTTTAAATACGGCCTTGGCTTTGCTGGATTCAACCTTGACGGGAAGAGGAATAATCCGCTGGAAGGACCCGAAGGATCGTTCCAGGTGATAAGATTTCGCCGTTTTTTCCTCATGCTCGTCTTTCTTCTCCCCTTTGATCGTCAAAGCACTATCATCAAGGTCGATTTCAATGTGCTTCTCATCCATTCCGGGCATTTCCGCGGAGACCCGGATCTCGGTGTCAGTCTCGGAGACATCAACCTGCGGCACAAAACTCATCAGGCGATCCTCCTCGAACAACACGGGGGTCAGCCCGAAATCACCGAGAAACTCGTCAAATAGCCGATTGACATCATTCCTCAGCGTCACGACTTCACTCCCGCGCCTCTGATGCACCGGAACCTCACCGCCACCCCTCTTGATCATATTCTTGATGTTCATGGTAAACCTCCTTTCTTCGGTCGTTGATTATAATTTCAGCACAAGACATGCCAGACCACAAGAGAGGCGGCTTCTATAACACCAACCTATTTATAATAAGCTTGTTATGCGAATTTAAGAATTCTGCCTGAAGACAAGGTATTGCGCCATTATTACCCATATTATGCCCAGGCTGCGTCATTTTTTCGCAGTCCGAATCCAGCCCAATACGCCCGCCCTATGCCCTCAGATAGGCTTGCCGCTTGGGCTCGGGGAATTTCTCGATGGCGTAGCGAAGCATGGTGCGGGGCATGATGTTGCACCGGGGCTTGAGGAAGGCTTCCAAAACGGCCAGATCCCGCTTCCCGATTTCTCGTAGCATCCAGCCAACCGCCTTGTGAATCAGGTCTTCCTGATCACCAAGCAATCGGTCGGCCAGTGCCAGGGCGTCGGCAAAATCACCTTGTCGGATAAAGGTGAAGGTCGCCAGGATGGCGATTCGCCGCTCCCACAGGGATTTTGAGCGCACCAACCGGTAGAGCGGACGACGGGAGCGGTTCGCGAGATACCCGCCAACCACCTGTGGCGCGGAGAGATCCACCAAGTCCCAATTGTTGATCCGGCGGGTATGATCCAGATAGAAGCGGCAGATCCGGGCGCGATCCGCCTCGTTCCCCTTCTCGAATTGGCGCACCAGGATGAATAACGCCAAAGCCCGGTCTTCGTGCACAGCCGACTCCAGAAGGGCGTGAAGCGTCGATTCATCCGCTGCCTCAAACTCCTTCACCAACTTGCGCAGTACGGGAACCCGCACGCCGACGAAGCAATCGCCCTCGCCGTATTCGCCGGGGCCGGTCTTGAAAAACCATTGAAGGATCCCGGCATCCTTCACGTTCCCCAGTTTGCGAATCCGGGATTGGATAGTCTTTGAATTCATCAGTCCTGAAGGCGAAAATCAAATTGAAGATCCATATCGGCAGCAACCGCCTGTCCGTCCTGCTCCGCCGGCTTGAACCGGGCCTTCCTCGCTGTGGCAAGGGCAGACTCGTCGAGGGCCGGGAACCCGCTACTGGTTTTGACGACGGCGGATTCGACGTCACCCTGCCGGGTCACCCGGAGGGAGATTGTCACTTTCCCCGCCTCACCCCGGACCCGGGCCCTGTACGGATAGCGGGGCTGTATCCCCGAGAGTGAAATCGGCCGACCCGCCCGCTCAGCTCCCGAAATCGGGGACATAACCGGCAAGGCTCCAGGAGCCTCAAGAGGCATCTGAATCGATTCAGATCGCCAATTTGGTCTGTCTGGAACCACCATGACCGCGATGACGGGCTCGGGTATTTCAGTCGGCTGAGCCTCGGGAATTGGCGTAACCGGCATCACCTCCTGACGCGCTTCCGGAGAGACCGACGCCAAGATCTGATCCATCACCGCCGGTGCGGAAACACTGGGGGCCGGACTTGGCGTTACGGCCAAGTCCAACTCCAAGTGCGCCAAAGGCGGCACCGGCGTCACCGTCGGCCAGTACCGGACGGCCAGAACCAGCACGATGGCTCCGATAATATGTAGAGACACCGCCAGAACGAAGGAACGGCTCATGGCGGGGAGCGGCATGAAAACCACGCCATGGCCATCCAACTCCCTCATTCTGGATTCTGAATTCTGGATTCTGGACTCTTTCCCTTTAGAACGTCACCTTCACCCAGCCATACCCGGCGCGGCCGAGGGTTCCATACCCGAGCACTTCCTCGTACTGCTCGTCAAAAAGGTTTTCCAACCGGCCAAAAAGTGTAACATTCTTATAAACGTCTTACGAGGCATAAAGGTTCATGAGGGGGTAAAAGGCATTGAACGAACCTGGAAACAATCTGGCCAAACACCCCGAATTCCTTATAGTATCCTCCTCATGCAAACGACATTGAATCCGGCTCAGCCTCCTGACATCCTGATCGTGGATGACTCGCCCTCCACCCTTCAATTGTTGTCCGAGATTTTCAAGAACGCGGGATACTCGACACGGGCCGCACTCAGTGGACGGCTGGCACTTCAGTCCCTCCGCGCCTCGATTCCGGATCTGGTCCTTCTCGATATCACCATGCCGGATATCAGTGGATATGACATCTGCAGGGCGATGAAGGCCGACGAATCCCTGAAGGATATCCCTGTGATTTTCATCAGCGGCCACAGTCAGAACAGGGATGTGGTCAAGGGGTTTTCCGCAGGCGGGGTGGACTTTGTGGCCAAGCCGTTTGAAATCAGTGAGGTTGTGGCCCGCGTAAAAACCCATCTCGAGTTGCGCCAGCAGCAGCAGGCCCTTCAAAAAAGTTACGCCGAGCTCAGGAGTCTTGAAGAAATGCGGGACAACCTCGTTCACATGATCGTCCATGATCTGCGCAACCCCCTGTGGAGCGCCAACATCCATTTGGAACAGATCCAGGGATTGGCGGATACCTCCCTCAACCCGCTCATTCAAAATCATGTCAATGAAGCCCTGGCCGCCACCCACACCCTGATGGAGATGATCAACTCCATCCTGGACGTGAATCGCATGGAGGCCGGGCTGATCCCCCTCAACCCCGAACCCTTCGACCTGATCCTGTTGATTCAGGACATCCTTCAAGCCTCCTTTCCCCTGATTAAATCAAGACGCCTCGCGATCGAAAGCGAGGCCGAAAGCGTTGTCGTGGAGGCGGACCCCGTTTTGATCAGGCGCGTCATCCATAACCTGCTGAGCAATGCCATCAGCTTCACCCCGGAAACCGGGGGTGAAATCCACTTCGGAATCAGCCGTCATGACGGGATGGCCCGGGTCACAGTCCGGGATAACGGACAGGGAATTCCGGCCGGGTATCACGAGAAGATCTTTGAAAAGTTCTACCAGATAAATAGCGTACTCAACGGCGGCCGCCATTCAACCGGCCTTGGCCTCACGTTCTGCAAACTGGCCGTGGAGGCTCATGGCGGCCAAATCGGGGTACAAAGCGAGGAGAAAAAAGGAAGCCTCTTCTGGTTTGATCTGCCGGAAAACAGTGCGCCCGATCCCCGGCCCGGCGAATCCGCTTGATAAAAAGGCCTGCGTTGTCCAATTATACCCGCCCTGCAACCCCATTGCAGCACTCAGGAGAGGTGGCAGAGTGGTTTAACGCGCCGGTCTTGAAAATCAACCCGCGCCATTGTACAAAACACAACGAAGCTGCAACCACCTGTATAACAACCAAATACGAAATCGACACGTTGCACATAAACGCACAGCCCGGCCAATAATCCCTCAAAAGTTGAAGCAAAAGTGAGGCAAACTTTTGGTGAATTTCGGAGCGCCAAAACCCGCGTTCAAGCGACTTTATATTTAGCCATCAGGGCGTCAAGATCGGTCCGGCTGAAAACGATCAGTCGGCGTCCCAACATGTGGAATGGAAGTTCGCCAGACGTTGGCTTCCGAAAAGGGGCTCGGGACGGACAACGCTCTCCATGCCGGCTAAAGCCGGACAGAGCGCCATCAAGAAAACACACGATATTAATAAGTCCATTATTCATCATGCTTGTCAATCGTCCTGCCCCACTATCATTAATCGGTTGTGATTGCGTGCTCCAGACAAAACATTCCCTGCAGCTTACTCATCCTGTATCCGCTTGATTGTAACCGGTCCCAGCAAACCGGACTCCAGAAGGGGATCATCTTGGGCACAAAGTCGCCATGTGGTGAATGTCCGGCGCCCGGACGGACTGGGCTTCCCGTCCTTTAACCACTGCGGCCACACCACAAGTTCACCCTTCTTGCGCTCGCTGTCCTCCGCCAGCCGCTCGTCGCCGATCATCCGGTTGAGCCAGAGATTGACCACTTCAACCTCAAGCGTGTTCTCTCCCTGCCTGAGCACCTCCGTGATCTCCACCCGACACGGCCGTTTCCACAGCACGCCGAGGTCCCGGCCGTTGAGCCGCACCCCGGCCAGATCCTTGACTGCGCCAAGGTCAAGGTACAGCGGACCGCGGACTGAGGCCCGCGGCCAATCGAAGGCCTTGCTGTACACAGCCTTTCCGCTGAAATATCGGATTCCGTCCTCCGGCCTTTTCGTCCAATCTTCCAGTCTTTCAAAAACAACCTTACACGCATTACTCGTCACCCGTGCCCCGTCCCTTCCATAATACCATTCCGGATCAAACTGCACTTCCCACGGGCCGCTGATCTCCTGTACCAGCTTGAATTCCGGGAAGTTCTTCTCTGTATTCTGGCTCCTGACTCCTGACTCCTGACTTCTGTTCCTGAACACCACGAACACCGAACCATGCGGATCGAGGCGCAGGGGAATCGTGGTCACATCATCCTTGGCCGTGTATTCGGCCACCGGGCGGATCGTTCCGGAATCAGGGTTCCAGAATTCCGGCACTCTGCCCGAAACCCGGAACCGGGCGTTCACCGTCACCTCGCCCGGCTCCGGATTGGCCACGAAATAAATGTCTTCCGCGCCCGTGGTCCGATGCGTGTAACGCAGGATCGCGCTGGCAGTGAAATCCGGCTTCACCCCGGCTTGGGCCAAGACTTCCATCGGCTTCTTCCCTGTAATGATCCGCCCGCTTTCCCACAGGGTTCTGGCCAGTGCCTGAACCTGCCGGTCCCCTTCACCCATCTCGGACAGACTCGGGGACTTGACCGGCGGCCGCGCCCCGATGATGGTTGCCCCTTTTTCGGCAAGTTCGGCCACTTTGCGCAAAACCGGCAGCGTCATGGTCTCCTCATCGGCAAGCACCAAGGCCCGATAGCTCATGCCATCCGGCAGGATCAGCCGCCCCTTGTCCACCGACATCCGTGTCAACAGAACCTCGACAGAACAACCGTCATAATTATACCCGCCGCGCACGTGCGGGGCGATCTCCGCGCCCGCGGGCGGCTCAAACTTGCGCGGCACCCCTTCGGGATGGAGATAGGCGAGATCGGCCACGAACAACCCCTGGCGCAGCAGGTATTGGCAGCGGGCGAGATACTCGTGCCAGGGCTTCGAATACTCCCACCAGGTCTGGGTCCGCTCGTAATGCAACCCGAACGGCCCCATGCTCATCCCTGGTACCCGGTCCAGCCAGGGTTGCGCCGCGAACCGGTGAAACACGAAACGGTTGATCCCCTCGCACAACGCCCAGTCGCCAAGATCCTTGATATTCCCCGGATGCCCCTGCCACTTCTCGTCATTCCAGGAGGTGAACACCTCCGCCGCCAGGATCCGCTTGCCATAGGTGTGGGCGGCCGACGACATCCGCGCGCAGGACCCGGACGCGCCAAAACGCTTCCACGCCCAGAACTCGCTCATGGGCTCGTCGGCCTGCCCGCCATAGGCCATGTCATCGGAGGGGCCGTTATAGGCCTCGATGGACAGGCGTATGCCATGGGCGTTGGCCAGACGGCAAAACTCCCCGGCATAGTTCTCGACCAGCAGATCGGAGACGGTCTGCCTGAGGTCCCAGAGAAAGCGTTCGCTCGTTTCCAGGCTCTCGACCACCCGCCCGGTATAAACAGGCAGGTACTTCAGGAGCTCATAGCCGCGGCGCGCCTTGAACTCCTCGCGCATGCGCGCCGTCCAGTTCTGGGCACCGGTTTCCCAACTATCGATGTGGGTCGAAACAAGCACCTTGTTCGTGCCGACAAGCGGCCTGTTCTCGGCCAGGAGCTTCGCCATGAGCCCCTCGAAGGCAAGGGCGGTGGCTCGCTTGCAGAGCTTGTCGCTCTCAAGGCCCAATCCCGCCTTGGGCGCAGGGTGGTTCTCCGTGCCCGTTGTCGTATGGCCAAATCGAAGAATCGTCCAGCTCCCGGAGGGACTCTCGGCCGGGGCCGTCCACGCGAGCGCGCCATCCGGCTGCATGCTCGCGGAGAGATCGACGATATGAGCCGACCGGATCGTCGCCTCGGCCGGCGCCGCCGGCCACTCCGCCCTGCCTGCGGGCACGCGAGGATGCTTTAGGGCGTATAGTGCCTTAAACTCAATGTCCTCAATTCGATAACCCTTGCCCGATCCGGGCCTGTCACCCGCGAGCGAAGGGAAGGCCAGGACGGCGATGTCGCGGTAGAAGCCGCGAAGCGCCTTGGGCTGCGGGAGTCGCCCCGTAAAGCGCTGCCCCGCCGCGACCACAGTCTCGGACCAGACCACTTTCTGCATCGAGAATTCGGGCGTGATCCAGGGGCCGCCGCTGCCGCACCAGCCGGCGGAGTTGTTCACGTTAAGCTCAAGCCCGAGCCGCTCCGCTTCACGGCAAGCATGGCTGAACAGCTCCCTCCACTTCGCTCCCGAGAAATCGACCGGCCCGGCGGGGGCACCCTTCGAGACTTCAAGATAAAGCGCGCCGCCGATGCCGACCCGGGCCATCGACTCGAGATCCGCCGTGATCCCCTCGCGGGTCAAGTTCCCGTTCACCCCCATCCAGTAAACCCAGGGCCGTGCCGAGGGCGGTGGTGATGCGAAATGATCGGCCAGCACGTCCGCACGGACGGCCGCTGTAGCCGCCGTGAACACCACAGCCAGCACCACGCTTCTGACCAAGCCCGCTTTATCTTGTCTCATTGCGGCTCCTCTGGCCCTGCTCTTCCATGACGGTCACGGCTCAGGCGTAATCCTGATATTGCGCAACTGCGCCTGTGAATCCACCACATACAACATGAACGCGCCGCGCAGGATATTGCCGCACGCCGCATCTATAACCGGCGTTGCATCGTTGTCGAGATACACGCGGACGCCTGGACCGCGTGTCACGATCTTCACATGCCGCCACTCGGTGAACCTCTTGGCAACATGCGCCCTGCCAATGCTTTTCCTCTCGGCGCTGAGATCCAGCACGCTTCCCCCGCTGAAGAAAATCAGCTTGACGCCGCCTGAATGATAGCAATTCAGCGGCTGTTCCTTTCTGAAATGCACTTCCACCCTGCCTTTGCTCGCGGGTATTTTCAGATCAAACTCGTAGGTCGCATCATCCCAGGTCCGGTTCCTGAGCGCCGCGAACGATGATGCCGATGAGCCGGTCGCTTGACTGAAGCAGAGCGCGCCGTCTTCAACCGTCCAGCCATTGTAATCAAACAGCCAGTTGGACCTGCCGTTCGAGAAATCCTCGACAAACTTGGCGTTCTCAACGATGCGCGGAGTGTCGTCGGGGCGTTCAGGCACGGGCGGCGGCGTATACACCGGCGCGGGCCCAAACGCGAACAGACGATAAGTCGCACCAGGCTTCGTCGAAAATGAATACGTGTCGTCCGCGTTTCGAGTCACCGCAACTTCCGCGCCGTCAACTTCCACCTTCACGCCGTGCCCGGGCCACGGATTCTGAACGCGGCAGGGCAACCCCTTCTCACTCTTGACCGTGACATCGCCGATGCCCCCTTTCCTGACGGCTGCCGAAACCAGGAACGCCCCGTCTTCGCGAAGCTGGTAGAACGAGGCGTCCGTGTCCATCTTCCAGTTCGGAAAGACAATCAGCTTTCCGTTTACCGACTGCAGGAACATGGCGTTCACCGCGTCGATCACCTGGTGTTCCGTAGAGAGCCGCTGGTCAACGTAAGTGAAATTCGGCAGCATCGTCTGCTCCACCACCGTACGGATGACCTTCAGCACATCCTCCACCGGATAGCCGCATCGGATCGCCTGCGGCATCACCCACGTAAAGAAATGCGCGGTGAAAACCTCGCTCTTGCCGATCTCTTTTGTCAAATAAAGCTGCTTGATGAAATTCCTGGCATACAGCGCCTCCGGCGACTCCCGGTTGAACCACAACGCCGGATAGAACGATAGAAGCGGATACGGCGCGCTGTTGGCGTTAATGCTCGGATTATCCTCCGAAAACGAGAGGCACCGCACGCCGTTGGTCGTTACCAGCGGAACCGGGCTCATGCGTTTCAGCGTATCCTTCCAGTCGGCCCGCAACTCGGCATCCACTTCCAATTCCTTGGAATATTCAATGATCGACGCCAGCACCCGCGAGGTGAAGGCAATGGCCGTCGTCGTGTTGATCCTGTGGTGGTGATCGAATTCCGCCACGTAGCTCGACATGACGTTCCGGTCATCGTTTCGGGCAATGAACGACTCGCTGTTTTCGGCAATCTCCTTCAGGAACGGATAGAGTTTCGCCCGCATATATTCGCGGTCGCGCGTTAGTTGATACCAGGTGATCATATTCATGGCGCTATCCGCAGCGCTGTGGTGCATGCCCCAGTCGTGGGGGGGCGCCTGCACACCGTAAGGAGTGGTTGAAACATAGAAACGGACACCCTTTTCCTCCGATTTCTGCGCGTACCCGCGATGAAGCGGCGCTTGGGCGATCACGAAATCACAGTACGGCTTCACCAGCTCAGGATGGTTGGCCGCCGAGAGGCCGTTGAACACGAAGGCCGTGTTGAAGTTCCAGTGGTAATCGCTGCCCCATGCCGGCTTCTCGTTGAAAATCCAGGCAAAAAGCCCAGGAGGGAAGCTCCCCTCGTGGCACATGCAGGCGGCGAGGAACAGGCGCCCGTACCACTGCTTTTCGATCAGCGGCTCGGACGGGATATCCACGTACGACTTCTTCCAGAAGGCCTTCCACCACTCCGTATCAGCCTCAATCATCGCCGCCGCCTTCTTCTCCGTCTGCCTGCGCAGCCGCTTGAGCATCGGGTTCACCGGATCGCTGGTCTGGTTCGCCACCATGGCCCGAATATCCGGCATGATGTAGTCCTTCGGAAAAACAACCGAGGTCTCGTAACTCGTCACCACGTACAGGGTCTTGCCGGGCGCGAGCGTGACCGCCGAAAGCTCCGCCGCATACGGCTTGCCGCTCGTCGCTTTGCTCTCCGCGCCGATGAACCGCGCACCCAGGCTCGTATAGCAGACCACGCTGTTCTCGTGATTGGTCTCCTGCCCATTGCGCGTCACGTATGCGATATCGTCCTTCGCACCACCGACAGACGCGGAATACGGGTTATACGGCTCACTCGTGGAAACCTCGGCAGAAACCGTCACCGCCTCGACGCCGGTATTCTCGACGGAGGTGACCATAAAGTCCGCATCCCGAACGACATGCGTCTTCATGAGCACACTCGCCTGCCCATTCCTGAACGCCACGCGCAGTTCGCCACGATAGAGGTCCAGCGTCATCCGGTAATCCTCGCCTTTCACGAGTTCAGGAATCCGGATGTCCAGACGCCCGCTCCATCCGGCGGACATCAGGCGGCTGCTGTCGCCATGGTAGTACGTGCGCGGACTGACAATGAAGCTCCACTTCCCCTTCTCGTCGCTCACCGCAACGGTGGCCTCCCCGTTGCCGATGTGGTAACCGGTCGCCGTCCGGCCTTTGCATTGATACGGCGCCGCCACATTCGTGTACACATCGTTCAACACGACGTTCTGACGCGCGAGGATCGCTTCGATCCTGCTATCCAGATCCCCTTCAGCAGCGAAACAGCCCATCGCCACCACCATGACTGCACCGACCAACCATTCTCTTCGCTGCATCTTCTTCCTTTCCGGCTTGTTCTGAATCCGGTTATTTGCACTTTATCAATTCCGCTTCTATCGCCTCTGCCACCCGCTGTGCAAGCACACGCGAGCCCCCCGGGGTGAAATGCACATTTTTAGGGAGTTGCAGTTTCTCGACTTGAGGCAGAATGAACGCATGGAGATCATTGACCTTCACGTTATTCGCGGCCATGATCTTCAGGGCTGCGGCGTTGTACTGTCCCGGCGCGGCGGGTGTGCGCAAGGGATTGATCGTTCCCGGAACCACGGGCGTCGTGGTGGCGAAGATCAACCGCGCGTCTGTGGCCTTTAACCTTTGAACCAAAATCTCCAGATTTTTCACGTATTGCTCGATCGGATTCTTTTCGGGATCACCAGGATCGTTTGATGTTTTCCCGGGATTATCTCTCCTCACTCGCTTCATATCATGCAACCCCCAGTTGAAATGGATAACAGCCCATTTCTTGTTATCCAGCCAGCGATCCAGCATTCTCAGCCCTGAACCGGTATCCCCGCAATTGGCCACGCCTTTGCCGTCCGCGCCAGCCGGCCTGTAGACATTGGCCTTGCCCGCCAGCAGCTTCCTGACCTCCAGCGTATAGCCGATGGAAATCGAGTCACCCAACAACAGAACGTTCGGCAACTTGGGATCAGGCGTGAATGCCCACTCCGCATCACCCTTCTTTTCCGCCAGCGAACCGGTTTCCGCAAGAGCGGTAGTCGGCGGGGACGCCACGGAACCCGTGTTCGCGGAGAAAACGTCCGTACGGAAAGTAAACGCGGGCAGTCCCGCCTTGTTGTAAAGGTTGCACACAGGATTGTTCGCCCATGCATAACGGACCGCCACAGGCTTGGCCACCTTGTCAGAACTCACCTCGACCATTGAGGCGGATACGATCTTCGCATCCGCCCACACCCAC
>CAJBSZ010000410.1 GCA_903958395.1 uncultured bacterium | reverse complement strand
TTCAAACCCGTTGAAATGCGTGGCTGAGGCGACGCTGTAGGCGCCGATGTTCCGGCTGTACACGAGATCGCCCCGCTCGAGATTGGTCGGCAGTTCTTCCGACATGGAAATTACATCGAGTGCGTCGCAGGTCGGACCAAACACGGTACAAATCTCCTTCGGCCCCTTCTTGAACGCCTTCAGGTGATACTGGCAATGGTCAAAGATGATGCCTGAGAAGGTATTATAGACGCCGTCGTCAATGTAATAGCACAGCTTCCCATTACGTCGCGCCTTCCCGATGACCTGCGCGATGCAGGTGCCCGCCGTCGCCACCATGAACCGGCCCGGTTCGGCCAGGATCTGGATGTCCTTAGGGAATAACCGGTTCAACTCGGCGTTGATCTTGCGGGCGAGTTCGCTAAAGGGTTTCACGGTTTCATCGTAGGGCGCCGGAAAGCCGCCGCCTATATCCAGAAGGTTCATCTTGGTGTAACCGCGTCCCTTGGCCTCCTCAAAGATACTGGCCGCAAGGTTGATCGCCTGGACGAAATTCTCGAAATTGGTGGTCTGGCTGCCGACATGAAAACTCAGCCCTTCCACGACCAGCCCGGCCTTGTCAGCCGCCAGGATGAGATCCACGGCTTCGCCTGAGGCGGCTCCGCATTTTGAGGAGAGTTCGCACATGGCGCCTGTATTGGGAACGCTCAGCCTCAGGGCGAGCCCCGAGTTGGGGGCGTATTTCTTTATCTTCAGGATCTCCTCATGGTTATCGTAGGTAACCAGGGCTTTGTATTGGTCCAACTCCCGGAGGGCATCATTCACCTTGATGGGATTGGCATAGATGATTTTATCCCAGATCCATTCCTGCCGTTTCTTGGCTGGTAGATGCTTGATCATCTCATGCACAATGTTGAATTCCGGCATCGAAGCGACATCAAAGCTCGAACCCGCATCAAACAGGGTCTTCACAATCGCTGGATCCGGGTTGGCCTTCACCGCATAGTAGGCTTGGACGCGCGGCAAATACTTCCGGAACATGGCATAATTCCGCCGCAGGACAGCGTGATCCACCACAAAGAGCGGAGTCCCCTGTTTTTCAGCAAGTTTTCGAAGCGTTTTCACTGTATCCATAACTCTGCCACCCCTTGTCGTTCATCCGGTTGAATTGGCGGCGAGTATTACAAACCACCTTTCTGGAAACAAGAAACAATGAGCCAAAAAAATCCTCGCCTAAGGATGTATCGGCTGTCCAGAAGCGCCCTTTAAAGTTACGCCTTCACGGAGCGGCGCTCCTCAGCGCAAATACTTGAAATAGGCGGAACAGGTTCCCTCCGTGCTCACCATGCAGGGCCCCACCGGGTGATCCGGGGTACAGACCGTGCCGAACAGGCTGCACTCGGGCGGCTTCTGCTTGCCCTTCAACACTTCACCACAGGCGCAGGCGGGATTCTCCGCCCCCAGTTCCACCCTCACATCATATTTAAGCTCAGCATCATAAGCGGCGTATTCAGGCCTGAGCCCCAACCCGCTCTTCGGCAACACCCCGATCCCGCGCCAGGCGGCATCCACGGGCTCAAGATACTTCGTCATCAAAGCCTGGGCCTGGAGATTGCCCCGCGCCTTGACCACCCGTGAGTATTGATTCAGGACCTCCGCTTTGCCCAGCGTCACCTGTTCCAGGATGCCCTGGACACCATACAGGATATCTAGCGGCTCAAACCCGGCCACCACACAGGGGACCTTGTAGGTTTCCGCAAACGGCTTGTAGGCATCCGCCCCGATGATGGCGCTGACATGGGCGGGACACAGAAACGCATCAATCCGGATCTCCGGATCGGCCAGCAACGCCATCAGCGCTGGCGGCACCAGCTTGAATGCCGTCAGCAGGGATACATTTTTTACTCCCAGCCGGATCGCCTGTTCGACGATGGAAATCACCGGCGCGGTCGTCGTCTCAAACCCGATCGCCAAAAACACAACTTCGCGATCGGGATTCGCCACGGCCAATTCAATGGCCCGCGTGGGCGAATAGGCAACCTCCACAGTTCCCCCGCGCGCCCGGCATTCAGCCAGCGTGGAGGCCGAACCCGGCACCAGAATCATGTCGCCAAAGGTCACCACGATGACTCCCCGCTCCGCCAGGGTAATAGCCGCATCAATGTACCGGGTCGGGGTTACACAGACCGGACACCCGGGCCCGCTGATCAAGTTCACGTTGGAGGGAAGAATATCCCGGATCCCGTACCGGGCAATGGCCATGGTATGACTACCACACACCTCCATGATATTCACCGAGCGGTTCCGGGCAAGGAGCGACCCCGCCAAGGCATCCACCTTGACCCGGATCCCCCTGGCCACCGCAGGATCCCTGAATCCGTCGATGTAGTTCATCGAACCGACTCCACCGCATTTTTCTGCCACTCGGCGATTTCCGCAAATACGGAAAGAATCGTCTGGGCCTCATGCTCGTTCATGCGCTCAATCGCAAATCCGGCATGTACAATGACATAGGCCCCGAGCCCGGCATCGGGCACCAGGCTGAGATTGACCTCATGGCGGCTTCCGTCCAACTCCGCCACCCCGGTCTTGTCATCCCGGATTTCAATGATTTTCATCGGTACAGCCAGACACATAGTCTATCCTTATTATTCAGTATTCATGATCCCGCCACAACCGCCTGCCCCAGGGCAATACACCCATCCCCCGGCGGCGTCACGCGGTGCCGGAGCACCGTCATCCCGGCGCACTCCAACTGCCGGCAAAGCCGTTCGGTAAGGATTTGATTCAGGAACACACCTCCGCTTAATCCCACCCTGCGCCCCGGCGCCTTCAAGAGCCCGTAATCTATCATGACCCCGGCCGCCCGGGCAACCGCCTCATGAAAGGCCACGGCCCACTGAATGGGATTTTTCCGGACCGCCGCCAGATCAGACAGTTTCCGGAAGGTCGGCGCCCAGTCAATCAACAGCAGATTATTGTCCTCCTGGACATCAAATGGCAAAACCTGACTATCGCCCCCGCTCCATCCACGAGCCGCAGCCTCAAGCAGAATGGCTGGCTGTCCTTCACTGGTAATGTCACGAGGTGCCAAACCCATCAGGGCCGAAACGGAATCAAACAGGCGCCCTGCCGCATGGGTCAGGGGGGCATTCACCTGTCGCCTGCACTGCTGCTCCCAAACCCCCGCTTCTTCGCGCGTCACTCCCAGTGTCATCAGCCGCTCATCGGTCAATTCAATTCCAGCCTGAATCCACCGCCCGATCAACTGCCGTGCCGGACGGCGCACGGCCGCATCGCCGCCGGGCAGGGGGACGGGCGCAAATGTGGCGAGACGACGAAACGTTCCCCCTTCCTGAACCTCAAGCAATTCGGCACCCCAGATCGTTCCATCGCCGCCCCAGCCTGTTCCGTCCATGACCAGAACCAGGCCCTCCCGAACTCCGTTTTCCGCCAGGCAGGCCGCCGCATGGGCATGATGATGCTGAACTTCAACAAGAGGGAGATTCCAAGCTTTCGCGAGCTTCCGGCCGAACCGGCTGGAGTGCATATCAGGATGGAGATCAATGGCAATCCTGTCAGGAGAACGCCCCGGCAACCCCGGAAAACCGCCAGCCACCTGCTCAAACTGCTCAACCGCCTCGGGGGACTCCAGCGGACCGGTGAGCGGGGATAATACCACCTGCCGGTCATAGCCCATGGCCACGGCATTTTTCATATCGGCGCCCATGGCGAGCACCCCATGCCGGAGCCGTACTCCCGTGAGTTCGAGTGTGGTTCCGCCCCCCGCCTGTTTCATGGCACAATCACCCTTCACTCCTGGGCGGGCAGGATGCCCTCCTCCACCAATTGCCGGTCGGTTTCAGGGGTCAAGGGGATTGGCAGGGGCGTCTGACCGCTCCGGATCAATTCTTTCTGATACTCCTGAAGCAGGGCACTCACTTCTTCCGCCGACATCTCGGAATCCTCAGTCTGGCCAAGCATTTTAAGAAGACTCTGACCCGTCGCACTGAGCGGCGTGGACGCAGAAGACTTTCCTTTTCCAGAACGCACCGACGCCACGGAAGTGGGGGGCTCGTTGGTTTTGGACTGGCGAGCCCGCTGCGCTTCCTGGGCCTGCAAACGCTCCAGTTCCTGTCGAATGCGGGCCTCCTCGCGACTCTGCCTGCGGGCCGCATAGGAGGATCGGGGCGCCCCCGTCCGACCAATCGTTTTTACAGGGGAAGTCACCGGATTGATGACCGGCGCGGGAGCCGGGGCTTCCTTGAGAACCCTTTCAAAATGATTCGAACCGCCACTCATGGAAACCCAGTAGTCTTCCGGATCACGCCGAAGCCGGGCTCGCTCGGTAACATAATCCGCCTCAACCACTTCCACCCCCTCAATGCTGTCGCCGATTCCCAGCAGGGTGCCGCGGTTGTTTTTCAGATCCACAAGTCCCACCTGGACGACCCCCTTGTTATTTCGGGTGACCGCCGCAATCTTAAACTTGGCGGTGAAAGACTGATCCGGCGGAACCACCAGCTTAGTGAGATCAACCGGTGGCTCCGGAAGGGTTTCCTCTCCGAATGGTTTCCGTGTAATGATAACTCCGTAGCGATCAAATTGAAGAGCTTCGGCGGCGGCATTGAGTCCCTGCACCAGAAAAAACAGAAGGAATAGCCCACTCCATGACGTTCTCAAACTCATGGTGTTCATTATCCTCCCGAAAGCCCCGGAAGCAAGGGAGAAGTCATCCCCCTTCAGCAAAGTCGTCCAGAGGCCCTTCACGGAGATACTTTCGCGTCTCCGCGGCAATGACTCCGGAAAGCAGGAGCAGGGAAAGCAAGTTGGGGATGGCCATCATAGCATTGGCCATATCAGAGAAATCCCACACAAATTGCAGAGTCAGGACGGATCCGGCATAGACGGCAAGAACCCAGGCGATCCGGTAGGGCCGGATCGCCCTTTTGCCCCACAGATATTCGGCACACCGCTCGCCGTAGTAGGACCACCCCAGGATGGTGGAGAAAACAAAGGTCAGCAGCCCCACCGTCAGGATGACGGGCCCGATCCCGGGCAGGGTGTCGAAGGCCGCCTTGGTCAGCGCCGCCCCCTTGAGCCCGGCCAGGGCCACCGGGGCTTTCATGACACTGGTCACAACCACCAGCCCGGTAATCGCGCAAATCACCACGGTATCCCAGAATGTCCCGGTGGAAGACACCAAGGCCTGCCGCACCGGATTCCGGCTTTGCGCCGCCGCCGCCGCAATAGGCGCCGAACCCATACCGGATTCATTTGAAAATAATCCCCGGGCAACACCGAACCGCGCAGCCATCACCACCGTAGCCCCCACAAATCCCCCGCCCGCCGCAGACGCCGTAAAGGCCGATTCCACAATCAGCTTCAATGCCGGGAAAATATACACGCCATTGACATACAAAATCACGAAACACCCGATGATGTAGAACAGGGCCATAAAGGGCACCAGAACTTCACAGAAGCGGGAGATCGACCGGATCCCGCCAAGAATCACCACGGCGGTCAGTCCGCTGAGAATCAAGCCGACCCAATGCGGGGAAGCGTTCATGGTTTCCTTGGCCAGCGAGGCAATGGAGTTGGCCTGAACCATATTGCCAATTCCAAAGGAAGCCACCACGGTACAGAATGCGAACATAATGCCGACTTTTTTCAGTCCGAGCCCTTTTTCAAGCGCGTACATGGGGCCTCCGAGCATGGTGCCATCCTCAGTCTGAACGCGATACTTCACCGCCAGAAGCGCTTCCGAATACTTGGTGGCCATGCCCAGCACCCCGGTGAGCCACATCCACAGGACAGCGCCGGGTCCGCCCATCGCCACCGCCGTGGCAACGCCCACGATGTTTCCGGTTCCAATGGTGGCGGCCAATGCCGTCGTCAGGGCCGCATAAGGGGAAATATCGCCCTTGGCGCCTTTTTCCCGAGTCACGGATAGTTTTAGAGCCCGCCCCAGATGTCGTTGCATGAATCCCGTCCGGATGGTCAGGAAGATATGGGTGCCAAAAAGCAAAATCAGCATGGGCGGGCCCCAGAGGACGCCATTCACGGAAATAATCCAGCTGTGCAGAGTCTCGATCATCCTAATAACCCGGCTCGTCGCGCTCCGGGCGCGGGTCGCGCCCCAGAAGGGATTCCACGGCGTCACGAGGCGCCTTGCCCTGATGAACGAGGGCATGCACTTCGGCGGCAATCGGAGCAGGCACCCCGAGCCGTTTGGCCAGCGCCGTCGCGGCGGCTGAGTTTTCAACCCCTTCGGCAACCTGCTTCATCCCGGCCAGAATATCACCGATTTTCTCGCCCTTGCCCATCCGCTCCCCAACCGTGTAATTCCGGCTCAACCGGCTGGTACAGGTCAAGACCAGGTCGCCCATTCCGCTTAACCCGGCAAAGGTCTCCGGACACGCCCCCATCGCCACCCCGAGCCGGGTGATCTCGGCAAGCCCGCGGGTCACCAACGCCGCCCTCGCATTATGGCCCAACCCAAGCCCGTCACTCACCCCTACTCCAACGGCAATCACATTCTTAAGCGTCCCGCCCAATTCCACGCCAACCACATCCTCCGAGGTATAGACGCGAAAACGCTGGGTATTGAAGACGTCCTGAAAATAGGCCGCCAGGGCACGATCCCGACAGGCCGCCACCACCGCGGTAGGAGCCCCGCCCGCCACTTCGGAAGCAAAACTCGGCCCCGACAAGGCGGCCACCGGACCCGCCTTGAGAATGGTTTCCGCCACTTCCGTCATCCGGCGGCACTCTTCACCATCCAACCCCTTTGCCACGCTGATCACCGGGATTGAGGCAGGAATCAGTCCGGAAAAGGATTCCAGAACTGCGCGAAAATACTTGGTCGGCATCGCCAGCACCACGGCCTCTGCCTGCTCGACAACACGAGCCCGGTCAGCCGTCCACTTCAACTCAGCGGGAAGCCGGACACCGGGCAGGTAATCCTTGTTTTCGCCTGAGGCACGGATACGCTCGATCGTGTCGGAAAACGGACCCCACAAGCAGACCTTGTGTCCCTTCCGGAGCAGGGTCAACCCCAACGCGGTTCCCCAGCCGCCGTCACCGATAATGGCGATGTTCTTGCTCATGGCTCACCACTTTATTCTGACTTCTTCTTAAACTCGAAGCGGCTCTCTGTGCCATTCATCAGTCGTACGATATTGCCCTTGTGGCGCCAGATAATCAAGAGGCCAAGAACACCGAGGGCGAGGGGCAGGGCAAGGCCCTTTTCCCGATACAGCCACCAACCGGCCACTGGCACGACAATGGCCGCGGCTATCGAGGCCACCGACATATAACGGGTTCCCACCAGCGCGACAAACCAGCACAAAACCCCGATCCCGGTGGCACCAGGCGCAATTCCGATCAGAGCACCAGCACTGGTCGCCACGCCTTTCCCGCCCTTGAACTTGAGATACACCGGCCAGGTATGGCCGGCAATCGCCAACCCCCCGAATAAAAGCGGTAGCCATGCCGGAGCCTCGCCATTCAAGCACCCTGTTACAAGCACCGGAAAAAGAAGGGCCGGAACCGCCCCCTTGAGGGCATCAAGCGCAAAGGTGAGGATACCGAGCGCCTTGCTCACGGAACGATAGACATTGGTTGCGCCAATGTTCCCGCTACCCACTGTGCGGATATCAATTCCCTTCGCCTTCGCAATCAGGAACCCGTTTGGAATCGCGCCGAGCAAATAAGCCAGCACGGCGAATCCGAATATCACGCCCGTGATTGGACAATTGCAGTTCATCGCACTCTCCCTACGCCTTCTTCAGTCTCCGCTGCCAGTAAAGCTGGACAATCATCATCACCTGGTTTGCGGTCCAGTACAACACCAGTGCCGACGGCATGCTGTAGAGAAAGATCAGCATCATGATCGGCATCATCCACATCATCATCTTCTGCTGCATCGGATCCCCAACGGCCGGCGTCAATTTCGTCTGCCAGATCTGGGTCACCGTCATGAGAAGCGGCAGAACATTAATCGCCCCAATGAAAGGCACCATGCCCTGAAGCAGATTCTCGGGAGCACTCAGGTCGGCCACCCACAGGAAGGGGGCATACCGCAGCTCCACAGCGCTTCGCAGCACGCTGAACAAGGCAAAGAAGACGGGAATCTGAACCAGCATGGGAAGGCAGCCACCCAGGGGATTCACCTTGTTCTCCCGGTACATCGCCATGGTTTCCTGCTGGAGCTTCTGGGGCTTATCCTTGTACTTCTCCTGCAAGGCCTTGAGCTGAGGCTGAAGCGCCTGCATCCGCTTCATGCTTTCCGTTCCCTTGTGGGTCAGGGGCCAGAAAATAATGCGCACGATCAGGGTCAGAAGAATGATGGCAATCCCGTAATTGGGTATCAGCCAATTCAACTTGTTCAGGCTCCACACCAGTGCCTCGCACAACAGACGAAGCATTCCGAATTCCATGACTTCCTTTTTATGAAGACCGAGGGGAGTGATGGAGGAAAGTTCCTTAGGCCCCACAAAGTAACTGAGGCTCCGGCAATAGCTTTCACCGGCACCCAGCGTCCGCTCGGGAAACTGAACTGCTGCGGCCACGCGACTGGGCACCGCCGCCGCCATCCAGGAGGGAGGCTCTTCAGCCTTTTCGTAGGGGCCCTTGGTCCGCTCGACAATCAGATCGCATCCCGACGAACCATCCTTCGGCTGCAGGATCTGGACAAAAAATTTGTTTTTAACCGCAACCCAGGTCATGCCGGTTGCAATGCGTTCCCGGATCGCCAGCGGCATCATCCGGGTCAACGAGGGTTGCCCCACACACCCTCCCCCGCGTCGCGGAAGCTCCTGGAAAAAATCAACCAGCGTCAGGTCGCTGGAAAACCATCGCTTGCTCGACCAGTGGCGCACGCCGTCGTCCCCGACCGAGGCCAGCGTGTCAATCCCCAGCAAATCCACTCCGGTCATCGTGGTTTCGCCGGGAAGCATTCCCATGCTTCCAAGCGAAAGGGAATGCGTGGGGAGAGCCAGAGCCGCCCCGCTACCATTCGAGAATATGTCATCAACTGACACCTCATACCGGTTGCCAAGGCTGATGGTCCGGGTCAAACGGCATCCGGCAGCACTCACACCCTCGATCCGGGCCGCCGCCCCATTGGACACCACGGTAACCTTGAAATCGGAAAACTCATCCAAACCGGTCAATCCACCATACGCCAGGGCGGGAACATTTCCGAAGTCCAGCACCACCGGCGACTTGTCCTTTGCGGTCGCCGTGAAGGCGGGCAGCTCCACCGATTTAACGCAACCCCCATGGGACGACAGCGTCAACCGGACCAACGCATTGGTCAACTCAACCAGAACCTCGGGCTGACGAGCTATGGACGGGGGCTGACGCAACTCGGTGACGGGCGCCGGCGCGACGGGCGTCGGGATGACGGGCGCCGGAATGGCTGACGCGGTCACGGCCTCATTCGTGGCGACTGCGGCTATTGCAGGCTTGACGGGAGCAGGTTGCGGAAAGAATTTCTGATAAACCGGCCCCCATGCCAGCATCAGCGCAAACAACACAACCAAGATCAAGGTATCTTTTGTCAAAAACTTCTTCATGTCCATAACCGCCTCTTTTCCTAAAATCACCACTCTTTAATTCCCCGGAACGGGATCAACCCCGCCCGGGTGCCAGGGATGACACTTCATGATCCGTCGAATTCCCAATCCGAGCCCCCGCCAGGTTCCGTGAATTTCAAGGGCTTCGATACAATACGCCGAGCAGGTGGGGTAAAACCTGCACTGTCCTCCCAGGAGGGCCGCCACCGTATACTGGTAAAGCCGGATCAGAAGAATGAGCAATCTTCGGATCATGCCAGCAACCCGGCCTTTCCTGCAAGCCGGATCAAATCGTCGTTCACATCCTGCCACGGCGCCGTGAGAATGGACCGTCGGGCCACAAGAACCACATCCACATCTCCATGGAATCGATCCCGGTTCAGGCGCCACGCTTCGCGAAGACGCCGCTTGGCCCGCGCCCTGCAGATGGCGTTACCAATCACTTTGCTTGCCACAACCCCCAACCGGAGCGAGCTGCCCGGCCCGTGACGCAACCACATCACCAAGGTTCGCGCCGCACCGGATTTTCCCTGGGCGTACGCGTCCTGGAAGTCAGCCGCCGAGGTCAATCGCTGATGTCGCCTTAAACGACGATCAGGCGCCGGGGCATTCTCTGTATCCGCAGGCGTGGCCATAAACCCCACTTTGAAAAAAAATGAACGCCGGCTCTGCCCACCCGGGCAATGCTTAGTCCATCAACTGAAAGGGAATCCCCCCTCACCTCATGAACAACGGCGTTCACCTGAAAACCAACCGTTTCAAGACGGGCAGCTTATTCGCTAAGCTTAACCCGTCCCTTTTGACGGCGGCGCGCCAATACTTTACGGCCATCCGCCGTTTTCATCCGTTTCCGGAATCCACATTTGCGCTGACGTTTCCTCTTGGATGGATGATATGTCATCTTCATCGTGCTTGTCCCTCTCTACAAAGGGCGACAAAGTACCATTTCTCCCTTTTCTGTCAAGCTACAGGTGGTGTATAACCCCATTCAGTGAAAAACATCTTCCTTATCAAGGGCGTTAGAATTTTGGATCCAGAGGCCAAAACAGACGCTATTCGTGACCTTTTCATCGAAAACGGCCTGTTTTCAGCGGTCCCAAACCCGCTCCCCCGGGACCTCAAAATAATTGAGGCCCAGGGCCTGGCCGCCGCGCCGGGATTTGTGGATCTTCATGTTCATCTTCGTGAACCAGGCAATGAGGCGGCAGAAACCGTTTCCTCCGGTTGCCTGTCTGCCGCCCGGGGCGGGTTCACTACCATTGTCGTCATGCCCAACACCAATCCTCCCCTCGACTCACCCGTCGAGGTGCAGACCCTCGCCTCCCGCGCCCGGGCCGCCGGTCTGATCCATGTCCTCCCCGCCCCCTGCATCACCCGTAACCGTTCCGGACACGAGGTTGCCGATTTGGCGGCGCTCGACCAGGCGGGTGCCGTCGCCTTCACCGACGACGGATGCACGGTCTCAAACGATGAGGTGATGGAATCGGCCATGCGGAAGGCGGCACAACTCCACCGCCCGATCATGGATCACGCCCTCGACCCGAAACTGGCCGGCCATGGCGTCATGCACGACGGCGAATACTCAAAACAACTCGGCCTGCGGGGAATTCCCTCCGAGGCCGAAACCGTCACGGTGGATCGGGACATCCGCCTGTCCCGCAAAACCGGATGCGCCGTTCACATCCAGCATCTCTCCGCAGCCGGCTCCGTGGAACTCATCCGGGCGGCACAGCAGGACGGCCTGCCCGTCACAGCGGAACTGACTCCCCATCATCTGGCCCTGACGGACGCCGATGTGGATCCCTCCAAGCCTGAATGCTACAAGATGAATCCGCCCGTCCGGAGCGAGGCCGATCGCGCGGCACTGATCCAGGGCCTCCTCGACGGCACCCTCGCCTGCTTTGCCACCGACCACGCGCCCCACACCGCCGCGACCAAGGCCAAGGGGTTTCTGGCGGCGCCCTTCGGAGTCGTGGGACTGGAAACCGCCGTGGGCATCACCTACACCCTGCTCGTGAAAAAAGGCCTGATGACTGCCCTGGATTGGGTGGCCCGCTGGACCACTGCGCCTGCCCGCATCATCGGGCTCCCGCCCCCATCCCTCGCCATCGGTGCCCCTGCAAACCTGGTGCTCCTGGATCTGAATTCAGAATGGGTTGTCAATGCGGACGACTTTGCCTCGAAATCCCGCAATACCCCCTTCTCCGGCTGGCGCCTTACTGGCAGGGCCGTCAAAACCTTCTGCGATGGCCGTCTTATCTTCGACCTCACATCTCACATCTTACATCTCACTCCCCAAAACATCGTTCTGATGGGCTTCATGGGCACCGGGAAAAGCACTGTCGGGAAAAGGCTGGCGGCCCGGCTGGGAATGACCTTCCTCGACATGGACACCCTCATCGAAGAGCGCGCCGGAAAGCCCATCCCGAAAATTTTCGAGGAAGATGGCGAGCCTCATTTTCGCACCTTGGAGCGAGCCCTGTCCCGGGAACTCTCCCAGCGAAGCGGCCTGGTCATCGCCTGCGGTGGCGGGGTGGTCCTGAATCCGGACAATATCAAAGACTACAGCCGGACGGGCCTGGTGGTCTGCCTGACCGCCACCCCGGAGACCATTCTGGAAAGGACCTCCCGTGCGCGGAACCGCCCGCTCCTCGAGGAGCCGGACCGCCTGAAGCGCATTCTTGACCTCCTTGAAAAACGTCGCCACCTCTATGCCGCCTTTCCACGCCAGGTGGACACCACCACCCTTCCAACGGGGCGTGTGGTGGACATGATTCTGAAAATGATCACGCCATGATCACCTTCCGCCCCGCCACCCCGAAGGATATTCCCCTGCTCCAGAAACTGGCCCACACGATCTGGCCTCACGCTTTCCTCACCATCATCACCAGGGCGCAGATGGATCTCATGCTCTCAAAGATGTATGACCCGGAAACGATCCTGACCGAAATGCAAAACGGAGTCGCCTGGAACGTGGTTATGGAAAACGGAATCCCAATAGGATACCTGTCATGCTCCATGGTCGCCCCTTCGGAATGCAAACTGCACAAAATCTATGTACTCCCGGAATCGCACGGCCGGGGGATCGGCCGGACATGCCTTGAGGAAGCCGCCCGCTATGCACGCGAAAAGGGTGCCACGATCTTGTTTCTGAGAGTCAATCGCGCCAATGACAAGGCACTACGGGCCTATCGCGCCTTCGGGTTCAGGGAAACCGAATCCGTGGATTGGGAATTTGCGCCTGGCTTCATCCTTCACGATTACAGGATGGAACTGGAGCTCTAAAAGACATCTCAACTCCATCCGGATGGAGGGCCACGCTTCGTCGTGGCCGGAATTCGGAGGACGCGACAAAGCGCGTCCCTCCAATTCATTTCCCAATGATGTCGTCCAAGCCTGCAAACGGGTTGACGATCGGGGATGCCTTTTTCACATCGTGGGTAAGAGAACCGTCGCCCATGGATCGAAGGCTGTCCGGAGCATGCTCGTCATCATGACAGTAAATGCAGAGCAATTCCCAATTGCTACCGTCGAGCGGATTGTTGTCGTGATTAAAATCCTTGTGGTGGACGGTGAGTTCCTTGAGGCGCTTGCCCTCGAACTCACGCGCACACCGGCCGCACACATGGGGGAAAAGTTTAAGCGCCCGCATCCGGTACCCGGCCTGGCGTTCCGCAACATCCCGCCTCAGCTCTGCCTGAACC
>CAJBSZ010000409.1 GCA_903958395.1 uncultured bacterium | reverse complement strand
CCCAAGCGTGCTCTCCACCACGGTTTCGGCATGGTGGGCCAGCGCTTCGTGTCCGTCAATCGTGTGGTCTGTATTGATTTGAATTTTCATGATTACTCCTCTTTTGCGGATTCTCTAGCGGCTTGCAGCATTTGGTCATGCTCCGCTTCGGCGATGCCTTGTTCAACAAGTTGCGCGGTTTGGCTTCGCCCCTCCGAATCCTCGCCTTCTTCGCCGGGCAACTCGGGGACTTGGAATCCGTCCGAGCTGGGAACAATATTCCAGCGTTCAGATTCGGGCACCGATTCAAGAACGGCGTCCCAAGGGTCGGCATCCGGCTCACCCGACAATTCCCGTTTGGCTTGTTCCCAATCGGCTTTCGAAACATCCTGTGCGAAACGGCCGTTGATGATGGCCAGTTCAACCGCACGCTCCTGCACCATCCTGCGGGACACCGTGCCAATCCCGATGAAATTATCGGTTATTGCGCCTTTATTGATCGGATTAATATTCATATGTAGTTAAATAATAATCCAGATGCCTATTTGCGGCCTATGGGTAATAACCCTACGTTCTCGTGTTGGGAGAAATACCGCATTAGGGTTACTCCCCATGGCGGAAGTACCCTTTGCAAAGTAACATGCTAGCGATCAAACGAGTTAAGGGAGGATGCACTTTGCCGATAGATAGCTTAAACTTTCCGGACAACTTCATCTGGGGCACATCAAGCGGAGGCCACCAGGTCGAGGGTGGCAATGCATTTTCTGACTGGTGGGCCTGGGAACAGAAGGGGCTGATCGTGGACAAGACGGTCTCGGGCCGCGCCATGGATTACTGGAACCGCCACGAAGAGGATCATGCCCTCATGGCGAAACTGGCTTACAAAGGGTTCCGCCTGGGCATCGAATGGGCGCGCATTGAACCACAGAAGGACCATTTCGACCGTGACGCGATCGAGCATTATCGACGCATCCTTCAATCCCTTCGTAAGCATGGATTCAAGATCTGCCTCACCCTGCACCACTGGGTCCTCCCGCACTGGGTCGCTGACCAGGGCGACTGGCGGAATCCTGACACCGTGACGCAATTCCTGCGTTACGCGACGTTCGTGATCGAGGAGTTGGGCGCTTTCCCCGATTACTGGGTGACGCTGAACGAACCGATGGTGCCGGCGGTCATGGGCAATCTTCTGGGCCATTTCCCGCCGCAGCGCCACTCGATCAAGGCCTATCGGGCCGTATCCAGATCCTTGCTTCGTGCCCATGCGGAAACCTACCACCTGATCCACAAGCTACATCCGCTGGCACCTGACGGTACCCGGTCAAAGGTAGGTGTCGCCATGGCGTATCCCTGGATCGAGCCCTGGAACTCGCGGGGGCTAGCGCGTTGGTACGAGCGCTTCGCTGTCTTCCTCGCCAAACGCCTGGCTGCTGAGGGGTGGGATTATACCATTCAAACCGGCAAACCGCACTGGATTCATGGCGGGCCCGCCATTCCCGGCATCCAAAACTCCTACGACTATTGCGGCATCAACTACTACACACGGGCGTCCCTGAAAGCTGACAGGCGAAAACGCGGCCAGTACTGGATCGACGACACACAGGCGCCAGAGGGAATAAAGGTGACCCAGATGGGGTGGCAGATCTATCCGGAGGGCTTATATCGCACGATCCGCTCCGTATGGAAACGCTTCGGAAAACCGATCCTTATTACCGAGAACGGCATCGCAGACGATACGGATGAACAACGGCCGTGTTACATTGTCGAGCATCTCGCACAGGTTCACAGGGCTCTTCAGGAAGGCATCCCGATACTCGGTTACTTCCACTGGTCATTCTTGGATAATTTCGAGTGG
>CAJBSZ010000408.1 GCA_903958395.1 uncultured bacterium | reverse complement strand
GAATGTTGCGGTATTTTCGTTCGGGAGTACCCGAGCCAAAAATTCCGCAACGGTTCTTCACCGGAATCGAGAGAAATCAAATAACTCCATCTGTGTTTTGCACCTCAAAACTTTATCCTCAATTTCTTCCGGAAGGGCGTTTCACGATTTTTACTGGATCCCGCCTTTGCGGGATGCTGCAAAAATCGTGAAACATTCTCTTTTCTTTGCGAACTTCGCGAGCTTCTGTTCAATCGGTCCTTCTTATTTTCATCAGTGCGAATCAGTGCAGATTAGTTGAAGGATTCTTCCCGACTTGTGGGTAATGGAAAGCCTTCTCATCCTAACTCGGTGGTGAATCTTCATTTGAGTGGTTCTTTAGTAATGCTGCCATTAGTTTTCGCTTTGCACATTTACCGGGCCCAGCAGGCCCGAGGGAAACAACAGTTTGTCGGCGGGCAACGTGAAGTTGCCTTTCGTCCGGCGCAGGGCTTCAGGGAGGGCCGCATCCCCGATGGCACGATTGCCCCAATGATTCGCCACGTCGATTTCCAGATGGTTCTCACCCGGCTGGAGCGCCGAGGTGATGTCCACGCGCCAGGGCGGACACCACACCACGCCCAGGTCCTTGCCGTTGAGCCGGACCCGCGCCATGATCTTGACCTCGCCAAGGGAGAGGAATGCAGAGTTCAGGGTTCGGGGTTCAGGGTTCTTGGTTCCTCCGCTTCTGGATGCTGAATTCTGGATGCTGAATTCTGTCGGCAGGTCGAAGACCTTGTGATACGTCGCGATGCCGGAATAGTGGCGGATGGCGGATTCCGGGCGTTTCGTCCAATCCACCAGCTTATCAAAAACAACCCGCGCTCTTTTTTCTTCTGACTCCTGACTGTAGTACCACGCCGGATCGAACTGCACTTCCCACGGGCCCGCCAGATCCAGCACCGGCCTCAGCTCGGGGAAATTCTTATTTGGAGTGCGCTGGCTTGACAGCGCTTTGTCAGACCGCGGCTTGACGCGGTCATCCGCATCGCGGAACACGACAAAGAACGCCTGATAGGGCGCAAAAGTCATCGGAACCACGGTACCCCCAGCCTGCCCTTTCCACTCGGGAAGAGCGCGGTGGGTGCCCGTAAGGGGATCGAAGAGCTGCGGCTGGCGTCCACTCACGCGGAAAGCAACCTGTGCCTCGACAACCTCTTTGGTGGGATTGGCCAGGAAATAGATCTCGGCTCCATCGGTCCGCCGATGAATCCACTCTATTTCAAAGAGCCGGTTGGAGCTGGTTGCCGTCACATCCGGCGCCAGTTTGTCCCCCGTCAGGGTGTCGGCCACACTCCGCCCCCAAATGACACGACCCTTCCCGACCCCGCGTTCCCCGGTCGCTTCGGATGAGCTCCCCCAGAGTTCGGCCACGAGCGCTTTAATCGCGGCATCCGCTTTCGCGCGCTCGCCCAGACCCGGCGCCTCCTGCGGGGGAAGCCCGATGAGGGTCATCCCGTCCTTGACCAAATCCCTGATCTTCGTGAGCACCGCCGGCGACAGGGTCCGGCACTGCGGCTCGCACAGGACGAGATAGCGATAGCTCATGCAGGCCCCGCTTCGCTCGCTGGGCATTGCGCTCTGGCCGAGCTTCGCAGGGCAAGCGGGTAGCATCAGACGCCCGTCGCTGACCGAGGCCCGCGTGAGCAGCACTTCGGCATTGATTCCATCGAAGTCGTAACCCGTCGGGAGCGCCGGGCGCAGGAACTTCTTGCCGGGCACGAAACGTGAGGCGCCTTCGCCGACAAAATAAGCCGCGTCCGCGACAAAGAGGCCCTGCTGCAACAGGTACTGGCAACGGCTCAGATACCCGATGTATCCCTCAGCCATGGGCCACCAGGGGTAATGGCGGCTGATGTTACTGCTGAACAGCAACCCCGGCTTGTCTTCAGACGGCTGATGATCGATATTGGCAAGCACCGCCTGGTTGAGCCCATTGGCAAAGGCGTTGTGCATGGCGATACGGAAATCGCCGGGGGTACTGATTGCCCCCGAGCCGGAAAGGGCCTCCGCCTGCACGATCTGACGTCCATAAATATGAGCCCCGGACGCGGCGGTGCGCGTCGGGTCGCAATAATGATCGGAACACCGCATGACCTCGGTTTGATGCCACACTTCGGTCTGGGGCAGATCGGCACGGCCCAGGTTCTTCAGCCCATCCATGTGCGGATAGGGATAGGTGCCATGCCCGGATTGAACATTCACCAGGCACTTTCGCTCGTGAGCGCGCTGCTGCATACGCCCGTAGAAGTCGGCGATCAGATCGGAGATCGTGTCCCGGTAGTCGCGCAGGAAGCGCTCCGTGGTCTGGCGGTCATCGACCACATAACGGGCCATCGCCGGCAGAAAGGGCAACAGATCGTAGCCGCGCCGCTGCTGGAATTGCGCCCGGAAGTCATCCGTCCAGGTGGGTTGTTGCCCATCGCGGTTGGCGCCGATCTCCCAACTGTCGCCATGAAATCCCTGAAGCACGCCGGGCGCCGCCTTTTCGGCCACCTCGAACATGCGCTTCTGGGGCACATCAGCCATCAGGTCCGCCCCCTTGACATTCAGCATGTCCACTTCATTGCCGCCGGGTGTCCCGGCCGAGCGCGCATGCTGACCCAGCGAGGTCCAGCCGAAGCGCAGAATCCGCCAGCGTCCGGGCGGCACCTTCCATTCGAGGCGCCCCGCCGCCGTGAACTTCCCGCTCAAATCGATCACTTGCGAAGCGGTCAGGTCCTTGAGCCCGTCTTCGGCATAGTGCTCTTCCAGGGCATCATAGGGATTGGCCGGCCACCACCACCAGCCGAAGTTGCCCGATTTAAACGCCCACCACTTGATGCCGGGCTTCACCACGGGCTCGTCCCCGGCGCGCAGGACCGTAAATTCCGCGACACGGATATCCGGGATGTGGGCGGAGGTGATCAGAAGGCGAAAGTGGCGGGCGCGGGTTTCTGCGAAATTGAGGCGCTTTGACTCGCCGGGTGCCATGGTAAACCGGACGATGGAGCGAAACGTCTTGCCGTCGTCAGACGCGCCGAGTTCGCACTCCCGCGGACCGCCATTCGGCATGGCCGCAATGAGTGCCCCCACCGCCGTCAGCGGCTCGCCATAGGCGAGTTGAAGCCATGCCGGATGCTCCGCCGAGAGGGCGTCCGGTGCCGTTCGGCTTTTCTGCTTCCAGCCCGCCGTACCGTGGAGTACGGGCTCCCCGTAGTAGCAGGAGCGCCAATAGGTTTGCAGATCACCGTCGAGGGCGTGAGTCGCGGGCCAGTTCTGCTCGGAGCAGTACCCTTTGGCCACGCTGCTGGCGGTGACTGACGCCGGCGGCACCGGGCGGTTCGCCTCCACCGGGAACGCGACCACGGCGATTTCGTGATAGACGTTTTTAAATGTGACGGGCTGGGGTAGCGGACGGGCCAGCGCCTGGGGGCCATCGACCTGCACCTCCGAGTAGACCAGTTGCTTGCACCCGGCTTCCGCATCGACCCACCAGCCGCCGTAGCCCCAGCCGTCCACGGCCGCCCCATGCATCACCATGCCGGCCTGCCCCGTGAGGCGCACCGCCTCCCCGAACCAGTCCGCCCACTCGTCGCTGAGCATTTTGGGCCGGGAGGGTAACATGCTAGCGGGCACTTTCTGGGCATGTGTCTGCGTGTGCTGGACCCCGCCAATCCCCTTCTCGCGCATCGCGGCAATATCCCGCGCCATGCCCTCCTTGTTGCCGTACCCGCCCAGGAACCACCAGAAAGCCCAGGGTCTGGCGGACATGGGCGGATCAGCGAACCCCTTTTCGAGTTCGTCCTCCGCTGAACTCAAAAGGGCGGAGGCCTGACCCAATACGGCCATGACGATGACAAGTTTCTTCAGAAAACGAGTATTCATTTAGTCCCTTCGGATTTGCGGGTGGAATCCTTCCGCAGCACGACCGTGCCGTAATGATCCATGGTTAACCAGAAGTTGACCTGGCCGCTATGCCATATCAACAGGCTTTCCCGGCCTTTGCCGTCATCATCACACACGTCAGTATCAATTCCCAGCATCGTGCCATCCCCCACGGCTGTGCCCGGCAGTTTAAATCCGATCTCCATGACATACCCCCGGGCATTCCTGCGGACGGCGATCTCGCCGGCGTATTGATTGCGGAAGAGGTCATTTTGGGGCTTCGCCATGGGATACATCGGCGAAAGCCTGTCGTCGACAAAAACGAGCGGCGGTTGAGTTGGCAGGAAATGCATTTCGTAACCCCGCAACACCTTCTCTCCGGTCACTTCCGTGAATCGGGGCCCCCCAGAATGATTATAGTCAATCATCAACTCAACGCAGTCGTTCAGGAAAGAATTAGGCTGGGCGGGAGGCGAAATGACACAGTCGTCCGTGACATCAAAGATAAAATACAACTTCCCTTTGCCGTCCCACGACCCGGCCCATCTATAGCTCAAGTCAGAGGGCCCGCTCCACCCTTCTGCCGTGATCCCCTGCCCGAGCCATTGTGACCCCGCGTTTGACACGTCATACCACGTTGCGCCAGACCAATCCGCAACATCGCCGTCGACGGTGATCTCCCTTTCGGGGAATACACAGGCTTTGTCCGGTGCGACAGGCCCCCGCACGCAGCCGACACTGGCCGCTAAAGCGGCCAGTCCAAGGACAAGGGCTGTTGTGGTAGAGTAATTCATAATAGACTCCCGCATCTTAGTTGTTTCGCTGTTTTCAAAGGGCTCTCCTACCTAGACCCCGCTTGAAAAGACTCAGGTAGGGCGAGGCGTCCCTGCCGAGCCGGAGCAAGTCAAAGCCCCCTTGAAGAGCCCAGAAAGGACTATGTTTTTTGGGGCTCATTTTTGGGGCATCATTTGCTCCGGCTCACCGGGGACGGTTCGCCCTACCTTTATTTTCCCCTTGTTTTCTGTACTTTAACTTTCTAACCCTTTTCGAACGAGGTCTACCTGAAGCTGAACCAGTCCAAGCGCAGGACTTCTTCCTTCCCGAGCCCTTTGAACACCAGACAGAGGTCATTCTGGCCAGGTCGGTTTTTCAATTTGCAGGTACGGGTCTTATAGATATCCGCGCCGCCGGTGGGAAGCACCCGGCAGGTACCGAGCAGGTCGCCATCCGCCGTGCCTCTCCTGATCTCGATGACAGCCCCTGTACGCTCGGCACAGGCCACATTGAACGTGATCGGCGTATCGGTCATCATACTCTGCACCTTGGGGAAAGCGAGCCAGGCGCTGTCTTTTTTGGCGTGGACCGCAAACCCTTCGCCGGGAATCTCCCGTTTGACTGTGCCATCGCTCGCGGCCATGTACCACTCCGCCTGGATCTTCTCCCACGTCCCCTCGTAACGACCCACCCCGTAGGCTTTGATCTCATACTCGACTGTTGCCATTTCACCGTTGTCCTTGAAATGGACGTAGCACAGGCCCGGCGCGCGATGGGCGCCCGTCCGGTCGAAGATGGTGTAGCACATGAACCACTGGTTGTTCCACGGGCAGAACGAGGCGTGGTCATGCGTGGTCCCGATGTCGCCGCGGTAGGTGTAGGGGCCGTAGGCGTTTGTGGAGGTGGCATAGTGAGAGCGCCAGGAGAGATAGTAGAGCCCGTTGTGCTTGTGCAGGAAGTTCTTGTCGTCGGCCTTGTTGATCGTGCCGTCGGGGTTTTGGAGGATGATCTTCTTGGGGGTTTCCGCCAGCGAAACCATGACCTCATTCATCCGGACGATATAGTAGCTGTCGCCCTTGGCCCAATTTGGAGCCCCGAAGAGAACAAACAGCGTTTTATTCTCGTCATCGTCCACGAACACCGTCGGATCGTAAGATTTTGTCGGGGTCAGTTTCGCAGGCAAGAACGGCTTGCCCAGCAAATCGCGGTACGGTCCCCCTGGGCTATCCGAGACGGCCACGCCGGTATCCCTGGCCGCATTGGAGAAATACCAGTAGTATTTACCGTTGCGCTCAGCGGCATCCCCTGCCCATGCCATCGACCCGCTCCGCTTGATGTAGGTGTCCTCGGTTTTGAGCACGCTTTCCTGCTTCCACTCCACCATGTCGGCGGAGGACCATACCCACCACTCCCGCGTGTCCCATTGTTTTCCGTTCGGATCTGCAAAATCATGACCGGCAAAGATATAGGCCCGATTGTTGAACACATGCAGATGGGGATCGCTCACCCCCACTTCAGGAATGGCAGGATTCCCCGCGAGCACCGCAAGCCCGGTTGCCAACAAGCTCATTCCGGCAAAAAGCAAAACTTTCGATTTTATCATAAGCCTTTTTTTCCTATTCATGACGTTCACCTTTATCAAAAATCACGGCCGCATCATTTTTCTGCGGCGCGCCGGGGGTGCTCCGTCCGTCGCGGATGAGCTTCTGCAGGAGCGACTCCATCTCGGCAATCCGCTGCGGATGCTCCGCGGCGAGATTATGGGTCTCCCCAAGATCCATCGAGAGGTCGTAGAGCTGGACCTGCGGCCTTGCGCGGCCGGCGGGAACTTTACCGTCGAAACGGGGAATGTATTTCCAGTGGCCCAGCCGCACGCCAGGCACTCCGTCCACCGAACAGCTCACCGCCGACTGCCGAACCGGTTCATCGCGGCCCTCCAGCAGCGGCAACAGGCTCACGCTATCCTCGCCGACATTGTCCGGCAGGCGCGTGCCGAGGATGTCGGCGACCGTGGCCATCAGGTCCGCCTGATGCACCAGCTGGCCGCACACGGAACCGGGCTTCACGACCTTTGGCCATCGGACGATGAACGGCATGCGATGGCCTCCCTCCCACACGCTGGTCTTGTAGCCCCGCAGGGGGCCGCTGGGAAAATGACCTTGTTTTTCGAGGCTCTGAACTACATTGGGCGCACAGCCGTTGTCGGACGTGAAGATCACTAACGTGTTCTCCGCCGCGCCGCTGTCGGCGATTACCTTCATCACACGGCCCACCATTGCATCCGTTTCCATGACGTAATCGGCGTAGAGACCGAGGCCGCTTTTGCCCTTCCATTCAGCGTTCACGGCCAGCGGCGCGTGCGGCGCGGTCAGCGCAAAATAAACAAGAAATGGCTGCGATGCGCGCGCCGACTGTGCGATGAAATCCGTCGTACGCGCGGTGATCGTCGGCAGGATCGGTTCGAACGTCCAGCCTTCGAGCGCGGGTCTATTGGCATTGCTGGTGACGGGAATTCCCACCGTGCGGTCATCCTTGATGAAACACAATGGCGGGAAGTTTGGCGCATCGACACCGAAATAATGATCGAAGCCCCGTGTGGTCGGGCCGTTGGCTACCGGCTGGGAAAAGATACGTTCCCACAACGCCCGCTGTTTATCGGGGCCGAGGGCCGCGAGCTTCAGAGCCCCGGCCTTGCTGCCGTATTGGAAGAGTTCGGCATGTTCCGGCGGGATCTGCCAGTCCAGGCCCAGATGCCATTTGCCGAAGGCTCCCGTTTGGTAGCCATGCTGCTTGGCCAGCGTGGCGATTGTAACCCGTTCAGGAGCGATGAGAGGTTTCTCCCAAGGCTCGACGACACTTGTTTGAAGATGCGTGCGCCAGTGATAGCGACCGGTAAGCAGGGTATAGCGCGTTGGCGAACAGACCGCGGAGGAAGAATGACCGTCAGTGAACCGCATGCCCTGCGCGGCGAGCATGTCGATGTTTGGCGTGGGGATCTTTCCTCGCGCGGGGTTATAGCACTGCACATCGCCATAGCCCAGATCGTCGGCCAGGATAACAATGATGTTGGGCCTGGACGGCACTGACGTCTCGGCGGCAAACGCGACAACCAGCGAACAGGTAAGGTATAAGAGCCCAAAAGCAATTATTTTCATAGCATATGTCCCATACTCAGGGCTTGACCAAACACTTTACGGGATGACAATTAGATTGTCATATCTCGCCTGACCATAGGGAGCTCCGATCACCATGGCTTTTTTCATGTCCTCGGCATCTTTCTGAATGCCCTCTGCCCAGGTAGAATACCCGACTGCCCCTTTGGCGTAGGTGCTGTCCGTTACTTCGGCCAGCGGCTTGCCATCGAGAGACGCTTTCAGTTGCTGCCCATGGGCGCGGATCGCGAGCTTGTGCCAGGCCTCGGGGCGGAATCCTGCGACTTGGCCGCTTGCCAGAGCCTTCTCGGAATAGAACCTGTTGCCCCCGTGCCTGTTTTTGGCCACGCCCAACTCCCATTTCCCGTCTTGATCCACCCGCAGGTAATAGCCGGCCATGCCGTGGTCGCGGAAGAACTCCACGCGCGACCAGAGCGCAATCGTCCCCTTGCCTTCCAGAAGCGCATCCGAGCTGACCTCATAGTCACCCCAGCGGATGTCGCCGATCGCCACGCAGGGATAGTTGTCCTTGGGAATCGACCATGTGAGCCCCTTGGCAGGAACGACCTGGCGCAGCGTCTTACCCTCGCCTGGCGCCTGGAAGACCTCGAAATATCCGGCCGAGCAGGACTGGTAGCGGGCGTCGCCCCCAATGCTGTAGGACTCGAAATCATCCTTGTACGGAAGCGGCAGCACGCTGTCCTCAGGCACCGGTACTGTGGCCGCGCCCTTCTGCTGGCCCGTCGTGGTCGTCAGCGAATAGACCGACCAAGGCTGGACCGCCAACGTGAACTTCCCGCTGCCCGTATCGATCTGGCCCGTGCGGATGAATTGTTCCTGCTCCGTGGAGACCCATTGGTGTAGCGGCTTGGCTGGCAGGGACTTCACCTCGAAGTCCAAAGTTCGCGCGAAGGGCGAGGTGTTGACGACGATGATCGAGTAATCCTTCTTATCCGGGCTCTGCAGGGTCAAGTAATGCAAACGCGCCCGCTCCTGGCCTTTCCGTTTTTCCGGCGGACCCAAAACCGCCCGGTCATAGGTCGGACAAGGCTCCACGAACAACTTGCCGCAGCCGGAATCCACCGTCTGCCACCCCATCGGCGCGAACTGGTTGAAATGCGCGGCCAGCCAGACGGTGGGGTAAATCTCGTAATAGCCCGACCAGGGCTTATTCGCCAGCATCAACCCGGTCGCCCCGTACATCGAGCCGGGCAAGCCGCCACCCAGAATCGGCCAGGACGTGAACTGGGTGGTTTTGGAATCGACATAGCAACGGGCCAGGGATTCCGCCAGATACATAGCCAAGGGCCAGGTCTTTCCCACGCGCGACCAACACTCGGAATTCCAGAGGGGTTTGCCCGAGGCCAGCGCCTCGGGGGTGGCGGCATTGTTCGGGTGATTCTCCACGTAATGCCGTCCCAGCGCGGCGACATGCTTCAGCAATTCCGGATTGTTATTCTCGGCCCGTAGCGGCCAGCCACCACCATCCAGAACGAACTGGACGTTTTGAAAACCCGCCTTGTCGAAAGCGGGACGGAGATGTTTCACCACCCAATCGCGTTGTCCGGCGGGATACCGCTCATTCTGCTCGGCGGAAAAATACTGCATCTCCAGTCCCCACTCCTTGCGCGCACCCTCGTAAAACTTCACGAAATACGCGGCGCTCTCCGGAGTAAAGAAAGAAGCATTATCAATGCGCCCCGTACCATTTCCGACCCAGTACGGCTGCGTCCAGGCCAGAGCCCCCAGTTCCATCCCGGGATTCCGGTCGCGCGCCTGGCGCATTAGCCAGTAGTTTCCGCCGCGGCGGAAATTAGGGTTGGCCATCTCCTGGCGGGTATGGGCGAAGCTCGGCTCGACCGCCGCCGTGGAGTTGTTGTCGCCACCCACTTCCACTTTCAGATGGGTCAATGCCATTCCGAAGTTCGGTTTGAACATCAAATCAAGGATGTAGTCGCGGATGGCTGGCGGATAATTCATCAACTGCCGTTCCATCGCCGTGGCGGGCGTCGCGCCCAGCCCGGCCCAGCGCCGTCCCCCACTCGCCCCGTCAATCCGGACCTTCACGCGTGTTTCCTTTTGAGGGACAAGGCCCTTGGGGTAGAGCACGCCCTGTGACCACTTAACTTGCCGGGCCTGAGCCTCCATCGCCGCCGCCTGCTCCGGGGTAAATCCCGGATTCTCCGGCACCACTACCTGGGAGTTAACCAGGCTGACTGAACTTAAGATTCCGATCATTGCTGTCTTAAATATCCTATTCATTTCTCGGCTTCCCCTTTTTTTCGTGCTGTCTCGCGCACCGGGCGGACGAGCAGATTATCATAGCGAGCCTGCCCGTACTTGGTGCCAATGACCATGGCTTTCTTCATATCCTCGTGATCCTTCTGAATGCCTTCGGCCCAGGTGGAATACCCAACGGCACCGGCAGCGTAGGTGCCGTTCTTTATCTCCACGACCTGCTTGCCATCGACACTTGCCCGCAACAGACTCCCCTCAACCCTTAATGCCAGCTTGTGCCAGGCGTCAGGCGTGAAAGCGGCAAGGTGACCGGTTGCCAGAGCCTTCTCGGTGTAGAACTTATTCTTCCCACGCCGGTTATTGGCGACGCCGAGCTCCCATTTCCCGGCCTGATCGACCCGCAGGTAATATCCAGCCAACCCATGGTCGCGAAAGGCGTTCACCCGCGCCCACAAGGCCACATTCCCCTGCCCTTCCAAAAGGGCATCGGAACTGACTTCATAGTCACCCCAACGGACGTCCCCGATCACGACGCAGGGATAGTTGTCCTTGGGAATCGCCCAGGTCAGCCCCTTGGCGGGAACCATCTGCCGCAACGTCTTGCCCTCGCCCGGCGCCTGATATACCTCAAAATAACCCGCCACGCTGTGCGTATAGCGGGCATCGGCGCCGATGCTGTAGGATTCGAAATCATCGCCATAAGGCAGCGGCAGAAGCGTATCTGAGGGAATAGCCTGCTTCGGCTGTCCCTTGTGTTGCCCCGTCGTGGTCGTCAGCGAATAGACAGCCCAAGGCTGCGCCACCAGCGTGAACTTTCCGCTTCCCGTATCGATCGAGCCCGTGCGGATAAACTGCTCTTCACGCGTGGTCCGCCAGGCATGGAGCGGCTTCAGCGGCAGATCCTGCAACTCAACGTCCAGGGTGCGCGCGAAGGGCGAACTGTTGACCACAATGATCGAATAGTCCTTGCTGTCGGGGCTCTTCAGCGTGAGGTAGTACAGCCTGGCCCGTGGCCAACCTTTCTCCTTCACACCCGTCGGTACGCCGGTCGCCTCATCGTAGACGGGATTGGATTCCACAAACAAACTACCACACCCGGAATCAATCGTCTCCCATCCCATCGGGGCGAACTGGTTGAAATGGGCAGCCATCCAGACCGTCGGGTAAATCTCATAGAAACCACACCACGGCTTGTTGGCCGCCATCAACCCTGTCGCATTGTACATGCAGCCCGCCAGGCCGCCGCCCTGCAGGGGCCAGGTGGTGAACTGGGTGATTTTTGAGTCTGTATAGCAACGGGCCACCGACTCCGCCAGATAGATGGCCAGCGGCCAGTTCTGTCCGATACGCGACCAACTCTCGGCGGCCAACAACGGTTTGCCCGATGCCAGGGCTTCCGAAGTCGTCATTTTTTTCGGATCGTTTTCCACATAATGCCGTCCCAGAGCGGCGATCTGTTTTAGTAATTCGGAATCCTTGTCCTCAGCCCGCAGAGGCCAGCCGGCGTTATCGATGATGAACTGGACGTGTTGCAGTCCGGCGGTGTCGAACGCCGGGCGCAAATCGTTAATGACCCAGTTTCGCCGCCCCGTGGGATTGCGCTCGTTTTGTTCGGCGGAGAAATACTGCATCTCCAGCCCCCATTCCTTGCGCGCCCCCTCAAAGAACTTCACAAAGTACTCCGCGCTCTCCGGGGTATAGAAACTCTTGTTGTCGTTGCGCCCGGTTCCATTCCCGACCCAGTACGGCTGCGTCCAGGCCAGTGCGCCAAGTTCAATGCCGGGGTTGCGGTCCCGGGCATCGCGCATCAGTTGATAGAGATAGCCACGGTGGAAATTCGGCTTCGCCATCTCCTCTCGGGTATGGGCGAAACTCGGTTCCGTTCCCGAGGTGGAATTATTGTCGCCGCCCACTTCCACCTTCAGGTGCGTCAGCGCCATGCCCCAGTTCGGCTTAAACATCAGGTCCAGAATGTCATTCCGGAGCTCTTCGGGATAGAACGGCAGCATCCGCCCCATCGCGTTGCTGGGCGCCGAACCGATCCCGCCCCATTTCCGACCCCCGCTTTTACCGCTGATCCGGACCACCGCCTGCGTTTGGGCCGGGGCAACCGGATTCTTGGGACAAAGCGCATCGTCCGCCCATTTGCGTTGCCGCGCCTGCTGCTCCATCGCCGCAGCCTGCTCGGGGGTAAACCCCGGATTCTCCGGCACCGCCACCTGGGCCAAGGTCACCTCGGTCGCCGCCATGACAATCAGCCCCACCACCACAGCACTGCACATCGTTCCACGCATGGTCGAATTCCCCTTTTCCCCTAAAACAGACTATCACCCGCAACCTAATTCAGCTGAACAGAAGCTCACGAAGGCCACGAAGAAGAATTGCTGTTAATTCCGCCGTAGGCGGAACATACAATCGTTTTTCTTTGCGATCTTCGCGACCTTCTGTTCAAATTCTTTTCTGCCGTCATGCTTGGAGTAATCATGCGCTTTCAGAGGCCAACCGTCATGTAGTCAAAACTCACTACACGGGCATGGGTTCAACGGTTTGATTCAGGAGACGTCTTCTGCTTCAAATACATGGCGACGGCCTGGGTGCGGGAATGCACGTGGAGCTTTTCGTAAATGCGGCGGATAAAGCTGTTTACCGTGGGCTCAGCGATACCGAGCTTGATGGCAATTTCCTTGTAGAGATAGCCCTTTGACAGCAAATTGAGGATTTCCTGCTCCCGGGGCGAGAGCAGCGCCTCGGAGGACTCGGAAGAACGGCGGCTCTGGAACGACTGGACCACCTTCCGCGCAATGTTGCTGGTCATGGGGGATCCGCCCTCCACGACATCCCGGATCGCCGCCAGCAAGTTGGCCCGCGTCGTCTGCTTCAACAGGTACCCGCTCGCACCGCTGGCCAAGGCATCGAAAATCTTGTCCGTATCCTCGTAGACGGTCACCATGATAAATTGCATTGTAGGCTTTTCGCCCTTCAGGCGCCCCACGCATTCGATGCCGTTCATACCGGGAAGATTGATATCCACCAGCATGACATCACAGGGGCATTCGTCCACCTGCTTGATGGCGCTCTCGGCATCGGGGTAGGCCTTGACGAACTCGATGCCCTCGGCATGTTTCAACCAATCCGAGAAAATCGTCCTCAACGGAGCATCATCCTCAACAAGACCAACCCGGATGCGGCCCGATGCAGATTTAAGTTTTCGTTCCATGATGATTTCCCGTCTTCTTTGACACCAAAAGTTGTCCAACCGGAAGAATCAGCCGCACGGTCGTCCCTCCGCCTGACTGTGAAACAATTTCACAGGTCCCGCCCAGTGCCGCCATCCGGGCGGTCATGTTGTTCAGTCCGTTTCCCCTTGGTCTCAGCGCCACATCAAAGCCGTGTCCGTCATCCTTTACGGCCAGGATCAACCGCAGATTATCCATCGAAAGCGTAACCTCGACCTCTGACGCCCCCGCGTGCTTGGCGACATTGTGCAGACTTTCCTTGAAGGCTAGGAACAAATTGTGCCGGACTTCCGCCGACATCGCTATCCCGGACAAATCCACGGGCAGATCCAGGCGGCAACGGATTCCGGCCATCTCCAGAAACCCCTGGGCATACCGTCCCACATACCCCGCCAGGCCCTCGACGGTGTCGTAGTGCGGGTTCACCGCCCATACGATTTCCGACATCCGTTGAATCATCACGCGCGCGGTCTTGCCCACATCCTCCGCCGCCAGGGCGGCCGGGGATCCCGGGGGGACATCCCGTTCAATGACCTCGCCGAGCAGCCCCATGCGCGTCAGGTTCGTCCCCAAATCATCATGGATATCCCGTGCAATCCGCGTCCTTTCACGTTCCAGTCCCTGCTGCCACTCGAGTCGCTCCACTCGGCGCTGCCACCGCCTACGGGTGATCAAGCGCACGGACCATGCCACGACTCCACTAACTGCCACAATGCAGGCCAGAAGAAACCACACGCTCTGCCAGAGAGGCGATGCCACTTCCACAGCCAGCGAAGTCTCACCCAAAACCGTTGCATCCAGAGGATACTCCGCCCGGACCCGGAACACATACCGCCCGGATGGCACACGTTCATATCCAGCAACCTGGGGGCCACCGGCCCCAACGCCATACATCTCACGCCACTGGAACTTCAGGACCTCGCCCGCCCGAATCCGATCGCGGAGCGAAACACGCATGCCCCATTCCCCCCAACCCTGAACATTCGCATCCAACACCGCCAGCGCATGGTTGGTACGGGGTTTGTCGAACACGGCCACTTGCACCACGTCCCGGCGCAAACCGCCCCGCTGCCAACCCCGTGGCGTGCCATCGGCCTCGTCAAGCCGCTCGCCCTGCTCAAAATCATCCGCAAACAGCGGTTCATTGCGGCCGACCGGAGTAATCTTGAGATCGTCGACGGCCATACCCCCGACGGTATACGCTGCCCCACCCGAGACCAGAGTCAGCCTCAATTCCACAGCGCCGTCCGGGACGGTTACGGGTTCGTTCCGCTGGCGAAAAGACGAGTCGGCCAGGCGCCCCTTCCACCCCACGCTATTCCCACGCGCTTCGAAATCCTGAAAGCCCACGACATCGCCGGCCGTATTGTGGAATCGGGCCGTCAGACGCATCAAGCCGCCCGATTCGTGCCATTTCGAATCGAGGCCATCAAATTTGTAACGTAAGCGCCCTGAAGTCGCACAGCTCCCTGCAGCAGGCCCAAAAGCGAAGTCAAAGCGATGGACGCCCGCACCCACCTTCAGTGATAAATTCCCGCCGCCAGGTTCCGGAGCACCCAGTATCTGAAAGCGTCCATCAACGGCCACCTTCTCGATGAGGACGGCAGTCACATTGGATTGTGCCGGTTCATCGGCAGCCAGACAAGACAAGGCCAACGTCACCGCCACACAGCAGGCAATCACGATATTGGGAATCAACATAATGAGAAAAATACCATACCAGTTACCCGAAGCCAACCACCCAAGTTCGATTAGGGTCGGGTTGGTTCACAGCGCCCCCGTCTAAGACGCCACAGCATCTCCTCAGGACTGACGACGCGAACTTTCGATTGATCCAGCAACTCCACGCAGCGGGCCACGGGGCCAAGTCCTGACTCCTTGCGACCCGTGACAGGGTCCGCGTGTTGCGACCAGGCGTGAACTGCCACCCAACTGACCCCGTTGTCCTCATCGGTAGCGGCGTCTTCATTGGCCTGCCTGGCCACCTCGGCCGGGCCCCCGGCACCTTTCTTGTTCATCCCGGCCCACATGCAATAACGAGCCGTCACCGCTGGCACTTCCCCGCCCCGCCCATCTGACACCCAGTGCACCTTGCCACCACCACCATGATAGGGCGCGTATTCCATGATCATGATCCCCAGCAGCGGATTGATCTCCTCCGCGAAAATCCGTAACGCCTGCTGCGCCTCCGGGCTGTCGGACTTGTCCATGATACAACACATGATCGTCGCCCCGGTCCGCTGCATCTGGGCATTGATCCGGCGGGCGTGGGCCCGTAACAGATCCCAGCGGTTCGTGCGATCCGCCGCAAACAGGTCGGGATAGAAATATCCTCCGGTGAACTGGATCACCGATGTCCGGGGCGGCTTCGTCTCGACAATGCGGTCCAGCACCACCGGCATCGTCTGGGCCAGATCGCCCAGGCAGGCACTGAAGCCCATGGGGAATTGGCCGTGGGCCGGGTGGCCCCAGAAGGACTTACTCCAGAAGCCTGCCATCATATACCCGAGATTGTCGCCATCGCTCATCATGAAGGCCACACAGGGACGCTTGTCGGCGCGATCAATCGTCTTGGGATCAAACTCCGGAAGGCGGCGGGACTGATAACGTCCGGCATCCGCCGACAACAGGGGGATATTCTGCACGCAGTCGGACACAGTGTGGAAATGCGCTGACCGCGACACGGGCGCCGTATGCTTGAATTCATCACCCTGCCCCCAGCCGATCACAGGCGCCAGCGGCACCGTCCAGTCAAAGAGCATCCTTGTCGTGCCGTTAGTCCCATAGCCGGCAAACCCCCGATGGGCCACGGCCATATCCCGCATGTTGGGCAGACGGGGATTCAACAGATAGACCACGTTGGAATCGCATTGGCCCCGGTACCGCTCAAAAGCCTCTGCCAGGGTAAGAGACCGGCCATCCGCCAGACGGCTCAAGCCACAGGCCTGAATCCGGCCCTCCAACGACTCCTCCACAGGCACGGCATCCAGCAGGCCAGCCAGGGTCGTCGCGACATTGAGCGACTCGCCGACCTGAACCGCCGTCCGGTGCGTCACTTCGTCCGGACTCATCTCCGGATTAGGGACTTGGAGCCGGCGGTCTCCGCCGGTGGTCCTTCGACCCTTGCCTGCCTCAACCGGCCGGGGACGGCCGGCTCCAGCAAGGGCACGGTTCATAACCGCAGCTACTTCCACTTCGGCCTGATAAACGACATAGCCTTTAACCAAACTTTTTTCCTGATAACGCGTGAGGAGTTCCCAGACACTGAATCCCCCTCGCCGTTCCATGGAAAGCCGTTTTACGGTCAGCTGCTGCCACTCCTGGATCTCGGTATTGCCGTCATCCATCCAGACCAGTTCGTCGCCCCGGCCTTCATTCACTGCCCGTGCCGCCAGACCGGCCAAGCCCTGCAGGAGATTCCGTTCGGCAAAGGAGTGCGGGACGGCCACCTCGACATACGCCTGAGCCGCTTTCTGTGCCGGCCACCAGTCGGCGCTGACCTCCGCTAATGCGGGCTGTAGCAAGGAACCGGGGGGAAATAGCACCATGCCGAAAACGCAACAGCCACACACTTTATGACGCCAACTTACCACAGTGCACCGACCCTCACCCTAGCCCTCTCCCTCAAGGGGAGAGGGTATCTGATTTTAATCCACATCCGTTTGGCCGCTGGGCCTTGATCCGCCGCACCAACTCGGCAGGAGTCACCACCTGAATGGCCGGGTCCAGCCGCTTGACGCACCATTCCGTGGGCGCGACGCCAGCCTTGGTTCCGGGAGCGAGATATTTTCCATTCTCAGCCGACTCATCCGGTCCGGCGTTTTCCTTGAACCCTGACCAGGCGTGGACGATCGCCCAGGCCTGATAGTCCTTGCCCCCGGCTCTGGCATCCTCGTTGATCTCGCGGGCCAACTTGGCCGGCGTCCCTGCCCGCCGATCCTTGCGATCCGCCCAGAGGCTGTACTTGCATGTAATCAGGGGGATTTGCCCCTTGGCACCCTGGATCCACAGCACCGAACCGTTCCCGCCCTGATACGGATGGAACGGCCAGACCAGCAACGCGTTGAGCGACGGCATTGCCGCCGCCATGACCTCCAGGCTTTCGCGCGTGGCGGGACTGTTCAGATCATCGACCAGAAAACCAAGGATATCGACACCCGAGGCGGCTATCGCACGTTCGGCCCGACTCCCCAGCTGTTGCAGCAGGGCACGGCGCTGCTCAGCCGGCAACCGCCTCCCATAAATATCAGGGAAAAAATACTCGGTCATCATGAAGACGCCGCTCTTTTTAGGCTGAGTCTGCTGAAGATACTGGTATATATCCACACCCGTTTCGAGCAGATCGGCCAGAGGCAAACTCCACCCGATCGGGAACGTTCCGTGTTCCGGCGCCGCCCAATAGCTCTTATTCTGGGCAAAATCACGCAACATCCACTGCAGGTTATCGCCGTCGCTCATGCAAAATGAAACGGCAGGGTCCTTGACCGAACTTCCGGCAGTGGCCGCCGCGTCGTGGAAGGGCTTGGCTTGAAAGGCCGAACTACCGATCGACAACGCCGAGAGGTTCAGCTCCCAGTCGGAGGCGGAAATCACATGGCCGCGCTCACAAAGCTGGAGCACGCTCTCCTGCTCGTGGCGACCATCGTTCCAGCCGAAAACCAAACCCGGCTTGTCCATCCAGTCATACACCGGCTCCGCGGGCGCATCGAGGCCGTACATGCAGAAAAACCGGTTTGCAATGGCCGTCCCCCGTCCGAACCACAGACGCGGATCCTGCAACAACACCCCGCGCCGGTTAAGCCGATCGCGAAACTGCTCAAAGGCCCATTGCTCGCTTTTCCCGCGCACATCCAACAAACACTTCAATCCCGCCGCCTTGGCCGCGGGTTCAAGCGCCTCAGAAACCACAAGCCCACGCAGGAGTCCCGCCGCCGTGGTCGCCACGTTGACCGACTCATCACTTCCCGGTCGACACGTGTGCGCGTCCCCGGCCGAACGGTCAGCATGATAAAGGATATAGCCGTCGCAAACGCCCTTCCCCTTATAGCGCTCGATCAAGGCCCACAGGTTCGTTTTCCCGCGATCTTCAATCCCCGTGCGTGCCAGGAGCCGGGACCGCCAGAGTTCATAATGGGAATTCCCCTCCTCAAGGATATACACCAGTTCATCCAGTCGCCCCTCGTTGACAGCCAGCGCGGTCAATCCCGCCAGGGATTGGGCGAGAATGAGGTTTTCGTCATGACGCCCCCCGCCCGCCAGCAAGGGAGGACGGCAGTCGGCTGTCGACAGGTTCATGATGCCGGCCGGCGCTTTTTGTTCAGGCCAAAGACGGAATGAATCGGCGGCATAAAGGCTGGAAACCATCGCGAGAACTCCCAGTGAGATTGTTATCAATTGAGTCATGCTTACCCAAAGAGATTACGATTATGATTAAGATTACGATTATGAAAAAATTTCACTCACTCATACCAATTGGCCGCTGGAAGATTCCGGTACCAGAACCAGTATAAGCCTGCAAGCCCGATCACCCATAAGCCCAGAGCGCCCCAGAACGCAGGCCAGTTGTGGATCACCGCCAGCATCGGAGCCAGGAACAAGGTCACCTGCCACAACAAAGCAAACGGAGCCGCCGCCAGATCCATGCGGTGCTCCCGCGTGACTTTGGCCTGTTCGGACAGCGATAGCGCCTTCTTGAACCGTCCCCACATTCCGAACGGGCGTGTTTTGAGGTAGAAGGTATGCAACACCGATTCGGAGGTCGGCCGCGTCAGGTATGTCCCCGCCACCGAACCCGCCAACCCGCAGGCAAGCGCGAAGGCAAACACATAGAGCTCGCTCCAGTCCCGCCAGAGCAGGCGCTGGAGCACCGCCCCGACAATCCCGACAATGGTTCCAATGACGTACCCGCCGCCATTGAAGCGCCACCAGTAGAGACGCAGGATGGTGGGCACCATCAGCCCCGTATTCAGCCCCATGACAATCCAGCCCCAGGCATCATTGATACTGCGCAAGGAAACGGCGAACGCGAAAGCCCCCACCACCAGCAGGATCACGCTGCCCCAACTGGCAAATATCAGTTCACGCGTCGCCGCTTTTGGCCTGATGTAACGCTGGTACAGGTTCCGAACCAGCATCCCCGCCGTGGCGTTCACGGTGCCGCCGAAGGTCGTCAACGCCGCCGCCGTCAGGGCGATCACAATGAGGCCGCGCATGCCCTTGGCAATGCCGAACTGCAAAACCGCGGGCAATACTTTTTCGGGGTTGACCGTGTTTTCGAAACTGACCATCTGGAGCCGTGCCGGGAAGTCCGCAGCCCCCAGCATGGTTTTGAGCTGGGCCAGCAGTTCCGGGGCATGCTGCTGCGGCTGGAACGCCAGGCTGGAAATCAGGGTGCCCCAGCCTTCCTTGGCCACGGCCGGATAATATTGATGGATCAAGGCCCCCGCCTGGGAGACCACCGAGAGATCAGGAAAGAGGTCGCGGACCACATACAGTCCCAACACCGCCGCGCCCATCATCATCGGCCAGCGGAAGGCCAGCAGAAACGTCCACCAACAGGCAGCAATCCGCACTCCCTGTCGTTACGAGCCCCGAAGTAGCGAGGATCCGCCCCCGTCCCCATCCCACCGATCACATTACGAATGAGATAGATGACCATGAACATCATGAGGTATTGGTACATCTCATAGCCCGGCGGCATATGGGTCTGCCAGCGGGGTGCGCCGCTGACCCAATCGGGATTGGCGGTGATCTGCATGGCCAGAGCCGACAGCGAAGCATGGTCGGGCACCTTGAGGAACGCCGTGACGGCGACATAGACGACCATGATCACCACGATGACCGCCTGAAAAAGGTCGGTGTAGACCACACCGTAGAAACCCGAGACCATGATATAGATGGTGGCAAAGGTCACCAGAATCAAGGCGCAGACCATTGGCGGAAAAGGCATGAACGTCGAGAGGAACGTGCCCACACCCACGATCAGGTAGGCCAGCATGGCGACCGTCCCGAAGATGGCGGCAATCACCGACAGCAGTTCCGCGCCGCGGCCGCCCCAGTTGTCGCCGAACCGGAAGATATTCCACTCGGCGCCGGTCATGCATCCCGATCGCCGGTGCCATTTTCCGGTCCAGAGCATGAGGAAAACAAGAATCAGCACCACCCCGCCCCGGAATTCAATAAAGAGACCCCGTGGGCCAAGCAGGTAGAGGAACGAAATGATCAGGGCGCTACCACTGAGGTCAAAACAGTTCCCCAGCCCTGAGATCCCCATCAACCACCAGGGAATTTTGCGTCCTCCCAGGATGTAGTCTTCCAGGCTTCCGGACGCCTTTCGCTCGAGATAAAATCCGAGTGCCATCAGCGCCGTGATATAAAGCCCCATCAGCACATAGTCAGTAAGCCCGAAATAGCCGGTCATGATGTTTCTCCCTGAAGACTCTCAAATGATGAAGTTTCGCTGACCCGCCAAAGTCAGTCAACGACAGGAATTCCTTAATTTTGCAAAGTGGCTATATCATCAGGGTTGCGTTTGACCAAGCTCGTGTGCATCCCCGTCCTCCCACGCCTGCACTACCTTTGTCTCCAGTGAGCCGCGTCAATCGCGGATGCCATAAGAGAGCCTACGATGAACATCGGGCTTGGACTTGGCCCCACTATGCGGCAAGTTCTGGCTATGAGCTGCTTCGGAATCCATGCGTGCTTTGCTGTTATTGCATTGTCATACTGATTGCGACGGGGGAGGCACTTGAGTTGGCCAGTGAACCAGGGATTGGTTGACGCCTAAAGGCTTTTAGCGGAACTTGAAAATGGAGCCCATCGGCCTCATGGTCGTCAGACCGTAATTGTGCGGCCGTTTCCGTCACGGGAGACCTTCACTTTGTTTGCGCCGGCGCGGTTTCCAGCTGTACCCAAGCGTGCTGCGCGATCACGAGTTGCATCGTCTGCTGATTGCGGACGACCTTAAGCTTAAGGGGTTTATTTCCTGCACGGACACAGGCCTGAACAAGTTCGTCGGCCGTGCGAACGGCCTGTCCATTGACCTGCTGCACAAGATCCACTGCCATCAAGCCCCGCCGGGAAGCCTCGGTATCCTGCGGAACCTCGATCAGTACCACGCCACCATCTTCTTGACCGACCCCGTAGGCGGAAAAATCTTCACCTTCCAGGGGCTGCAGGCTCGCCCCGAGCCAGACTGGCCGCACGGAGGAAGAGACGCGGGCCGGTTTAGCCGGGGAAGCG
>CAJBSZ010000407.1 GCA_903958395.1 uncultured bacterium | reverse complement strand
CAGACCCTCCATGTGGCGGCCTCCACGGAGATCGGCCTGCTGTATGGCGTGTATGCGTTGCTCGAGGCGTATGGAGCCTATTTCCAGATTTCGGGCGACTGTCTGCCGGTCCGGGCACCCTTCACGGTCAAGCCGCTGGACGTGTGTGTGGCGCCCGCCTTCAAGTACCGCGGGATCATGCCCTGGGACAACTTTCTCTGCGGGTCCTCCGGCTACAACGAGGAGGACTGGCACGACCTGATCATGCGGGCCACGCGCATGAAGTACAACAAGCTCGACCTGCATTTCTATTCCGGCTACGTCTATTACAACGAGGTCTGGGATGGCAAGCCGGTGCCGCCAAGGTGGGCCGCCCAGCCCGCTGACTTTGCCCCGCAGGGCAAGCCCGGCGCAAAGGCGTTCGGCGACTCGAAGCTGTTCTGCGTTCGCAACTGGGAGGAGAACAAGGGGAACCCGATCAAGCAGGCAGAGGCCTCGCAGGCGATGTTGCGGCGAGTGATCGATTACTCGCACGACCGCGGCTGGGTGGTCGTGGCGGGCTTTGCGCTGATGCAGCCGCGCGGCGGCGATTTCGTCAAGACCCAAAGGAGCGGAGACGCCAGAAAGGGCGGCCTCAACACGCCCGATCCGCTGAGCACGCGCACGGTGGAGCTGTCGCTCCAGCGCTATCGCCGCTTGCAGCAGATCTATCCGAACGCCGACTATTACTGGATGTGGCAGACCGAGGGCGGCGGTAAAATGTGTCGTGAGATCGGAAACGAACCCGGCACCCGCGACATGCGGACGAAGTATGCGCACTGGGGCAGCAGGCCGGGCGCCGAGGGCGACATTGATTACGCCTATCTTTTCCGTGAGGTGGCCCGGCGCCTGACGCCCGAGGAACGCTCCCGGTTGGCGACCGGGGGCTGGAGCGTGGAACATCTCTTTCCCGGTATCCAGAAGGATTTTCCGAAGGAGATTATCTTCGCCTCGCTCAACAACGCGGATCCGGCGCATGCCTTGAAGTGGGCTGACAACTACCGGGTGGCGCAGGAAGGTCGCCGCGCCTGGATGATCGCCTGGTGGGAGTTTGACGGCAACCAGTGGTTCCCGCAATTCCGCACCACCTGGCATGAACAGAAATACAAAAAGGCGCTCCAGTTCGGCGTGGAAGGCGTCTCGCTGCTGGGCTGGAAGCTATCGGCGATCGAGCATCATGTCCGCTATCTGGCGGAGTTCGCCTGGAACCCCTCCCTGACGGCAAAGGCGTTCTACCGCTCGTTCGCCGAACGCATCTACGGCCAAGCCGGCGCCGAAGCTCTTGCCAGTCTGTACGAGGTTTACGATGATTGGGAAGCGCGCACGCCGCCTGCGACGCCGGGGGATGACCGTCCCATGCTGCTGGGGGCCGGGTGGTGCTCCCTGGCCCTGCCGGATGTGCCGTTCAGCAAGGAGGGGCTGGCCGCTCCCAAGTGGAAGCACACCGTGATGCGGGCCGACCAGATCATCGAGCAACAACAGCAATTGCGGGCGGAGGACCAGCGGTCGGTGGCGGTGCTGCAGTCGGTGCTGTCCACGCTGCCCCCGGATGGCCGGCAGTGGGCCAAATTGCTGATCAACCGGCTCGAGTTCCGCGCCCTGTATCTCCAGGCCACGGAGGCGCTGAACCGCGCGCTGGTGGTCTATGACCGGGTGGCCAATGCCGAGGGCCTGCATGTGGGGGCCAGTGCCGCGAAGAAGGAGACGGAACAGTCGCTGCAGATGGCGGCCCGTGCGATCGAGAAATACGCCGAGGAGGTCCGCAACCGCGGTGATCTCGGGTTGATCGGCCAGTTGAACGTCCAGTTCTACGATCTCATTGCCCAGATGGACGGGCGCTTCAGGCTCAACTCGCCCTACGTGACCGTGAATTGGACGGCGCTGCGGATGGACGTCTATCACCGCAGCGACCTAGCCAAGCCGGACTGCTGGCCGTTGAGGGATGGCGTAGCGGAGCTGACCCCGTTCACGGAAGACGGCCAGCCGGCGATCCGGGTCGCCTTGGCAGGAAAGCCGGGTGTCAAGTGGGGTTCGCGCTGTATCCGCAAGGGGACGCTGGACCTCGGGAAGGAGCCGCTGATGGACTTCTGGGTGCGGACCACGACCCGGGATCCGGTGGCCCTGATGTTCCAGGTCGAGGGCCAGGACACCTGGTTCGAGCTGGACCTGATTGGCAAGCAGACCTATCGGAAAATCGATAAGATCAGTCCACTGTACGAGATCAACAACGGCGCCTGGCATCGTGTCACCTGGAACCTGAAGAAACTGGTGGCGGAACAGATCGGGTCGGACATCAAGTCCATCAGCAACGTTATCGTGGGGACTTGGAGCAATCCCTCGCAACCGGTGGTGCTCGAGTTCAAAAACGTCTGTTTCGGCAGCTTCAATCAACTGGATGGGCTTGAACTCGATCACTGATGGAGTCGTGAAAATGAAAAAGAAAATGAAACAGGGCGATGAAGGGAAGGCGGGGGAAATGGGGTTCTGGCGAGGAGTGCGCTCCATCATCGGGAAATCGATCTTGCTGTTATGCTTGACCGTTCTGGCGAACTCCTCCCATGCCGAGGTGCGGCTGGCGGGGATTTTCGGCAACAACATGGTGGTACAATGCGAGAGGCCCGTGCCGATCTGGGGGTGGGCGGCGCCGGATGAAAAAGTCACGGTCACCTTCGCCGGCCAGACCCGTTCGGCAAAGGCCGGTCGCGATGGGCGCTGGCGCGTCACGCTCGACTCCATGCCGGTTTCCGATGAGGTGAGGGAAATGGTGGTGAGCGGTTCGGCTACAACCAACGCTCTTAAGGTCGGTAATGTTCTCGTTGGCGAGGTGTGGGTCGGATCCGGTCAATCGAACATGGCCTGGCCGCTGCGTTCCTATCAGGGAAAACTCGAAGCCGCCGTGGCAAACTACCCGCGCATCAGGCTATTCAGTGTGACGAACGTCGTGGCCGTCGCCCCGCAGGATGATATTCCCGGGAAGTGGGTGGAGTGTTCTCCGCAGACGGCTGGAGATTTTGCCGCGGTCTTGTACTTCATGGGGCGCGACCTGCACAAGGCGCTTGGCGTTCCCGTGGGTCTGATCAATAGCTCCTGGGGCGGCACGATCATACAGGCGTGGTCCAGATACGACTCCCTCGTCACGGATTCCGAGGCCAGAAAAGCCGCGGAGCAACTGCTCTCGCAACTGGATGACCCCGCCTGGTGCGAACGCAACTATCAGGGCGAACTGGCGCGCTACGAGAAGAGGAGAAGCGAACTCAAGGACAAGCCCGGGGAGTTGAAGGCTCTGCGCGCCCCGCACCGGCTGTCGCCTTTGACGAATTACCGGCCCGGCGGCCTTTACAACGCTATGATCGCCCCGCTGGCAGGCTACGGGATCAGGGGGGTGGCCTGGTACCAGGGGGAGTTCAACAACGGGCAGGACGCGCTATACGGGCGGCTGTTGCCGAAGATGATCGCCGACTGGCGCGAACAGTGGGGACAGGGCGACTTTCCTTTTCTGGTGGTGCAGTTGCCCGGTTGCGGCGATCCGCAAACCGTGCCCCAGATGCCAGGACGGCGCTGGGCGGAGCTGAGAGAGGCGCAACTCAAAGCCCTGACCCTCTCCAATACGGCGGTTGTGGTCACCATTGACCTCGGTGACGGATTCCTGCATCCGCGCGACAAGGAACCCTTCGGGCAACGCTTGGCGCTGACTGCACAGAGCCTTGCATACGGGAAGAAGCTCCCATGCCGTGGCCCGCTCTATACGGGGATGGTGGTGGAAGGCGACTCGATCCGCGTGCGCTTCAAGCATGTGGAAGGGGGCTTGGTTGCCAAGGACGGAGAACCCCTGCAGGGGTTCTCCATGGCCGGAAGCGACAAAACCTTCGTCTGGGCGGATGCCGTCATTGACGGCGACAGCGTCGTCATAAAAAGCAAGGCCGTTTCACAACCGGCTGCCGTACGCTATGCCTGGGCGGACAATCCCATCCAAAGCCTTTTTAACAAGGACGGCCTGCCTGCCTCGCCGTTCCGGACGGATGATTGGAAATTAAAAAAAACACAGAAGGGGAAAAAGGGAGACTGACATGAGAACACTTACGAGGAAATCAGCAAGCCTGTTGGCGATGGTGGCACTGTTGTCGCCGGTGGCGGGCCACACCGCGCCGTCGGATGAAAAGCCGTTGTATCTGGATCCGGCCCAGCCGGTGGAGGCGCGGATCAAGGACTTGATGCCGAGGCTGACGCTGGAGGAGAAGATCATCCAGATCAAGGACAACTGGGGAGTGCAGGGGATTCCGCGCCTGAAGGTGCCGCCCTTCTTCAAATGTGAGGCCTCGCATGGTTATGCCTATGCAACCGGGGCGACGATTTTCCCGGTTGCGGTGGGGATTGCGTCCACGTGGGATACCGATCTGGTCTATCGTATTGCCCGGGTCATCGGCGAAGAATCAAAAGCCGCGAATTCCTATGCCGCATGGACCCCGGTACTCGATCTCGCCCGCGATCCGCGCTGGGGCCGCGTGGAGGAAACCTACGGCGAAGACCCCTGCCTGGTCTCCCGGATGGGAGTCGCCTGGGTCAAGGGGTACCAGTCGCTCGGCCTGGTGGCCTGCCCGAAACATTTTGCGGCCCATGGCGGACCGCTCGGCGGCCGCGACAGTTGCGACGTCGGCTACTCCGAACGCGTAATGCGCGAAAGCTATCTCGTTCCGTTCCGAGCCGCAGTGCGCGAGGGCGGGGCGCTGGGTATGATGAGCGCCTATTCGACCTGGGTGGATGGAATACCTTGCAGCGCGTCACCTGAACTGCTGGTCAAGATCCTGCGCGAGGAGTGGGGATTCAGCGGGTATGTGGTGACGGACGTCGGCGCCGGTCAGCACTTTGTCGAGAAACACGCCATTGCCGCCGACTACCCGCAGGCCTGCAAGGTGATGCTCGATGCCGGCGGGGTCGAAGTGGAGGCCAGTGGACTTTACGAGAAGGGGCTCAAGTCGGCGATCAAGGCGGGGATCGTGGCGGAGAGCGACCTCGACCGGCCCTTGGCCAAGATGCTGGAGATGAAGTTCCGGCTGGGTTTGTTCGAGAAACAGCCGGACAAGATGATCTGGGAAAAGGTGGCGAACTGGGACATCCCCGCGCATCGCGCCGTGGCGGCCGAGACGTCGCGGAAGTCGATCGTGTTGCTGAAGAACCAGGACGGCCTGCTGCCGCTGAAGAAGGATCTGAAGGCCATCGCCGTCATCGGCTGCAACGCCGCCGAGGGCCGCCTGGGCGGCTATTCGGCCAAGCCCCTGCCGGGCCAGGTCATCAGCGTGCTGGAGGGAATCCGGCGCAGCGTCGGCGCCGGTACACAGGTGCTTTACGCGAAGGGCTGCGATGAGACCGAGTCCAAACCCGCGGAGGTGGCCGAGGCGGTGGAGGCCGCGAAGAAGGCGGACGTCGTTGTGGCGGTGCTGGGGGACACCGGCAAATATACGGGGGAGAACCATGACCGGGCGCAGCTTGATCTGCCCGCCGCGCAGGAGGACCTGCTCAAGGCCCTGCATGCCACCGGTAAACCCGTCGTCCTGGTCCTGGTCAATGGACGGCCGTTCACCATCAACTGGGAGGCCGAGAACCTCCCGGCGATCCTGGTGACCTGGTTCCCGGGCGAGGAGGGCGGGGCCGCCGCGGCGGACGTGCTGTTCGGCGTCTGCAACCCCGGCGGAAAACTGCCGGTCACGTTCCCCAGGTCGTCGGCGCAGGCCCCGTTCTATTACAATTTCAAACCCTCGGGGCGCGGGTACAAGTATTCGGACATGCCGTTTGAACCCCTCTATCCGTTCGGGTTCGGGCTGAGCTACACCACGTTCGAGTACGGTACCAACCTGCAGGTGCAGGTTGACCAGGACCAGGGTCTCGTGCGGGTGAAGGCGGACGTGAAGAACACCGGCAAGCTCAAGGGCGACGAGATTGTCCAGCTTTACATCACCGATCTGATTGCCTCCGTCTCGACGCCGGTGACGGAACTCAAGGGGTTCCGGCGGGTGACGCTCGAGCCCGGCCAGACGGCGACGGTGGAGTTCGAGTTGACGCCCTACCAGCTCTCGCTGCTGGATGCACGGATGCGCCGGGTGGTCGAACCGGGCGTGTTCAAGGTGATGGTCGGCGGGGTTTCGCCGTGGATCAAGCCTCATAATGAGATGAAGCAGCGGATGGGATATGACAGCAACCTGAAGGGGGTCAATGGCCAGTTCGAACTGACGCGGAGGTTCGCCGCCGATTTCCAGTACGATTTCCAGTCGCCCGCCTCCGTCAAGGCTGCCGAGGCCTTCGATGCGGTGGTGACTGTGCGCAATGCCGGCACCCTCACGGATGTGGGGGAGGCGGAGTTGTTTGCCGACGGACGGGTGAGCGCCTCGCGCCGCTTCGAGCTCGACCCGGGCGAGACCCGGCGGATCGTGATGCCGTGCCGGCTCTACCGCTCGGGCGAATCCCTGTTATCGGTCCGGGTCGGCGACCGGCTGGAGCCGCGGACTGTCCGGGTCAAGGCGGTGCCCGCGGCGCTGCAGTACGAGAAGGTGAACTTGAGGATGATCACGCCGGAAGTTCTGACCGCCCAGGTACGGGTACGCAACGTGGGCAGCAAGCCCTACACGCGGCCGGTGGAACTGTTTGTCGATGACCACGTCGTGGCCAGTACAAATCTGGATCTGGATCCGGGCCTGCAACAGGATCTGGTCCTGACCCATCGGTTTGACGAGTGTGGCGTGTACCGGGCCCGGCTGGATGAGCTACCCGTTCAGGCGGTCGATGTGCCGGGTTCGGTGGCGTTGCCGAGCCGCAGCGTCGCCTTGTGGATGGACCTGGATGCCGTGAAGGATGGGCGGGCCCAGGATCTTTCCGCGGAGGCCAACCATGGCACGGTGAAGGGCGCCTCCGCCGCTATCGAGGGCAAGACCGGAAAGGCCCTGCAACTGGAGCCGAACGCCGTTGTGACGTTGGGTACGCCCCTGGACCTGCAGAACAAGTCCTATACCCTCGCCGCCTGGGTGCGAGTGGACCGCTTCAATGCCGCCGGCAACTGCGGACTCTTCGGGGGCACGGCGCCGGATGGCGCGGGGCAGGATGGCACGGGTTATGTGCTCAATGCAGGATTGCGTGGCCGGAATCCGGCGGTTGACGTGTGTCGCTCGGGCATCGAGATGAAGCGTGCCGTTGAGCAGGGGAAATGGTTCCACTTCGCCTACAGCTATGACGCCGGGGAAGGCGTGGGGAGCCTGTATCTCAATGGGCGGCGCGATTTAAGCAAATCGCAGAAACCCTACCTGGGGCAACTGATGACGGTGGGGGGGAGCTCCTCGTGGGGTCGCGGGGGCATGGCGCTGGGGGGCGTGCGCGTGTTACGGATGGCGGCCGATGGGAAGACTGTCCAGCGCTTGATGACCGAGACGGCGGAGAATGCCCGCCGCGGTGTCTGTTTGACCGACTGGCGTGCTACCAGCGGGATGATCGGCACGATGGCGGCCACGGCCGATGTGCCTGCGGGAACGAAGCTGGAGGTTGCGATCGAGATTGGCGATGAGGCAGGGAAGGTCCTGACGACAAAGGTTGTCACGCTCAAGGACGGGCAGCAGACCTATGAAATTGATGGGCTGAAGGCGGGTCAATTGGTCCGTTGCCGGATCCAGTTTGATGCCGACCGGATTGGGCTTTCGCCCGTGCTGCGCACCTTGCGGTTGAACACGAAGGACGGCGCGCCGATCCGCTGGAGTACGCAGCCGCAGTGGGACATGGCGACGTGGGGGCGGTGATGCGTCCTGTGGCCTGCTCTCGGAGGTGTTGACCGTGGACAGGAGGAGGGGTGACATGATAGTTTTACGACAATGAATCGCCATTTGGCTTCCCTAATCGTCTTGTGCTGCGCCATGGGTGTCGCGTCGGCGGAAACGCGATCCGCTGATCGTCCTGAACAGCCGAAATTCCCGTGGCTGGAGGTGAATGGGCGGATTATGCCGATTCCCTCCGAAGGGGAGGCGCAGTCGCCAGACATCGAATTGCCGATAGGTACCTTGAGGTTCCGTTCCGGGCCCGGCAGCGATCTGGTGTTGCCCCTGCGCCGATACCGTTGCAAGCTGGAGGGGTGTGACGGCGAGTGGCGGGAGCCGGAATCCGACATGCGGTTGGTGGTGGTGTTTCTGGACGTCAAGAGCGAGTGGGTTGCTGAGACGCCGTTTATCTTCAAGGGTGAAAGCCCCGGATGGCGAGGGATCGTCGATGGGTCGCCATTGATGGCCAGGACTGAGGTCGTTCGAATCCCAACAAACGCGGCCAAGATCAGTGTCCTGTTGACCTCCGCCGGTCCGCCGGATTCAATCGGAACAATCGCGTTGGGCGGTTTGACGGTATCAAGGATTGGTCCGGCGGGAGAATTGCTCTCCCCTCTGTTGAAACTTCAGTTACTTCAGCAGGAGCGTGCGGGCGCCGAGCCGATTGCACCCCCCGGGTGGGTGAGAGGGGGATCACGGCCGACTATGGCGCAGATGATGTCGTCGGCAACCCCTCCGTCCGGCCGCGTGTTGGCAGTCGTTGATGATAATCCTGAAGCCCATGGGGAGTGGCAGAGTCCGCATTGTCTTATCGGAGGCGGGGTTGGCGATCGCTTGAGGGTGGATTGGCTTGCGTGTTTCAGTATCAGCAAGGCCTTGAATCCTTCAGTGTTCTATGGGCGGTTAACCCCCGGCCGTTATGTGTTGCGTTACCAGGCGATGACTCCCGCCGGGCAGCCCTGTGGCGAGGTACGCTCGCTATCCCTGGTGGTGTTGCCGCCGGTGTGGCAACGGGACTGGTTCATCGCCCTTTGCGGGATCCTCGCGGCGGGGGCCGCCTTGGGCCTGGTGCGTTTCGTCTGGTGGCGTCGCGCCCGGCGCGAGATCGCCCGGCTTCAGCAGCAGGCCGCGCTCGAGGCCGAGCGCACGCGGATTGCCCGCGATATCCATGATGATCTGGGGTCCACCCTGGCGCAGATCTCGATGCTGAGCCAATCGGTGGATCCCGGGACCGCCAGTGTTTCCGAGTTGGTGGACAACCTGACCACCATCAACCGGGCCGCCAAGGAGATGACCCAAGCCATGGATGAAATTGTCTGGGCTGTCAATCCGCGGAATGACCGGCTCGACCGGCTGGTCAGCTTCCTGGCGTCGCACGCGCACGGGTTCCTGGCGTCGGCCGGGATCGAAAGCGTCTTCGACAATCCCGAGCCGGTTCCGGAATGGCTGGTGTCGGCCCCGACGCGGCACAACCTCTTCATGGCGTTCAAGGAAGCCCTAGCCAATGCCGCGGTGCATTCGGGGTGCCACAAGATCCAGATTACCCTGACGATCTCAGGGCGAACCCTGGGGGTGGACATCCGGGATGACGGGCGGGGCTTCGTGGCGGTGCCGGAACCGGCTGTCGGAAACGGCCTTTCGAATATGCGCCGCCGGGTGGAGTCCCTCGGGGGCCGGTTCCGGTTGGAGAGCCAGGCCGGGCAGGGGACGCGGGTGGTGTTCGAGGTGCCATTGGAGGGATAAGGGTATGTCTATTCGTGTTTCCATTGTTGAGGATGATGCGCGGCTACGCCGGATCCTGCTGGAGTGGTTACGCAAGGATGCGGAGATCGAGGTGGTGCGCGCCTATCCGAACGCCGAGCAGGCGTTGGCGGATCTGCCGCTCAAGCCCGTCGATGTGCTCCTGTGCGATATCAACCTGCCGGGGGCGAACGGCATCGAATGCGTCCGCGAACTGAAACCCTTGTTGCCCGCTACGAATTTCGTGATGCTGACCGTCTATATGGATGCCGAATTGATTTTCGAGGCATTGAAGGTTGGCGCCACCGGCTATCTGCTCAAGCGGACGACCCGGGAGGAGCTCCTGTCGGCCATCCGCTCCGTGCATGAGGGCGGCTCGCCGATGAGCGACAGCATTGCCCGGCTGGTCGTCAACGCCTTCCGCTCGGCGCCGGCCAAGAGTCCCGAACTGGAACAACTGACCCCGCGTGAGATGGAGGTGTTGCGGCTTCTGGCGCGGGGGCTCCTCTACAAGCAGATCTCCAATGAATTGTCCGTGAGTTATCATACCGTGCACACGCTGATCCGGCGCATCTACGACAAACTTCAAGTCCATAGCCGCCGGCAGGCCGTGGAGCGGTTCCAGGAACTCGGCCGGCCGTTGCCTTCGTGAGGGGGGGGCAATGGGAGTCTGGCTCGGATCAGCAAGCGGTAAATCAGTGCACAATGTGCGTAGCGGTGATGCGTAAAAAACGGGAGGATTGAGCATGAACAAAGGGGTCGAGCGATTATTCATGGTTGGGTTGCCTGCGGTGTTGTTGTCCTGTGCCCATGCGGTGGAGATTCATGTGGCAACGACGGGTGTTGATGCCAATGCCGGAACGGCGGTGGCGCCGTTGCGCACGATTCAGCGCGCGGCGGATCTGGCCCAGCCGGGCGATACCATCACGGTTCATGCGGGCACCTACCGCGAGCGCGTCAATCCGCCGCGGGGCGGCGAATTCGATGCGATGCGGATTGTCTATCAGGCGGCCCCGGGCGAGAAGGTCGAGATCAAGGGGTCGGAAGTCGTCAGGAATTGGGAACAGGTCAAAGCCGATGTCTGGAAGGTGACCCTGCCCAACGCGTTCTTTGGCCATTTCAATCCCTACAGTGACTTGATCTATGGCGACTGGTTTGGTGCCAAGAACCGCCAGCATCACACGGGAGCCGTCTATCTGAATGGGGAATGGCTTGTCGAGGCGGCCTCCATTGGTGAGTTGCTCGATCCGGCCGCAAAACCCAACATCCCTCGTCCGGGAGCGCGTGACGACCTGAAGTGGTTTGCCCTGGTCAATACCGACCGGACCACGATCTGGGCGCAGTTCAAGGGGGTGAATCCCAACGAGCAACTGGTGGAGATCAACGTGCGCCGCACGGTTATCTATCCCGACCAGCCGGGGCGCAACTATATCACGGTCCGCGGGTTTGCCCTGCGGCACGCGGCCACGCCCTGGGCGCCGCCGACCTCGGAACAGGTGGGGCTGATCGGGACACACTGGAGCCGAGGGTGGATTATTGAGGGAAACGACATCAGCCACTCGGTTTGTGCCGCGGTCACGCTCGGCAAATATGGCGATGAATGGGACAATCAATCGGCCAATAGCGCCGAAGGGTATGTCAAGACGATCGAGCGCGGTTCCGCGAACGGGTGGAACAAGGCGACGGTCGGGAGTCATGTGGTCCGAAACAACACGATCGCGCACTGCGAGCAGGCCGGGATCGTCGGCAGCCTGGGCGCGGTGTTCAGTACGATTACGGGTAATACCATCCATGACATCCATGTGCGGCGGTCCTTCGGCGGGGCGGAGATGGCGGGGGTCAAGATCCATGGGGCGATCGACACGGAAATCAGCCGCAACCATATCCACCACACATGCCTCGCGATCTGGCTGGACTGGATGGCCCAGGGGACGCATGT
>CAJBSZ010000406.1 GCA_903958395.1 uncultured bacterium | reverse complement strand
CGCACAGATGGAGTTGCTTGCCCTGAGCTGAGTCGAAGGGCTTATTACTCCCCATTCCCCCGAAGAACCGTTGCGGAATTTTTGGCTCGGGTACTCCCGAACGAAAATGCCGCAACATTCTCTTTGTGAGCTTCGCGTGCTTCTGTTCAAACTCTTCTCCGGCCTGCCCTGCGTAGCCTTGGCGAAGCAGGGATTAGTGATAATCAGCTTGCCCTTCGTAGTGCCGCGTAGCGGGACGAAGGAGGGTGAAGATCAGTTGAAGTCTTCTCTTCTATTCGTCCCGCAAGCTCCCCGCTGAGGCGGGGAAGCTCGCCCTACAATGAGGAAACGATCTTTGCCGGCATGGTGAGGTAAATTTCGACCGGATGTTGCTCCGGTACGAGGACCAGGATCAGGACGCTGAGGTAGCCGCCGCTGTCAAGCGGTGGAATGCTGTGAATTGGGTAGTGCGAAGCACAACTTGTTACTCCTAACCCTTCACCCCTCACTCTTGAAATTATGACTTGCCGCATAATCTTTCTTGTCTCATAGTCCTGAATAGTTCAACTAAACGGGAGTGTTGTCCGGAATGGAAAATATCAAGAGATGGTTGACGATGGAGCTTCCGCAGGGGCAGTCGGTGTTTCTTTGGGGGCCAAGAAAGACCGGGAAATCAACCTGGTTGAAGCAGACGTTCCCCTCCGCGATCCGGTATGATTTTCTAAAGACAGATTTGGTTTTGCGATTTTCGAAACAACCCAGTCTTCTCCGCGAAGAATTATTAGCGATGTCGGGTGACCTATTGAAGGGGCCGGTCATTCTTGATGAAGTTCAGAAAGTTCCCGCCGTGTTGGATGAGGTGCACTGGCTGATTGAAAATAAAGGATACTCCTTTATCCTCTGTGGCTCCAGTGCCCGGAAGCTGAAGCAGGGGCATGCCAATCTTTTAGGAGGCCGCGCCTGGCGGTTTGAGATGTTTCCCCTCATCTCGCAAGAAATCGGGGAAGTGGATTTGCTCAAAGCGCTGAATCACGGATTGTTGCCTGCCCACTATTTTGGAACACAACCGCGACGATCCTTGAAGGCTTATGTCCAGGATTATCTGACCACCGAGGTCAGAGCGGAGGGCTTGGTTCGCAACTTGCCGTCGTTTGCCCGGTTTCTGGACTCCATGGGATATAGTCATGGGGAACTGACGAATTACTCCAATATTGCGCGGGATTGCGGCGTGGATGCCAAGACAGTTAGGAATTATTATGAGATTTTAGAGGATACCCTGATCGGGCGCTTTGTCCCGCCCTATGTTGGGAAGGCGGGGCGTCAGTCGATTATCAGCGCCGAAAAGTTTTATCTCTGCGATGTGGGTGTGGCGGGATATCTGTCGAATCGGGTGATTTCCGAGTGCAAAGGGGAGTCCTTTGGTCATGCCTTTGAGCATTTCATATTAATGGAACTCTGGGCGCACCGGGCCTATACGGAGAAGGATTACGAGGTACGGTTCTGGAGGACGAAGGCGGGGTATGAGGTGGATTTTATTTTGGGCGATGGCGAAGTGGCGGTGGAGGTGAAGGGATCATCCAGGGTAGATCGCGGGGATCTGAAAGCCATTCGGGCGTTTGCAGCGGAACGTCCCTCCTGCAAATGCATCGTGGTCTGTAATGAGGCAAGTCCCCGGAAGCATGAAAATATTACCTTGCTGCCCTGGCGTAACTTTCTGGCCCAATTATGGGCCGGAGAGATATTGTGAGGTGAGCGGGCTAATGGGACCGATAGCGGGACGAAGAGGGTGAAGATCAGTTGAAGTCTTCTCTGCTATTCGTCCCGCAAGCTCCCCGCTGAGGCGGGGAAGCTCGCCCTACAATGAGGAAACGATTTTAACCGGCATGGTGAGGGAAATTTCGACCAGATGTTGATCAAGGTAGCCGCCGCTGTCAAGCGGTGGACGGAGTGAGACAAGGGAGAAGAGTCCACGCCGTGACCGGCGCGGCTACGAGGACTACATCATTCATCACTCATAATTCATCCTTTCTTCTCATGTTTACCGCTCTCATAATCATCCTCAGCCTCCTCCTCTACGCCTGGCTTGTGTATCCAGTCGTGATGCTGTGGTTAGGGAGGAGAAGAGTCGCGGCGCACAGCGCCCCTCCCACTGGGAGGGAAGGGGAATTGCCTTCTGTGGCCATTCTCTTCTCAGCCCACAATGAGGCGGCGGTGATCCTGAAGCGGCTGGAGAATCTGGCGCAACTGGACTATCCGGCCGACAAACTCCAGGTTTTCGCCGGGATCGATGGCGGCTCCGACAACACTGCCGAAATCGCCCTCGCCTGGGCTCAATCACACCCGAATGTCCATGTGGTCGTTAGCGAAACAAACCACGGCAAGACCGCGATGCTGAAGCGCCTGGTGAGGACAGTGGAAGAGGGGATTTTACCACGGAGACACCCTGCTTCGCCCGGCAATACCGTGCTTCGCAGGGCAGGCGGAGACACAGAGAGAGAAAAAGAAAGAGAATGTTGCGGGAATTTCGTCCACGGAAATACCGTGGCCAAAATTCCCGCAACCCTTTCTGGAGGAATATGGAAAGAAAGAGGAGAGGTTCAGCAGGCAACCCCTCTTCTGGTCTTCACGGATGCCAATACGTTTTTTGCGCCTGATGCCTTGATGAATCTGGTTGCGCCGTTTGAAGATCCCGAAGTGGGGGGCGTGTGTGGAAAACTAGTATTTGAGAAGCAGAAGTCAGAAGTCAGAAGTCAGAATGTGGAGGAATGCCTGGAGAAAAAGAAATCATCGAACGCCACGACTCGGATCCCCCTCCCAGAAGGGTTGCGGGAATTTCAGATTCGGTACCCCGAATCTTAAATACCCGCAACATTGAATTTTCTTCTCTCTCTCAATCCTCCTCCACCTCCGTGGTAAAATCTTCTCCCCTTGGCGGGACGGATGAACCTGTCTACTGGAACCTGGAAACAAGCCTCAAGTCCTCTGAAAGTTCCTGGGATTCCTGCCTGGGCGCCAATGGCGCGATCTACGCGATGCGGCCTGAGTTGTTTTGGGCTGAGATTCCCGATAACACAATCATTGATGACTTCGTGCTGGGCATGAAAGTGCGGGAACAGGGCTTTCGCATGGTGTTTGAGCCGACAGCGGTGGCAACAGAGGATCTGCCCGCGACAGTGCCGGATGAATGGCGTCACCGGGTTCGGATCGGAGCGGGGGCGTTCCAGGCGCTGACCCTCTGCCGCGCCTGTCTCTCACCCCGTTATGGCCGGTTTGCCCTGTTCTTCTGGTCACACAAGGTGTTGCGGTGGTTTACGCCCCACCTGGCGGTGGTGGCGGGGATGTTGTTAAGTTGTCAAGTTGCTGAGTTGTTAGGAGGAAATCCAAAGGTCTCTCAGTTCTCTGCCCTCAACAACCAGCAACTCAACAACCCAACAACTCTCTCAATACTGGTCGGAATATTGTTATTAGTGCTGCTCACCCCGCCTGGCCGGAAGGCCCTCAAGTTGCTGGTCTATTTTGTCACCATGCAAGCCGCGCTGTTTGTCGGGTTTTTGAAATACTGCAAAGGCGGCCTGAAAGGGACCTGGGAGCGGACGGAAAGGCGGGGGATTTGACATGGATAGCCGCTCCCCAACTCATCCTGTCTATCCTGTCCATCGCTGTTACTGTTCATAATTCATCACTCATCCTTCATCATTTCCCATAACCGAATCTTTACCTTTATTGTGTTCCATGCAAAAATAACGGCGTTATCCAGGAAGGGACCATCATGAACGATACATCTTTAAAAGCGGAACAGGTTCAAATCAATCTCTTGCGGGCCGCTGGGGTTGCCCGAAGGGTTGAGCTTGTGCGAAGTGTGTCGGGCAGCGTTATCGACATGTCACGGCGCGCGATCGCGCGGTGTCATCCCGACTGGTCGGAGGTTGAGGTCAAGGTGGAGTTCGTGAAATTGAACTATGGGGAAGCGATCGCGGATCGCGTTCGTCAACGTATAGGACTGAACGCTTATGGCTGATTCGGATATT
>CAJBSZ010000405.1 GCA_903958395.1 uncultured bacterium | reverse complement strand
TGGCGGCGGTTCATCCTCAGGCGCTGGGCGAGGTGTTTATCGGCGGCGATCCTGCGGCACTGGCGCTGGCGGACATTCTGCGGATCATCAGTTCCGAGTATGGCCGGAACGCCCGGCTAATCCGTATTCCCGCCTGGCCCTTCTTCTGGGCTGCCGCTGTGTGCGAGGCGGTGTGTCGTCCGTTCGGCTGGTCGCCACCCATTTACCGGCGACGGGTGGCCTTTTTCACCAAGGATCGTTCCTTTGATACCTCCAAGTTGAGGAATCGGCTGGGCTATATCTATGGACGGACGACCGGGGAGGGACTTCGTGCGACGGCACGGTGGTATCGCGAACAGGGGTGGGTGTAAAATGGAATTAGGCTTGTTTGACGAAGCGGATTTGATGTAGGGTCAGCGGAATTCTCAATAAATCAGGAAAGGAAAGATTTTATGCTCAAGCACAACGTCTGGATGGCGGGATTCTTAATAATGGCAAGTGGTGTGATGGCTCAGGAGCCGGTTCTGAATGTTCAGCCCCCGGCGGCTGCGCCGATATTGGATGCCGGGACAAGCCCGGCTCCTGCCAAGGTGGCCCCTGCTCCGGTTGTTGAAACCCCGGCGGCGGTCACGTCTCCCGTGGTTCCGAATGTGACTGTTCCCGTTGTTATTCCCGATGCGCCGGTTGCTGCGGTGGTGCCAGTGGTGACTCCTTCGGAAGGCGTGATCGTCGAGACGCCCTCCCAGGCTTGGAACAACAGCTCATGGCAGGTGGGAACGCGCTATTTGGAGGTTCAGCTTCAGGACAAGCAACGTGGTACGCCCGAGAATGGCTCGTTTTTCGGAACCATTACGGAAATTACCGAGGAACAGGACAGCGCCCCCAATAAAGTGTACCTGCAATATCGTCTGTTCAAATCTCCGGTCTGGCTTGGCGTCAGTTATGATCATGTGATGGCCCGAACCATGGATGACAGCAATGGCGATGGCATCCCCGACTTAGGGGGTGGCGATGGCTCGGAAGACCTTCAAGGTGTGATTCCCTATCTGCAAGCCGCGTGGGACAATGAGTCGCGGTTTTCCCCCTACGTGCAGGTTGGGTTGGGTTTCTATCAGGCCGAATTCAAGCCGAACAACTGGGGCAGGGACGGAAAGCGTTTTGTGAAGGCGACAAGCAATGTTAGGGGAGTTGAACTGGCTGGTGGTCTGAATGTCAGGCTGTATAAGAATCTTTCGGCCGATATTTTTGCGAAATACATGAAAATCGAGGATATCTCTGGGGATTGGTTTTTTGATTACGGCGACAACTACGGGGGTGAATTTTTCATGACGATGAGTTATGTCGCCTACGGCGCCGGGTTGAATCTCCGGTTCTAAAGATGAGGTATCGGGTCGTTCAGTTGTCCGGGCTTTTGGCGCTGTCTCTGTTGGCTATTGCGGGGACTAAGTTGTGGAGCCAGAAGGACAAGCCGGTTGACGTCCCGATACTCATGTATCACCGGATCGGGGATACCTATGATTCGCCCTGGTGGGTTACCTTAAAGGATTTTGAGACCCAATTGGCATCATTGCAGGAACAGGGCTATCACAGCATTCTGCCTTCCCATCTGGTGGCGCATCAGCGCTGGGGGTGGCCTCTGCCCCGGAAGCCCATCATCATCACCTTTGATGACGGGTATCTCAATGTTCTTGAAAACGCGGAGCCGCTCCTTAAAAAATATGGATTCAAGGCTGTCTGTTTTCTCATTACGGGCATGGTGAGTGAGTCCCCTGAAACCCGGAAGAGTTGGGAGGGCACCCCGCTCTTGTCCTGGCCGGAAGTCCGAGCCATGCAGAAACGGGGAACCGTCCAATTTGGCGGGCATAGTCGGACACACCCGAATTTGCGCGCGATGGCGGATCCGTATGGCGAGATTTCAGGCTGCTACCGGGATTTAAAAAATAAAGGAGGCTTCACGCCGGAAGGGTTCTGCTATCCGTCGGGACAATTCAAGCCGGAGACTCTGGCGTGCGTGAAGCGCGCCAAATTTACAATGGCGGTGACCTGTGAAGATGGCATGGCCAGACTGGCGCCCGGCGCCAGGCTTTTTGAATTGCCCCGTGTGACAGTGATGGGCGGGTGGCATCGGTTCCATATCGAGGCCAAGGCGGGTGTTGCGCCCGGATTTTCTGTCGAGGTGTCCAAAGAGGGGCAGCCCTTGAGTGTTGTCCCGCGACTGAGATCGGGAAAGGGAACAGCTTCATTTCAGGCAGGCTGGCTCCCTCCGATCCAGGTGTCTTCAATACCTGTTCTTTTGAAGTGGGATATTCCGGAAGTGGAAAGAAACGGAACTCCGATCCTGGAATTATGGGACATGTTTCACGTCGTTCTGATGTTTCGGGAATCTCTCGGGCGATGATCGATTGCGGGGCGGGGTTGAAATGAAGGGGGATTGTTGGTAATGAGGGAGCACCGACTGGAGAGGACGCCATGATTCTGGATAAACTTGAAAATGCAGACCGGTATGTTTCACTTCACCCTGCTTTTGCCGCGGCCTTTCAATGGCTTCGAGAGCAGGCGCCGGGCGGACTTCCTGCAGGGCGAGCAGAAATTTCAGGGGATCGGCTCTATGCCAGCGTGATGCGGGAAGGCGGGCGGGGACAGTCTGCCGCCAAACTCGAAACCCATCGCCGCTACATTGATATCCAGTACCTGGCGGCGGGTTCGGATCTCATGGGATGGGCGCCCACCGGACAGGGCCTGAAAAGTCTCGGCTATGACTCCGCCAAGGATCTTGAGTTTTATACGGATGAGCCCGAAATCTGGATTCCCGTGCCGGTCGGGCATTTCGTCATCTTTTTTCCCGAGGACGCCCATGCCCCCATGGCCGGCACAGAGGCGATGGTCAAAATCGTCGTTAAAGTCGCCGTGTAAAAGCCAGAACCCGAAGAGAAGATTTACCACCCGCTTCGCTGGAGAAAACGGAGAGTTGGGGAAAGAAAGAGAATGTTTCGGCATTTTTATGCGGCGAGTACTCCGCATAAAAATGCC
>CAJBSZ010000404.1 GCA_903958395.1 uncultured bacterium | reverse complement strand
GAACGTCCTCGAAGCCGTGGTTCCGACTTCCGAGGGCGTGATCCACTATGTCAGCACCAATAACGTGAGCACCAACGGTTGGCAGCACGTGGCGCTCTGCTGGAGTAACGGCCTGGTTCCTTCGCTGTTCATCAATGGCCAGTTGGAGCAGCCCGGAACCAAGTGGGTTGCCCTGGAAGGATTCCTCACCAATTGCCCGGAGTTCATCGTCGGCAAGGGTCCGCTCGGCACGCCGGCCTCATGGAACGGCTGGATTGATGACGTGCGCCTCTATGACCGCGCGCTCGACGACGCCGAAGTCGCGGTCCTGTCCGCGCTGCCGCCCGCCAATTACGGCCCCGTCGTCGAGGCTGGGTCCAATATCACCGTCCAGGTTACCATGCCCGCCGTGCTGATCGGGGTGGTCACCGATGACGGAAGGCCCAACCCGCCCGGCGCGGTGGTCACCACGTGGACGGTCACGAACGTTCCTCCGGGGGTCGCCCTCACGAACGGAAACAGCCTTACGAATACGGTCCCATTCACCCAGCCCGGAGAATACGGCTGCCGCCTCATTGCCGACGACGGCCAGGTCAGAACCTTTGATGATGTGCAAGTGACCGTCACGGAGCCCACCCGGGTGGATGTCGTGGCGACGGACAGCGAGGCGGCCGAGTTGGGGCCGGACCTCGGGGAATTCACCCTCACCCGCACGGGCGATACCAATTACGATCTGAGCATCTTCCTGGCCGTCGGCGGCATTGCCAGCAATGGCGTGGACTGTATCGAACTGACGAACATGATCACTTTTAGCGGCGGCAATGAAACGGTCGTGCTGGTGGTGACTCCGTACCTCGACCACCGGACCGAAGGCGACGAGGCCCTTACGATCACGATCCTGACGAACGCCGCTTACAGCGTCGGCAATGGGGAAGCCACCGTCATGATCCACGATTCGCCCTACGGGCAGTGGACCGTGGCCCATTTCACGCTCGAGGAACTCACCGACCCGGCCCTCAGCGGGGAGGCGGCGGATTACGACCATGACCGCCTCGTCAACTTCGTCGAATACGCCGCCAATTTCGATCCCAAGTCGTCCCAGAGCAACGCGCCGCTGGTCGCAGCGTTCGAGTTGCACCCTGCCGACGGCCAACCGCACTTCACGCTGACGTATCATCGCCGGCTGCCACCGACCGATGTCGCCTACGCCGTGTCTGTCTCGGACGACCTGGTCACCTGGCAGACCGGCCCCAATTATGTGGAAGAGCTGCAAACCACGGACGATGGGAACGGGTTGACCGAAACCGTGAAGGCGCGGATCATCGCTCCCGTCTCCGCCACCACCAACCAATTCGTAACTGTCCGCTGCTGGCTCCTCGCCACGAAACCTTAATTCAAGGGTTGGGTTAATGCCGGTTGGGCCACCGGCCCCCTCGTTGCCGCCGACCATTTAACTCGGTAGCCAAGCCAAAAAATGCGAAGCATTCGACAAATGCTGTAGAGTAATCCTGCTCCGTTGCCGCGATCCTGATGGTTTATGGATATTCAGCGATACGCGGTTGCCTTGGCGACGGCAGCTTATTTGATCCTCGGCACGGCTGTTCCCGCGCGATCAGCGGAGGCGGAGATCAAGAATAGCGTCTGTCTGGAATGTCACTCCGACAAGACCCTGACCAAGACCAACGCGACCGGCAAGGAAGTCTCCTTGTTTGTGGATGAAGCCAAGCTCGCCGCCTCGATTCACAAGACT
>CAJBSZ010000403.1 GCA_903958395.1 uncultured bacterium | reverse complement strand
CTGAACACGCTTGTCGTAGGTGGTAAACCCAGGGCCGATGACGTAATCGCCTACCCTTTTCCCATCGATGGCCAACTCGGAAAATCCAAGGCCAGAAAAAAAGACGACGGCCCGTTTGACCGGTTGTTTCACGTCAATCTCCCGCCGCATATACACAGCACCATGATCGGGCTCAAGCCCGGTGCCAATCCAATCGCCCTTCCAATCTCCAGGGGCAAGTTTGCCCGTGCCAAATCCAGCGACGGCACTCCAGGGCGAGACTTTACCATTCTGATCCCAGGTTCGGACTTTCCACCAGTAGGGACGACAGGAAACCAGAGGCTTGCCGGCGTACGTAACCGCCACGCTATCCGAAGATGCCACCCGTCCGCTGTCCCACGCCACGCCCTCATCCCGCTGCAAGGCTTCTTGACTGGTCGAGACCAGAACCTGGTAGGCGCTTTGGGCTTGGCCCCGCGCCGTTGATTCCATGATCCAATGGAAGCGTGGTTGCGGCACATCGATCCCCATCGGATCAATCCGGGATTCGCAGCGCAGTCCCGCCACTCGGAACGGTTCGGCGGCACTGGCCCCCACATGGCTCAACATCACGATCAATACTATTTCCAACGACATTTTCCATTTCATAGATTTACTATTCATAATTCTTCATTCACACGGTCCAAAGACTTTGAATGCCTGCTTTTCCGATTCCAGATTTTCGAACGGCCCGGGCGCGGGATTGGCTTCGTTACGCTGCTTGCCAAAGTAATCGGTGTTGATGCGGATCGGAGAACCATCGGGTTTTTCAAAGGCCATGTTCGGGAGGGCAACCCGTCCCAGCAGATCGGTCGTCACCAGGCTCCGAGTCCGCTGGTTTGCCCAGGCCTTGTCCAGCGTGACTTCCAGCCACCAGCCATCGGGTTTCTCTATCACCTGCAAGGCCGGAGCAAACTCCGGCAAGACCAGAGGGTTGGTCTCGTGCCTTGAGGGCTTGGCCCCATGCACGAACACATTGCCGTCCATCCACAGCGGAGAGATGGCGTTGTCATAGCCGCGCAAATCTGCGCGCTCCACGAAGAGGTTGTTGTAGTAACGGTTGTCTCCCATAGGATGGTCTTTAAGGCCCATCACCTTGGTTGCGTGAGGTTCGTGCCACGGTGTGAGGCGCCCATCTAATGGAACGATTCGCATCGCCCCGGCAATCAGGTTGTGGACGAAAGCCACGCCTTGGGAGCGTGAGTTGATCGAATAGGGCGACAGGAGCAGGTTGTTGGCAATCAGAATGGGTCCGTGGTTGACCTCCAGAAATATATCCTGTTCCCCTCCTGGCACGTTTGCCTCCCATTTCTTTGGCCAGTCAACCTTATCGGTCGCGTTGTTGTGGAAAAGGTTATTGATGACTCGCGTTCCCTGCGCCATCCAATCCAGCCACAGTCCCCGATTGCAACGGTAAATATGGTTGTGGTTGATTTCCACATCAATGGCGGCATGCAGCTTGATCCCCGCTTGTTCGCAACCACTGAAGAGCCGTCGCACATGGATGTCGTGAATCGAGTTATCGGAGATGGTGCTGAAAACCGCCCCCAGGCTGCCGACTATTCCAGCCTGTTCACAGTGGGAGATGTGGTTGTTGCGAACAAAGTGATGGCCAATGGTCTCCCTGTTCCATCCATTTTTCAACGCGCGCTCGATAGTCTTGTTGTAGGCATCCGCAGAGCTCGACTTATTGTCAAACTCATCGCCATACTTGCCGAGTGTAATTCCGCTGCACGTCGAGTGACTAATGGTGTTGTTTTCGATAATCCACCCCTTGCTCCAGTGGGTACCGATCAATCCGATCTGCTCGGCCGTGGGTGGTGCCCAAGGCGTGGCCGCGTGGCGCATGGTAAAACCTCGCACGGTGATGTAATTGCGCCCGGGCTTATCGGGGTAGAAAACCGTCCGCCGCACGTTGATCTCCACCTGTTGCTCATTAGGATTGGCGTTCGGAAACTGTGCCCAGATCGTGGTGACCTCCTTGTCCACCTGGGCAAACCAAAGCGGCGTCTTGTCAACAGGCTTGAAGAGTTCCTCCTGCGTGGCCGCCTCGGTCAGCCAATCACCATTATAATAGACGGCGCCGGTATGGTGCGTTCGCCCTCGAGGATGAAACCAGTCGCCGCTAAGACGATCGGCATAGGGATTAAAGCCGCCAAAGAACGTATGGCACAGCACGACCTTCCAGGTATCACCCTGAACCTTCTCCCATCCCTTCACAACTTCCGAACCCTTGATCTCCACCGTCTCGCCCGGGGCGGACTGATAGGTGATCCGTCTGAAATCCGATTCGCCGCCGCGTGGCGGATTGATCCGCTCGCGGTAAACACCTTTATGGACGGTAATTACATCTCCAGGCTGTGCCAAATCAGCGGCATGCTGAATGGAATAGAAGGGAGTGGCCTCAGTGCCAGAGTTGGAATCCTTGCCATTTCGGGCCACATGAAACTCCGACGTCTTCTTGGGCAGTGCCACCCCTTGGTTCGTCAAACGCACGGGCGCGATTTCCCCGTTCTCCAGGTACTCGACCTTGCCAATGGCCGAGTCGCGGAAATATCCGCTCTTCGTTGCCGTCTGGTCATTGAAGATATAGTACCACTGTTCGCGCCATTGGAAAAACGATCCATGCCGATCGTAATCGAAGCCTTTCTGGCTCATGGGCGGCACGATGTGCTCCTCGAGCAAAACGGATCCTTTGCACTCGTACGGGCCATAAACGTTTCTGCTCATTCCGTAGTAGCAACCCCAAGACAAATAATACCAGTCCTTGTGCTTGTGAAGATAAGGCTTATCGTCGGTTGGACGACCGGCATTCTTGCCGTCGCGGTTGTAAGGGCCACGCGGATTAATGATCTCGACCTTGCGCGGCTTCTCCGCCAGTGAAACCATATCCTCGTTTAGCTTCGCGATGTTGTAGTGCCAAACTCCAGTAACCAGATAGGGCGTCCCGTCGTCGTCGACGAACGCTGAAGGATCGCGACCCTCCATGATCGGCTTGTTACCCAGGGGCGAGGTCCACGGACCTGCAGGAGTATCCGACATCGCCACATAGGTTCTTTCAGGCGTGCAGACATACCAATAGTACTTGCCATTCTTCGAAGCTCCATCCGTAGCCCAACAGTCCTTAAATCCGTTTGGGAACCCGAAAATAGCCGGATCAAGCGCTGCTTCAAATTTCCAATCGACCAGATTTGTCGAGGACCAAACCCACCAGTCCATCATATGGAAGCCCGATTTTCCCTTCCGCTCTGGCGCATCGAGTGGCGTATCATGCGAGGCGTACAGATGTGCCTTGTCGCCATAGATCCGAACGGCCGGATCACAGATGCCCCGCATGGGCATGATTGGATTGCCCGAGTAACCCGGCGCAACCCCATCCGCGGCCCATGCCCCGTTGCCCCCCAACCATGTAGCAAGCAATACCGCAGCTGTCATTACCGCCATCCAGTGTCGTTTCATACTCGTTTTCATAAAAGGTTCTGGAGTTTTTCTGTCTGGGTGTTTGTTTTCCTTCGTGTTACTATTCATTCTGCCCGGATCTCCAGTTCGATGGGCTTCAGTCCTTCCGACGAGAGGCTCACCCCGAATTTGCCGACCTGCTTCGGCGACGCCACAATAACCTGGCACCAGCCGTTAAATGCACTGCGTTTCCAATCAGCAGTCTTGCCTTGCTCCGGTAGCACAACATCCGCCTCGTGGCAAAGCGGATCTCCGTTGCCGACTCCTAGAATGCGGGCGCCGCCTGAGACTTGGAAACGAACCGGCAGACCGGCGGTGGGGACGACTCGTCCCTGCTCATCGCGTAACGAGACGTTGATGACCACGCAGTCCCAGCCGCCGGCCTTGAGAACCGTTTTTGACGGCTCAGCAGCTAGCAAAGCGGGGGCACCGGTCGTGGCCACTTCGGTTTCCTCGACCACCTTCCCACCTCGATAACCTTTGGCGACCAAATTCCCTGCCGCAAATTTCACTTTCCAAGCGAGATGGCCAAGGCGAGGCATCGTTTGGCGGCCCAGACTCGTGCCGTTCAAGAACAACTCCACATCCTCGTGATTGGAGTAACAACGCACATCGATTTCTTTGCCTTCCTTGCCCTGCCAATTCCAGTGCGGCAGTAG
>CAJBSZ010000402.1 GCA_903958395.1 uncultured bacterium | reverse complement strand
AACATTCTCTTCCTTCGCGTGCTTCGCGAGCTTCTGTTCAAACTATCCTTCTTCTCATCATCAGTGCGAATCAGTGCAGATCAGTTGAAGTCTTCGTGCATAACACCCGTCCAGGCAAGTTACAGCGTCTTTGAGTAGATCACGCGGTCGTCGTTCGGGGCGTAAAACTCGGGGATCCGGGCGGTTTCGTTATAGCCGGTCTTGAGATAGAAGCCGCGGGTGGAATCGTAGAGGGGCTTGCCAGATGTTTCGATGATGATGAGTCGGCCTTTTTGCTGGCGGATCAGTTTTTCAGTATGATCCAGTAACGCCCGGCCGTACCCGCGCCCCTGGCACGTGGCGCTGACCCCGATCCAGTAGATATCGTAGGTGCCATGGGTGCAGGGGGTCGGCCCATAACAGATCCAGCCGGCGGGGGTTTTGTTATCGAGCAGGGTAAAGGATTTGTAGTGCCCGGTTGGCCCCTTGGCAATCGCCTCGTCCAAAACTTCGCGAGCCACCTCGACTTCGCCATCATGAAAGAACCCGGTTCCCTTCATGAATGACAGGATGCCGTCGCGGTCCTTGGCTTCGGTGGGACGGATTTTTCTTCTGGTGTAGCCGCCGTCCTCGGCGGCATTTCCCTTTTTCCGTGCTCGTACCGGCGAGACGCCGGTTACTACAGTTTTCTGTTGAAGACGAACTGAAGCATTCCCGATCATCGCCTCCACAAACTTCCGGTAGGGGATTTTTGCCGCCTTGAGGGCCGCCTCGAAACCGCTGTCAGGCGAAATGTCCGGATTGGGGTTGACCTCGAGGATCACAAACTCACCGGCATCATTCAGCCGGAAATCCACGCGGGCATAATCGCGACAGCCCAGGGCATGCCAGGCGGCGAGGGCGGCGTCATGGAGCCGGGCGGCAAGAGATTTTTGAATCTTTGCGGGAACGACCCGGACGGTGTTCCTGTATTCAAATGAATCCGTATGCCATTTTGCCGCGTAGTCGATGATGCGGGGGCGGTTGTCGTCATAGCCCCGGAATTCAATTTCGGCGACGGGGAGGACCACGATGCTGGGGCCGCGTTGAAACAGTGCGACATTGATTTCGCGGGTGCCGAAAAATGATTCCACCAGGGCGGGGTGTTTGAAATCCTTGTGGATGCGGTCAATCGCCGTTTTCAACGCCTTGGCTCCGCCGTGGATCACCGAAGTCGGGTGGATGCCCTCACTCGCATCGGCGAAAAGCGGTTTGACGATCCAGGGCGGCGGGAACGGGGGCACGGCGGTGGAGCCGACCGGCACGATGATTCCGGCGGGAACCGGGAGGCCAGAGGCCTGTAGAACGGCCTTGGTCCGCCATTTGTCGAGAGACAGGGTCTGGCAGGTGCTCTCGTTCCCCGTACATTCCCTACCGAACGCCTCGCAGACGGTGGGTACCTGCATGGCATCGGCGGGGCGGTCAGGGAAGTTTTCAACCAGGTTGACGATGAGCCGCTCTGGGGCGGCCTGGAGGAGTTCTGGAAGACTTTTCAGGGACTCCACCGGGGCGACGCGGAAGGGGATTTTAAGCATCTGAAACGTTTCAGATACGATTTTCACCTCATCCATGACCCCGGCATCGCTCTCGGCATTGTGACAGCTTCCGGGCGCCGGAATGGCGTGATGAAGGATGAGGATCGGTTCGCGCTGCGCCTTCATAGGACGGTGGGAATCCGGGAGAGGGCGCTCTCGATGATCGTCCGGATGACTTCCTGGTAACTCACTCCCTCCTGTCGGGCAATGATCGGGAGATCCGAATCCTCGGGATTGAGGCCGGGCAACGGGTTGACTTCCATGAAGGAGGGCACGCCATGACGATCCATGCGGATATCCACCCGCCCGGCATCACGGACTTCGAGGGCACGATAGGATGCCAGAGCCAAAGCTTCGACCGCTTCGGTTTCCGGTGTGCGCGGAAGCCGGTGGTAGTCGACGAAGTTCTCGTACTGATCCTTCATTTCGTAGGTGTAGATTGAGGTGTTCGCGTTGGGGCGGAGAACCACCTCCATGCCGCCCAGGACGCGGGCTTTCGCGCCCGTTCCGAGAATGGCCACTGTGAATTCGCGACCGGGCAGAAATTCTTCAACCAGGACCGGCTGATCGTATTTCAAAAGAAGGGTCTGGCATACCGCCCGCAATTCCGCGGAATTCTTGACGCACGAGGCGCGGTCAATTCCCTTGCCGGTTCCCTCGGCGATCGGCTTGGCGAACAGCGGGTAGGGCAGTGTGACGTCGGCCACATCGGACTCACTCCGGACCACGTGGAAGCCCGGGGTGTTCAGTCCTTCCGTCAGGAGAATGCGCTTGGCAATGGATTTGTCGAGGGTGACGGCGCACACGAGCGGGTCGGACATCGTGTAGGGAATATCGTACGCCTCGAGCATGCAGGGCACCTGAGCTTCGCGGCTTCGGCCCGCGACGCCCTCGGCAATGTTGAAGACAAGATCCCAGCGTGCCCCGGCGGCCAGTTGGGCGCAGAGGGCGCGGGCATGACCGATCCGTACGGGGCGGTAGCCGAGAGCGGCTATGGTGCTTTCAATGGTGTCGATCGTGATGTCCGAGTCAAACTCGGCAACATCCTCCGCCTTGAATCCAAGAGCCAGATAATCACGGCGAAGGTCGTAGGTCATTCCAATCGTCAGGCTCACCGTGATCTCACCCTCCGCCTTCCGACATCAATGACTCCAGGAGCAGGTTGAATTCCGGATGCTGTTGGGAGGTATCGCCGCGCTGAACTTTCCGTGCGGCCCGGCGTTTCTGGCGGTGCGAGCCTGAGGGGGTGATCGCGGAGGAATGACCGGCGGCCACTTCCCAGACGCCCGGACTGCCTGAGCGGGCATTCGTGGAGGGAGGCGTCCGCGGCATCGGTTCCATGGGTTCGGGATAGTTCATGATCATTCCCTCGAAATTCCGCAACACGGTGTGTGACGGGCTTGAGGAGATGATGTAGTTGGGCAGCACCGGAATTTTCCCGCCGCCATGGGGGGTATCCACCACATAGGTTGGAATGGCGAGCCCGCTCAGGCGGCCGCGCAGATATTCCATGATCTCGATCCCGCGGCTGATGGGGGTGCGGAAATGTTCCACGCCCCGGACCAGATCGCACTGGAAGAGATAATAAGGCCGGACTCGAATTTTGACGAGGGCGCGGCACAGTTCCTCCATGACCTGGGGAGTGTCATTGATGCCCCGCAGGAGTACGGACTGATTTCCGATCGGGAGCCCTGCATTTGCGAGTTTGGCGCAGGCCGCCGCGGATTCAGGCGTAATCTCATTCGGATGGTTGAAATGCGTATTGATCCACACCGGGTGATACTTGGACAGCATTGTGGTGAGTTCATTCGTGATGCGCTGGGGCATGACGACCGGCACGCGTGTGCCGATACGGATGATGTCCACGCTGGGCACCGAACGGACTGCGGCCAGAATGCGCTCCAGGAGCGAGGTGGACATGGTCATCGGGTCGCCGCCGGAAATCACCACATCCTTCACCTCGGGGTGGGCGCGGAGATAATCGGTGATGGCGTTCAGTTGGCTGACATCGATGCAGGATTCCTGATATCCGGCGACGCGTTTGCGGGTGCAATGGCGGCAATACATGGAGCACATGGTAGTGGCCATCAGCAGGGCACGGTCGCGGTAACGATGCACCAGACCGGGGACGGGCATATCCTCTTCCTCTTCGAGCGGATCGGCGTGAAGAAAGTCGGGTGCGAGGAGTTCCTGGCCCTGAGGGACGCTCATCTGGTACACGGGGTCGGAGAGATCGGTGGACTTGATCAGGGAGGCATAATAGGGCGTGATCGCCATCGGATATTTTTCAGCCACCCGTGCGATTCCTGCATTGGATCGAAGGGAGGGGAAAAAATCGGTGAGTTCTTTATAGGTCCGGATCCGGTTCCGGATCTGCCAGCGCCAGTCGTTCCATTTAGGGCTCTGGCGGGGTTGCGGTGGGGTTGCTGTTCCAGGGGTTGAGGAAAGCTGCGTTGTAGTCGCAGGTTCCTCATTACTAGGCGGAGGTTCGTCGTTAGCGGTGACGGCTTCTTGCATCATGTTTTCGTTGTTCATGGAGTACTGCTTTATCCCTTTCTTTGAATCATTTCAACAGAACTTGTTTTATTCCCGCCAGGAGCGACTGCCGCGCCAGGTCGAGGGTCTTGATCACATCGTGTTTGCTGCTTGAAATGGAGAGGCCCACCGTGACGGGGCCGCAGGCGGCGGCGGCCAGTAGCGAGGCGATCTGCCGCTTCTGCTCGGGGAGGACCGTCGCGGGGAGGGAGGCGGCAATCCGGGTTTCGATGGCGCCGATGTAGCGGGCATACGGGGCATGAAGTCCCGGCACTGCCGCAGACCGTGTGGCCACCATGGTTTGTCCCTGAAGAAAAAGAAGGAACAGATCGGATCGTTCCGTGAAGAAAGTGAGATGGGCCTGGATGAGTTGAGTGATCCGGTCCTCAAATGAAATGGCGGGAGACTGTTCCGGCGGCATGCGTTTGATCAGGTCATCGGCGGCGAAATCGAGAAGCGTCCGGAGGGCGTCCTGTTTATCCATGAAGTGCCGGTAGAACGTACCTTTCCCGACATCGGCACTTTCGGTGATATCCTCGATGGCACAGCCTTCAACACCCTTGGTATTGAAGATGTACAAGGCTGCATCCAACAAGCGTTGACGGGTCTTTGAAGCCCTTCGCGATGCTCTACCTTCAGGTCGCTGGTCTGGTTCGTCGTCCATTATTGATTATCACCAGGCGGTCAAAGCTGACTAAATAGCCGCTTTTTTATTTATCCAACGGATATTGGGTGAATCCACTTTTACCCCCTATATCTTGTATGCCTGGTAACGCCTTCTTTAGTAAGGGAAAATAGTCGCTACTGACTACATCGTCAACAAACTTTCAAGTTTTTTTTATGATGATACTCCTAAATTGGGAACAATCCGGCGATGTCAAAGGCTAAATACGGTCGGCGAGGCCGCCGACCCTCCCGAAATACAGGAAAATACCGTGATTATAAACTGGGAGGGACGCCGGCCATAGCTATCAAGCTAAGGTTTCACTCATCGGCGATGAGACCGCATTGGCATTAACCGGCCACTCTTTCTTGAGCCGGGTTTCGATGGAAGGCTTGGATTTTTGAGTTTTT
>CAJBSZ010000401.1 GCA_903958395.1 uncultured bacterium | reverse complement strand
GTCTGCGCCGATCCGGCGATCGACGGGCTCTTCCTCGACGGGAATGTGAAGGTCCTGGAGCCGACCTATCTGCTGGGCGAGATCGGCAAGGCGAAGAAGGAGGGCGTGCTCGGTGGCTATACAACCCTGCTGGAGGAGACCCGGCGGGCCATGGGGCCGGACAAGCTCATGCTCGCGAACGTGTTGCGGGCACGCTTCCCGGATGCGAGGATGAGCCGCCTGCGGGCGTTTGACGGCACTTACATCGAGGCGTTTGAGACGACGGTGGGCAATGTACCGGTGAAGGACTATGTGGCCAAGGGCATCGCGGCCTTCCAGGAGGCTACGCGCCAGGGATACGTCGTCGCTTTCACCGCCGGACTGGGCGAAGAGAGCGGCGATGCGGGGAAGGCGAACGAGGCGCGCACGGATGAGATCCGTACGGCTCCGAAGAAAGAGGATGTTTCTGAGCACCGGTTCCAGTATCTGCTTGCGCTCTTTCTCATCTACGCCGAAAAGCACAGTTACTTCTTCGCGCATGACGGCTATGATGCTAAGAACAGCACGCAGTGGCGAAAGCCGCGTCCTGAGTTTGAGCGCCCCCTGGGCGCGCCGAAAGGCCCAGCCGTCCGTGCGGGCTATACATACACGCGCGAGTTCGAGCATGTGTCCGTATTCGTGGATATCGAACAGGAAAACGCCCGTATCGACTGGAAGTAAACCGAAATGAAACACACCCTCGCCGTTCTCCTTTCCCTGCTTTTGACTCCACTGACCGCGCTACGTGCCGCCGAGACGACACAATCAACGAAGCCGAACATCGTATTTATCTATGCCGACGACTGGGGCTGGGGCGATCTGGCCTGTCACGGCAACACCTGGCAGAAGACACCCAACCTGGACCGGCTTGCACAGGAGGGGATGTCCTTTCGTCAGTTCAACGTGCTCAGCCCGGTCTGTTCGCCAAGCCGTGTGGCGGCGACGACCGGACAATTCCCGGCGCGGTATTCGTTCCTCTTTGCCCTTATGAGTCCGGAGGCCAACCGTAAGATCGGCCAGCCCGACTGGCTCGACCCGAAGGCGCCTACCCTGTTCCGTTTTTTGAAAGCGGCTGGCTACAGAACGGCGCATGTCGGGAAATGGCACATGGGAAAGGACGCCAATGCTCCGCAGATGTCAGCGTATGGGGTTGATGTCTCGACGGTCTATCACGGCCCGGGACCGCAATTGGGAAAGGGTGAAGTGGGAAAATACGCCGTGAAAACCATTGAGGAGCTGAAACAGCGGCAACCCTTCTATCTCAATGTCTGGATTCCCCAGACTCACCTCGCGATTCAGCCCAGTCAAGCGTCTGTGGAGCTGTTCAAGGCGTTGGATCCGCAACGCCAGGCCTATGCCGCCTGGATTTATGAAGGCGATCAGATCGTCGGACGGGTACTCGACGCGCTCCGCAAAGCGGGTCTGGAGCAGAACACCATCGTCATCTTTTCCAGCGACAACGGTCCCGCAGGCCAAGAGTGGAAGCCGGATGCGCGTCCACCCACACCCAAGGACGGAGACGCGAAGAAGGGCTTTGGTAAGCACTACAGCAGTGTCGGTTCCACCGGAGGCCTGCGCGGGCGGAAGGGTTCTCTTTTCGAAGGAGGCGTGCGCACGCCGTTCATCGTCCGCTGGCCCGGCCACGTCCCGGCCAACACGACCAACGAGACCACGGTCCTGACGGCTGTTGATTTGCTGCCAACGCTGTGCGCCGCTGCCGGGGCGGTCCTGCCGGATGATTACCGTGGGGATGGCGAGAACCTGATCGAGGCATGGCAGGGCAAGGCTGTTTCGCGCACGAAGCCGATCTTTTGGAAGGTGCAAGCAGGCTTCGCCATGCGGGATGGCGAGTGGAAGCTGTTTGCCGACACCCAAGGCAAGCAGGTCGAACTCTACAATGTCGTCCAGGACCGGGCCGAGACGAAGGAGCTGAGCCAACAGCACCCTGAATTGATCGCCCGCATGACCCAGGCGTTGACCGCTTGGAAGGAGACGCTCCCGAAGACACCGAACCCGGACTGTGTCACTCGCTTGTGACAAAGCGAGCATGCGGTGCCTACAGTGGTTTGTTATGCTGAAAGCGTTTCAAATATGCAGAGCATCAAGGAGATAATGTTGAATGGTGAATTCGTCAACACCAGCAAAGTTAAGGTGCGCAAACATGAACAAACTCACAACCCTCACCGCCCTGCTGCTCGCGCCGCTGGCTGCGTTGCACGCGGCCGACGTGCCTCCACCGGCCAATTGGGACCGCGTGCCGCTGAACATTCATTTTGGCAAGCGCAGTGGCAACATGACGGATGCGGAGCTTGATTTCCTCGCGAAGCACAGCGTTATGGTCACGTTGGAAAAGGGGCACGGTGCCAGCGCACACGGCAGCACGGAGGCGGGCGTGGCGGACACGGCGCGGCGGCTCAAGCAGCGCAATCCGTCGGTCAAGGTGCTCTTCTATCTCAATGCCTTCATCAACTGGGGTGGTTACGAGGCGTTCAAGACCTATCGCCCGGAGTGGACGCTGCGCACGGCGGGCGGCGAGATCGTCAAACATACTTCGGGCACGCCCCGGCCCGATCCGTCGAACGCGGCGTTCCGCGAGTGGTGGTCGGACGTGATCGCAAACGAAATGAAGCGCGGCCCGATTGACGGGGTATTTGTGGACGCACTGCCGCAGGCGTTCACTCCGGCTTTGACGAAGGCGGTTGGCAGCGAAAAGGCCGAAGCGGTGGTCGCGGGCTTGCGTGAAATGCTCGCTCTCACCAAACGGAAGCTCGGCGCGGACAAGATCGTGTTGGCCAACGGAACACGCGCCACCGATTTTCGGGAAATTCTCGATTGGGAGGGCTTGGACGGCGTGATGATTGAGCATTTCGCGGCGTTCAAGAGCAACCAAGCGGCGGACATCCGGGCCGATATCGAAACCATCGCGCTGGCGGCAGCCAAGGGCAAGTTTGTCGTGATCAAGGGCTGGCCGGGCTTCAACTGGATGGATAATGAAATGATGAAGCGGCCTGAGGCGGAGTTGCTGAAGCTCGCCCGCGAACAGATCACGTTTCCGCTGGCCTGTTTTCTCGTCGCGGCTCGTCCGGGGTCGTTGTTTTGTTACTCGTGGGGCTACACCGACTGCCACGGGACGCTCGAATCCTACCCGGAATTGGAGCGACCATTGGGAGCGCCCTTGGGTGAGGCGAAGCAAGCCGGCTGGAGTTACCAAAGGGAATTTGCCCATGCCTCGGTGTTCGTTAATCTCGAAACGAAGAAAGCCCGAATAGATTGGAAACCATGAAACACACCGAACCCGGACTGCGTCACCCGCTTGTGACAAAGCGAGCGAGCGGTGCCTACAGAAGGAGCCATCGAGTTTTTTCAGCCGCCGGGCCATCCTCGTAATGGGTCACTGACGAGGGGAGGGGCTAAATAAAAACTTGGTGGGAGGGGCGCTACGCGCCGCG
>CAJBSZ010000400.1 GCA_903958395.1 uncultured bacterium | reverse complement strand
TATACGTATTAATAAAAGCAACAAAAAAAACGCCTGCGACAACATTTTTTTTGCCGCAGGCGCATCCCTGCACCCCTTAAACCCGCTTATCGCCCACTATTCAGCCGCTCCCTCAGGCTCAAGCGATTGGATTGATGCGGAGATACTGGCACGTCTGGTGAGGACGGACCGGAAGCTTTTGCACCCCGTCATGCTGCGCAGTGCCCAGACGCAGGCGGATATGACCATGATCAAGGCGCGTGATGTTGCCGTGCGAACTCGTGCCACGATGGTGAATGCGGTCCGGTCCCTGGTCAAGGTGGCGGGTGAACGCGTGAACAAGTGCAGCACCGAGAGCTTTGCGAAGCGATGCCGGCAGGATGCATCGTCCGAGACGCTTTTAGTGCTTGAGCCGTTACTCGCGGGCATCGAAGCCCAGACCGAAGTCATCCGTTCCTACGACAAGAAAATCCACAGTCTGGCTGGAAGTGAGCGATACGAGAAGATCGTAGAGCAAATCAGCCAAGTGACGGGTGTTGGCGAACTGACAGCCCTGGCTTTTGTGCTAGCCATGGAGGATCCCAAGCGTTTTCCCGATCCACGCCAGGCGGGCGCCTTTCTGGGCATGACGCCACGTCGTGATCAATCGGGTGAAGTGGACAAGCAGCTGGGAATCACGCATTGCGGAAACACTCTGATGCGCCGTTTATTGGTAGGGTCCGCCCACTATATCATGGGGGCATTTGGGCCCGACTGTAATCTGCGCCGGTTCGGAGAACGACTGGTGGGGCGGGGAGGGAAGAGCGCCAAGAAGCGAGCCGTGGTGGCGGTGGCACGCAAGCTGGCCGTTTTGTTAATGAAGCTGTGGCAATCAGGGGAAACCTATGAACCGTTGCGGGCGCGTAAGATCCCTGCCAGAAAAGAGGCAGCATGAGAGAGGAAATAGAATGCACCACCTGCGGGAAGAAGCTTAATCGAAAGAGGGATAGCCCGTGACTCGCCGGAGTTATCCACAGCCCCTCCGCCGGGCTATTGGAGGCCCTCTGTCGGGTCTATGGATAACTCCTCATCCCTATTGTAACACTGGAACAACAAATTAGGACAAGGAGGATGCGTTTAGCTGTGTTGGATACCAATTAAGAACAATCTCGACGTCCCGTCCCGGGTGACTGCGATTTGCGACTAGAACCGTCCTACCAAGGACATTAATGAGTTCGTGCTCAAGCTGGCAGCCCCGACGACGGACCCTAAACTGCACCGGACCACATGGTATGGTCCACTATGAGTGCGAATGGAAGCCTGACGGCGACGGGAGTTCTTGATTGGTGTCCGCCACAGCGGACGCTTGACATAGCCTTCTCATGGAAGTCGCAAAGAACGCAGAGGGGAGAGGCTGATCCCGCGTAAATGGTGCGGGATTTGTATTCCCGGAGTACCAGAAATAAAAATCCCGCACCGACCCTCGGGAGAACAGACAAGTCTTCTATTGATAAAATACCCTGATTCATGGATAGTATTGTCATGGTTATGGTACATCCAGAATATGTCATCGATGCGCATCAGAAACGCAAAGCGGTATTGTTGCCTGTACTTGAATGGGAGCAGATCGTTGACGAACTTGAGGCACTGGATGATATTCGCGCGTATGATCACGCCAAGGCCTCATCGCATGAAAAACTTCCATTTGCGCAAGCCGTTCAAGAGATTCGTCTCGGAATCGGCGCATGAGCTACGGACTCGAAATCCTAAGAACAGCCCAAAAGCAACTCGCTCAAATCTCTCCTCCGGATCAAGACCGCATTGTTTCCGCCATTCAGGATTTGGCTGATACTCCTCGCCCCGCCGGTTGCAAGAAACTCTCAGGGCGACCCGCTTGGCGGATCCGTATTGGATCTTACCGGGTCATCTATGAGATTTATGATGACACGCTTCTGGTTCTTGTCGTCACCATCGGCCATCGAAGAGAAGTCTATCGTTAAGCGCAAAGCCCAGCCAACGTTCCGCGCTCTCGTTCATATAAAACTTTCCCTCGCTCCACGATTTCCTGTCTCACAAAAGGCCGCCCGCGCCACATCGCTCGCAATTCATCACGGGTATATACCAGAATATCCGTGGCCACCCGGGGACGTAACAGTTTGCGAACCAATTTGAGCCTCTCCCAAAACGGAACGGTTGTTTCTTTCACAATCATCAAATCAACATCGGAATTTGCGTTAACATTCCCTGTCACTAAAGAGCCAAAAAGAACGATACCTACGGTGTCTTTCTCACGGGACAAAAGTTCCACATACCGTTCCACTTCACGGTTTAGCAAATCCCGCCGATCTACATCATCAGAATCCTGCTGTTTCATAAAATATTTCCCGTTCCATTTCGCAGCTTCGCGGCTTCGCGTGAGAAAATCTTATCCGGAAACCGTCGGGAGATCCAGCACCTCGTCATAAATCTTTTGTGCTAATGCGGTCATGCTTCACCTCAATGGCGTCCTGCCTGAGCTGAAACTTAGCAAATCCATCATGTCGAAACAACATCCCTTTCCGCCCGGGGCAGACGCATCTCATCACACGTCGGGAGGAAGACTTCACCACTAATCTGCACTGATTCGCACTAATG